>CACIWU010000024.1 GCA_902590435.1 uncultured SAR324 cluster bacterium | reverse complement strand
ATCTTCAAAATTTGATGCACGATAAACAGTCAGAACGGGGCATAGTTTCTCACCGGAAAAAGGATGTATTTGCCCTTTTTCTTTTTCCTCAACCATTAACACTTTTATTTTTTCTATTTTGGAACGAGTTAAATTTATTGCCTTTGATATATCAAAAGCCGATTTTGCAATTAAATCTGGATTTAATTTCCCATCTTTCCACAAAGCATTTTTTAGTACTTCCTTTTCATCAGTATTTAATAATATTGCCCCCTGTTCATCTAGAGCGGAAATTGTTTTGTCATAGATTTCTTCTACAATTATTATACTATTTTCTGATGAACAACTGGTAGCATTGTCAAATGATTTTGAAAGTACTATATTTTTAGCAGCTGAAATAATGTCAGCGGTTTCGTCGATTATAGAGGATACATTCCCAGCTCCTACTCCAATTGCAGGTGTTCCACTTCGATAAGCTTCACGGACATTATTCTGTGATCCAGTAACCAATATAAGATCAACTAATTTCATTAGTACTTGAGTAGATTCCTTTGTGATGGGAGCTGGTAGTTTTTGAATTAGATTTTTTGGTTGGTTAAATATAGTTAAGGTGTTTTGCAACAATTCAACAATTCTTTGACAAACTTTTTCACCCTTAGGCGAAGGAGCAAGTATTATAGCGTTTCGACATTTAATTGAATTTAAAATTTTATTTAGTGGAGTCGCTATTGGATTAGTAGATGGGGTAACAGCTCCTACTATACCAACGGGCCTTGCGATCTCAATCAGTCCTCTTTCAGGAATTTCATTAATTATTCCACAAGTAGGTGCGTTTTTTAGATCCCTCAATAGACCCAATGTTTTTCTATGATTCTTGATTATTTTATCTTCTACATTTCCCAAGCCAGTATCACGAACTGCTTTCTCAGCCAGTAAACGATTTGTTTCTGGTTTAATAATAGACCATGCTAGAGCAACTATTAACTCATCAACAATATCCTGTTCGGCAAATTCAAATTTTGACTGTGCCTCTCTTGCTTTAAAAATAATTTTTTCAATAGAAGTATGCGACATTTTTTTCGTAGAAAAGAAGATTTTTAAAATTTTATATCAAATTTATATATATATAATTATTACAATACAATCAAAAAAAATAAATAAATTGAAAAGGTCTAACTAACTATATATTAAAATTTTTTAATTTTGGTGAAAATCTATTATTCAAAATATTTTAGAGATTTTAATGATTTATTTTTTTAACTTAATCTCGTAATAAAATCTAATCTTTAAGTGACAAAAAATTTTTTACTCTTGACAATTATATTACAAGAAGTTAAAAAATCCACAAAGTCATTACAACTAGTGATGGCATTTTCTAAATTACAAAAAATTAAATCGGGGGCAAATGATTAAAAATAATCTTAAAAGTCTGGGTAGAATAAGCCTTGCAATCATGTTTATTATTTCAATGGCGAATGTTGCTATTTCTTTCGAATGTAAGGTTAAAAAAAGTAGTATGGGTAAACCATCTGGATTTCCAAGTAGAGCATTAACAATGATAGTTCCATATGGTCCTGCTGGAGGATCCGGTCAAATTGCTGCAGCAATGGCTGAAGCAGTAACTAGCCTTACTGGTGTAAGTATAAATAGAGACCATAAACCTGGTGGTTCAGGTACAGTTGGGATGACGGCATATATGTCTGCTCCATCAGACGGATATACGGTTCTAGAACATATTGATGATGCATCTTCAGCGCATGCATTGGATTCCAGTAGGCCAAATCCTGCTGTAGATTTGATCCCTCTTGTTATATCACAGGTTACTTTCTCACAAATATACATTCGTACTAATGAAACGCGTTATAATGACTGGAAGTCTTTCGTTAAATGGGTAAAAGCTCAAAACGGTAAATCTACTATTGCCAACGTGTCTAAGGAAGGATCAATGGAGCGTGTTACAATGAAATTTATTACTGAAGCCGCAGGTATAAAGATTCAGCAGATTTCATTTGATAAGGGAGCTCCAAGATATGGAGCACTTCTCGGTGGACAAGTTGATGCTCTCTTTGAACAGCCAGGTGATGTGAGAAAGTTTCTTGACGCAAAAAAATTCAAACCAATACTTACGGTTTTTAATGAAAGACCTGGAGTGTTTGGTAATGTTCCTACTCATAAAGAAATGGGTATGAACTTTGAGCCTCTTCTTCGATTTAGAGGTTTTTATGTACACGCGAATGCACCATCGGATAGAGTTAAATGGTTACAATGGGCATTTCAAAGGGGATATTGTCAAAATAGTTATCAAAAATTTAACGAATCAAAATTTATGACTGTCATAGATAGTTATAGAGACACAGCTGGTGCGAGGGATTTAATACGAGCCTCAATCATTCAATATAGAAATGTTTATAAAGAGATGGGATTGAATGTTAAATAATTCATCTACTTTATAAAATACTTCGAAAAAAACATCTCCGTTTGTGTCCGGTAGAATTATGCCGGACACACCTTCTTAATTTTTTTTTGAGAATTAATGTCTAATATAAGAAGAGTACATATTGTTGAAGCAGTAGTATGGCTATCTATAGTTCTCATATTTTACTTTTTCTCTTTTGAATTTGATCAAGAAATTGAAATATATAAGTATGGAGCGACAGGATGGCCAAGGTCAATACTGATTTTACTGTTTTTTGTGACGCTTGGTAATTTTCTTCATATCCACAAAAAAGGGTCAGGGATTCAACTTGGAAGAGTTGGTATTTCTGATGAACAGGAAGAAATTTCTTATGATGATTTTAATTCAATAAAAAAATTGATTGCGATATTAATAAGCCCTTTGATATTTGCATTATCCTTAAAGCCAGTCGGATTTTATTCAGCGACTCCTTTTTTTATTGCAGTTATAATTTTTTTATTAGGAGAAAAAAGAATCAAGTGGATTATATCGATCACTTTATTTATTTATTTCTTACTTATTTTATTATTTATGGTAGTTTTGAATGCTCCTCTTCCACAGGGAAATGTATCTCCTTTTTATGATTTTAGTGCTTTAATGCTGACTTTAAATACAAATTTACATCAATCTCTAAATTTTTAAGCCATATATGATATGATAGAAAATTTTATTTTAGGTAGTGCATCGCTTTTTGGTGACTCCACCACAATTGCAATATTTATTTTCGGGGTCCTGGGCGGAATGCTTTTTGGCGCTATTCCAGGAGTGAGTATGTTAACGTTGGCCGCAATTCTTTTACCTTTTACTGCTAGTCTTGATCCTGCACAGGGCGTTATGTTATTTGCTGTAATTTACTGTACAGGCACTTATGGAGGTGCCATTACTGCAATTCTGTTCAATATTCCTGGTGCACCTGAAAATGCTCCAACTGCATTTGATGGTTATCCTATGACAAGGAATGGTCAGTCCGGAAAAGCCGTTGGTGCAGCAGTTTTGTGTTCTGCTATTGGGGGATTATCTTCTGCCATAGTAATGATGGCAGCAACTGAACCACTTGCAAATTGGGCTATTTCTAATATTGGCCCACCTGAAATATTTGCACTTGTATTCTTTGGATTGGCTGTGGCTTCTTCAGTTGGTGGTAGGACTATTTGGAAAGGGTGGATGTCTGTATTACTTGGTTTGATTGTTGCTACCATCGGGCAAGATCCGGTTGGTGGTATTAACAGATATAATTTTGGTTATTCCGATTTAGCAGCAGGTATTGCATTTGTTCCTGCTATTTTGGGTTTTTTTGCTGTTTCTGAAATATTTGTCCAAGCTGAAAAAAAGGCAATTGGTAAATATGAAGCTCCAAAAATGAGTGTAAAATTTCCTACTATATTAGAATTATGGGCACAAAAAATTGCTGTAGTAAGGTCAATATTTGTCGGATTCTTTTGTGGAATATTGCCAGGTATAGGAGCTACTCTAGCTGCATTTATGGGATATGGTGAAGCAGTAAGATGGTCTAAAAATAAAGAATCGTTTGGAAAGGGAAACATTGAAGGTGTAATTTCCTCTGAAACTGCAAATAATGCTGCAACTGGAGCAGCAATGATCCCTTTGTTAGCTTTGGGATTACCTGGAGGGGCATTAACTGCGATGATGGTAGCTGTATTTCAAATGCATGATTTAGAACCTGGTCCAATGGTATTTTATAATTCTCCTGAACTCATATGGATAGTTTTTTCTGCAATGTTTTATGCAAATTTATCGATACTTTTTATTGGTTTAATTGAAACAAAAACAATTTTATATCTTTTAAAAATCCCATTTCAATTTTTGGCGCCTATGATTTTATTGTTAGCTAGCATAGGTTCATATATTGGACGTGGCCTTGTATTAGATGTAATGGTTATGTTCATTGCTGGTGTTATTGGATTCCTTCTGCGTCGTTCTGGTTATTCAATTCCTGGAATAGTTTTGGGCATAATACTTGGAAAAATTGGTGAACAAAATTTTGCTCAGGGAATGCAGATGGTACATTATGATATCCTAGAATATCTTTCCAGGCCAATTTGTCTACTTTTGATAGTTGCTGGTTTTTTAACTTTGTTAATCGGAGTATACAGGGCATTATCTTATTCTATGAAGTCATGATTTTTTGAAAAACATGACAGTCAATATCGAACTTCAAAGAAAATCTTCCTTTACTATAATTTCCTGGATGTGTGTTGCTGAAGTCCTTAGTATGCAAGGTGTCTTCATTTTTTCCTCCATGTTACCTTTTTTCTTTAATGAGTGGGATCTTAACAGTATTGATGCAGGCTGGATAAGTGGAATATATTATGGCTCATATATGGTTTCTGTCATTATTATGGTAAGCCTTACTGATTGGATAGATGCAAAAAAAATATATATTTTAGGTTCTTTAATGACGATTTTAAGCTGTTTAGGCTTTGCATTGTTTGTTGATGGTTTTTGGACCGCAATTATTTTCAGAATTATTGGAGGAATTGGTCTTGCTGGAACTTATATGCCTGGACTCAAGGCATTGAGTGATAGACTTACTGGTACTTCCAGAATTAGAGCTACATCATTTTACACCTCTTCATTTGGAATTGGGAGCGCAATTTCTTTTTTGCTAGGAGGTTTTGTCTTGGATTGGTTCCCTTGGGAATCAGCATTTTGGATTGCAGGATTTAGTTCTATTCTGGCAATGATTATAGCTTGGAAAGTTTTAGAAGATATACCAAATAGTGATGGTAAACGATCCGGTCTACACTCATTAGATTTAAGGGTGGCATTTAAAAACTATAAGACTTTAGGATGGATTTCGTGCTATTCTACTCACAATTATGAACTTTTTGCATTTAGGTCTTGGGTTGTTGCTTATTTAGCTTTTGCTTTATCTGATCCATCTGGAGGTTGTTTCATACAGCCATCGATAATTGTTTTTATTGGAACTATTCTAGGAATGCCATCTAGTGTGATTGGAAATGAATTATCAATGCGATTTGGGAGGAAACGTATTGTATTTGGTATAATGTCTATTTCAGCAATTTTATCTGTTCTGGTAGGTTATAGCAGTAATGTGGCTATTCCTCTTATGATTCTTTTAATACTTGTTTATGGATGTTTTGTAACTGGTGAATCAGCTTCAATTACAAGTGGAGTAATTGAAAGTGCTGAAAAAGAATATCGCGGTGCAACGATGGCTGTTCATTCCAGTATTGGATTTATTGGTTCTTTTCTTGGTCCGATTGGTTTTGGGATTGTACTTAACGAATTTGGAGGACATAATAGTTCAGAAGCCTGGTTTTGGGCATTTTCATCTACAGGAATTATTTTAATGTTGGGTCCTTTGTTATTTTTACTTTTAACATTAAAAAAAACTTAAATTTTTAATATTCATATTAATAATTTTTTTATCAAACGTCACATATTTTTTTAAATAGTTACAGTTAATATTATGACTCATTCAATAATTTTATATGATTATGGTGGCCCTGAGGTCATGAAGTGGGAAAAAATAAAGATTAAAAAACCAAACAGGGGTGAAGTCTTAATTAAACAAAATAATGTTGGTTTAAACTATATTGATGTTTATCAGAGAAATGGAAACTATCAACTTAGTCTACCTTCCAGTATAGGTATGGAAGGAGTAGGTGTTGTAAGTGAAATAGGAGAAGAGGTAAAGAATATTAAAGTTGGAGATAGAGTCGGTTATGTAATGGGTCCTCCAGGAGCATACGCTGAATTTCGTTTATATCCAGCAGAAAGATTAATTAAGTTGCCTAATGACATTTCCGACTCCAAAGCCGCGGCAATTCTCTTAAAAGGTCTTACAGTATCATATTTAATAAAAAAAACATTTCCAGTAAAGAGAGGTCAAAAAGTACTTTTTCATGCAGCAGCAGGAGGTGTAGGTCTTATAGCATGTCAATGGTTAAATAAACTGGGAGTAGAAGTTATTGGTACTGTAAGTTCAGAAGAAAAGGCTGAATTAGCTAAAGCTAATGGTTGTAGTCATACTATAAATTACTTATATGAAGATTTTGCTTCTAGGGTCGAAGAAATTACAAATGGAAAAGGAGTACCAGTTGTATATGATGGAGTTGGTAAGGATACATTTGATGGATCGATAAAAAGTTTGTCTCCATTTGGTATGTTAGTTTCATTTGGAGCTTCTTCAGGTCCTCCTCCTAACTTATCTTTGGCATCATTAGCGAAAAAATCACTTTATGTTACTAGACCTAGTTTGGCTCCCCATACTGAAACAGAAAAACTAATAAAGGAGATTAGTGATCCACTCTTTGATTTGATAAATGAAGGTGTTTCAGTAAATATCAATCAAAAATATTCATTGAAAGATGCTGCACATGCTCACAGTGTTTTACAAAATAGAAAAACAACAGGGTCTACAATTTTTGAAATTTAGAGTTTTTTATAACAATTAAATTTAACATAGTCATAATGTTTAATTGATTATGTTTGGTTGTTAGTTTTAAATAGTTTATGTTTTCTAGAATGTAAACAAAATAATAATTTGCAATAAATTGGTTTAGGAAATTATGTCTGTACTTATCGATAAAAATACTAAACTAGTGGTACAGGGTATTACTGGTTCTCAAGGGATGCTTCATACTTTAGGATGCAGAGATTATGGTACAAACGTTGTTGCTGGAGTGACGCCTGGGAAAGGTGGACAGGACTTAGAAGGAATACCTATTTATAATACTGTTCGAGAAGCAGTTAAAGCTACTGATGCAAACGCATCAATGATTCTTGTCCCACCTCCGTTTGCTGCTGACTCAATTATGGAAGCTGCAGATTCAAGTATAAATTTGATTGTGGCGATTACTGAAGGAATACCTGTTCTTGATATGGTTAAGGCTGTAGACTTTGTAAGAAGAAAAGGATCAAGATTAATAGGTCCTAATTGTCCAGGTATAATTACTCCAGGAGAATCAAAAATAGGTATAATGCCTGGTTCAATTCATAAAAAGGGTACTGTTGGGATTGTTTCTCGTTCAGGTACTTTGACTTATGAGGCGGTAGGTCAGATAACTCGAGTTGGACTTGGGCAATCGACTTGTATTGGGATAGGTGGAGATCCAGTAAATGGTACAAATTTCATTGATTGTCTTAAACTATTTCAAAATGATGAAAATACAGAATCAATTGTTATGATAGGGGAAATAGGTGGAGATGCGGAAGAAAAAGCAGCATCATTTGCGAAGAAAAATATTTCTAAACCCATATTAAGTTTTATCGCGGGACAAACTGCACCACCTGGACGTAGGATGGGTCATGCTGGTGCAATAATTTCTGATGGAGAAGGTACTGCCTTAGAAAAGATGAAAGTTCTAGAGGAAGCTGGGATACACGTTTTGAAAAATCTGGATCAAATTGGAGATCAGATGCTTAAAATATTAGGTAAAAGTTGATTTAAATTAGTAAATCAACCTTCAAATTATATTTACTAAACTAATTATTTTTTTTGGAAAAATTTAGTTCTTATTTTATCTACTATGTATTACACGATTTAAATAAGGTTTTTCAAAAGAAGAGGAATTGGGAATAGCATTACCAATTGCTTGTTGAATACGAGTATCTGTTTGTAGAGTGGAGATAATTTTTTCAATATTTTTGTATTCAAAGTATTTACAAAATATAGACAGATAAAGTTTATTTATGCGTCCCTCTGTCTTTGAATCATCCTTTTTTTCTACTTCAACTATTCTTTTGGCAATCTTGTTTACTAAAGAAGGCATTTCTTCAAATTTATGCCGGAATAAACCAAAAATTTCTGCAAATACTTCTATAAGCGAAACGGAAAATTCTTCACTAAGATCGTTAGGTTTAATATTGTAATGTTTACTTACACGTTGTTTAATATGTTCCAACATCCTTCCTTGAAGCATGTTGACCATTAACTGCATTTTTTGTTTTTCATCCAATTTTGATTCTTCTGTTTCTTTGGATAATGAATCTAAACAATTCGAAATAACCAGTGTATAAGGGCTAAGATTTGCCATAGTTTAATAAAAATAAGCTAAAAAAAATATCAAATTATTAATAGCTTTTTGATCCCGTAAAAAAGTTTAATAAAAGCAACGTAAAAAACACGCAGCTATGAAAGTTTATGTAGCTTGTAGAATTTTTGCAAGCAGATTGGGTAAAATTTTCTTAATTATTTTGTAACTCAAGTTAGTGCAAACCGCACACCATTATATTCCTCACAAAGTTTTGAAATTATTTTTTTGAAATATGTTTTTTATTACTAATTACATTTAATAAGCATTGTAGGAGTATCTTCTAATTTAACGGCCAATACTCTGTACTCACTTCGGCAAATTAAATCGGACTTTCTGTAGCAGTAAATCAAATGAGGCGGACATGAAACGTAATATTGACTATTTGTATAATTCTTAACATGATTTGATTTTGAGATATTGCAACCTATAGTTAAAATTGTAATGATAATTGAAAAATATCGTATCATCTTAAAAATTTATTATTAGTCTTATAGGTTGATGATCAGATGCAGCTGTCTCTTCGTTTACAAAAAATTTTTTAATTTTTGATGCTATTTTTTCACTTAGAAAAAAATAATCTCTACAATGTGGACCTTGTTTCCATTGTTTATGATCAAATAATCCACATGTTGGACTACGAGAATTTTGAGAATTTATTACATCCCAAGCGTCAACAAGGTTGGTAATTTTTCCTGAGAATGGTTTAGTTATGATCTTGTAAGGATAACTATCAATAGTAAAATTAAAATCACCACAAATAACTATATTTTCAGTTCTTTCTACTATTTCAAATGGAGTATTTGGTTTGTCTATTCCTGGTTCATGAAATTGTTCACAAGCTTCTTTATGTAATTCTCTGATTCGGTTCACTTGTGCTATTTGTTGTTTCTCAGAAAAAAATTCAAGATGAGTACTCATCAATCTAAAAGCACTAGAATCAGTTTTAATTACCATTTCAGTAGCTTGCCTTGACATAAATCTAGCATTAGGGTCAGCTGGAGAAGGTAAAAGATGGTGAAGTACTTGAATAGGAGAATGGCGAGTTAAAACTAAATTACCAAATTGTTTACGTCGTTTTTCGTTTCTTACAGATCGATTATGTGAGACTCCAAAAAAATAATCGTACTTTGGAAACAATAATTTTAATTCATTGACTTGATCTCTACCATTATCTATTTCAGGATCATTTCTGGAAACTTCTTGTAGACATAAAACATCTGGCAAGCCATCTTTGTGTACAACATCTGCAATTCTTTGAAGGTCTATAATTCCATCGACTCCTTTCCCGTATTGGATATTCCAACTAACAATTGAAAACATCTTTTTTTAATTTGATAAGGATTTACCTAAAACAGAGTTACCCTTAAGTTTATATAATTTGGTAGGAATAATTTTATTTCTATAATCAATTTCATCAATTTCATCAATTTTATCAAGGCTTACTTTTATATAATTGTCTGTGTATCCTTCGTAATTACTATTGTTTTTCTTAGCTTCAAAAAGAACGTTTCTTGTTTTTCCCAAAAATCTTTGATAAAAAGTTATTCTTTTTTTTGAGCTTAGACTTCTTAATAATTTACTTCGCCTAATTTTGATTTCTGGAGATATTTTATCTTTCACTTTGTAAGCCGGTGTCCTTTCTCTTCCAGAAAATGGAAACACGTGAAAATATGTTAAAGGAAGATTTTTCAATAAAGTTAAAGTTTTTTCGAAATCACGTTCACTTTCTCCAGGGAATCCAACCATAACATCTGTGCCAATACATAAATCTGGAATTGATTCGAAAGCAGAACTAATTTCATCAGAGTATTCATTAACAGAGTAACGACGATTCATTTTTTTTAAAATATCATCTGAACCAGATTGTAATGGTAAATGAAAAAATGGAACCAATTTATGCTGTGGATCTTTCATATACTGAAAAAGGATCTTTGGAACAGTAGTAGGTTCAATGGAACTGATTCTAATACGGTCAATTCCTTCAATTGAGTTAAGATAATCAATCACATTGACAATGTTTATATCTCCTGTTTTATAAGTGCCTACATTTACTCCCGTAATTACAACTTCACGAACGCCTGTTTCTGCAAGCATTTTGGCTTCTTCTTGCAAATTAGAGAATTCTCTGTAACGAGAACGACCTCTTGCAAAAGGGATTATGCAAAAAGAGCACATGAAATCGCATCCATCCTGAATTTTTAGATTAGAGCGAGTCCTTTCTATTTTCACAGAATTTGTTAGAATTTGTTTATAGTCAATTATATAGTTTCTCCTAGTATTGATTTTCAATAAATTATCATTCTTACCTTTTTCTTTTTTTGAATATAAATTAGATAATTTAGTAATAATAGGTGTCTTGAATGTATTTTTGCTAAATTTAGGACGTATAATAATAGGTGGTTGATCAGAATCGATTTCTTTTAAATAATCAAGAATCTTTACTTTATCTTCGTTACCTAATATTAGATTGACACCTTTTATTTTAGATATTTCCTCAGGATTTATTTGAGCGAAGCATCCTAAAACCGCGATTGTAGCTTTTGGATTTTTTCTATTCATTGCTCGTATTGCTTGCCTATTTTTTGTATCGCTATTTGCTGTAACGGTACAAGTATTTATTATGCATATATCAGCTTTCTGAGATGAATGAACGACCTTGTAACCATTTAATTGGAAAATACGAATTAAAATATCAGTTTCAGATTGATTAAGCCTACAACCTAACGTTTGAAAAGAAACACGTTTTGGAACAATATTTTGCTCTTTATATAATTTTTCAGATTCATTAATTAATTTTTTATAATTTTTATGAGATTCAGCAAAAACAGTCATTTATCAAGTTTTAGAAAGTGTGGAAAATAAATATTTTTCAAAGATTGTGTGTACACTTAAATTTTCTTAAAGAGTTGGAATTTTTACCTCATAAGTACAATATTAAATTGAATTATAAATCTATTTTTAAAACAAAATATTTAAGTAAAGCTAGGAATGAATATGTCTGCAATTGTATAGAATAATTTCAGAAAATAAAGTTTTATATACACTATAATTCAAACTTGACACTCCACCATTCAAATTGTAAATTTAATCGGTAAGCAAGCGATTAAGTAACTGTTTCTTATAATAATATTGACTGAGATAACAGTCAAAGAAAAATTTGTTACATATGTATAAAAAATAATTAGATTAGGTAATTTTATTTTGATTGAATTTAATACAGAACCTAAAAAGTATAAACACTGGTCTTTGGAGATTAACCCTCCAGTTGCAATTCTTAAATTGAGAGTGAAGGAGGATGGAGGTATAAAACCAGGATATAAGTTAAAGATGAATTCTTACGATTTAGGTGTAGATATCGAGTTACATGACGTGGTGCAAAGATTACGTTTTGAACATCCAGAAGTAAGAAGTGTAATTATAACTTCTTCTTTGGAAAGAGTTTTTTGTTCAGGAGCAAATATAACAATGCTTGGACTTTCATCTCATGAACATAAAGTTAATTTTTGTAAATTTACAAATGAAACTAGAAACGCAATTGAAGATGCTACAAAATATTCTGATCAAATTTATATTACTGCGATTAATGGAGTTGCAGCAGGTGGAGGTTACGAATTAGCACTTTCTACAGAATATATTATTTTAGTGGATGATAATTCTAGCGCAATTTCTCTTCCTGAAGTTCCACTTTTAGCTGTCCTTCCTGGTACAGGTGGACTCACAAGAGTGGTAGACAAACGTAATGTAAGAAGAGATTATGCTGATTACTTTTGTACACTTACTGAAGGTATTCGTGGGCAAAGAACTGTAAACTGGAATTTGGTTGATCAGTTAGTTAGTCGTTCAAAATTTGAAGAAACAGTACAAAAAAAGGCTTTAGATTATGCAAAGAAATCTAAACGACCAAAAAATGAAAAAGGTATCAAACTTACTCCACTAAAGCGAAATATTTATAAAGATAGAATTTTATACGAAAATATTGTTGTTGAATTTGATAGAAAAAAGAGAATAGTAAATATTACTATAAAAGCACCTTCTGAGAATTTACCATCTGGTACTAAAGGGATATTAGAATTAGGCGCAAAATTTTGGACATTAGCTATGGCTAGAGAGTTGGATGACCTTATCATGCATTTATCTTTTAATGAACCGGAATTAGGAACATGGGTTATTAGAACTCGTGGAGATGCAGATAAAATTCTGGAATTAGATCAAACTTTGATTAATTTAAGGGATAACTGGTTGGTTCGGGAAATTGTACTTAATTTAAAAAGAGTTTTTAAGCGTCTTGATTTAGTTTCTCGTAGTTTAATGGTATTGATTGAACCGGGAAGTTGCTTTACAGGTACTTTACTAGAATTGGTATTAGCTGCAGACAGAAGTTATATGCTTGAGGGGAATTTTGAAGATTGTGATAATTTGCCAGCAATGTTGAGGCCTACTGAGATGAATTTTGGATCACTTCCAATGTGTAACGATTTGACTAGATTGCAGACTCGTTTTCTAAATAATCCAGAAAAAGTAAAAAATATAGAAGAACAAGTAGGAAAAAATTTGGATGCTGTCAAAGCTGATAAATTGGGATTGGTGACCTTTATTCCAGATGACATAGATTGGCAAGATGAGGTACGTATCTCCATAGAAGAAAGAGCTAGTTTTTCTCCGGATGCACTCACTGGTATGGAGGCATCTTTGAGATTCGCAGGACCAGAAACACTTGAAACAAAAATTTTTGGTCGGTTGACAGCATGGCAAAATTGGATTTTTCAAAGACCAAATGCTGTTGGAGAAGAAGGAGCACTCAAATTGTACGGAACTGGTAAAAAATCAACATATGACAAAAAACGTGTATAATTATTCATGTCATATTAAATTTAAAAATCATTTAAGTTTTTAATGGATATTGTATCTTTGCAGTTCTATTTTTTTTATCAATTATTTAAATAAATCATAGATTATTAATAAACAAATTATTTTTTAAAATAAAGGTGATTAGTGATTTTGAACTACAATGAAAAAATTCCGAACAATGTCGACATAAATGATGATCGAAGACTTAAACGAGCTTTAGAAAGATGGCAACCGGAATTTCTAAACTGGTGGAATGAATTAGGACCAGATAATAGTAAAGATCTTGAAGTTTATCTTAGGACTGCAATTAGTGTTGATAAAGATGGATGGGCTCATTTTGATTATGTAAAAATGCCTGAATATAGATGGGGGATTTTTCTTACACCTTCTGATTCAGAACGTAGAATAGGGTTTGGTATTCATAAAGGAGACCCTGTATGGCAGGAAATTCCAGGTGAGTATCGTTCAGACCTGCGTCGCTTAATTGTCACACAAGGTGATACAGAACCTGCATCTGTAGAACAACAGAGGCAATTGGGAAAGACTTGCCCTTCTCTTTATGATTTACGGAATCTTTTCCAAATTAATGTTGAAGAGGGACGTCATTTGTGGGCTATGGTATATTTGTTACAGGCTTATTTTGGTCGAGATGGTAGAGAAGATGCAGAAGCAATGCTTGAGAGACATTCTGGAGACCCAGATAAACCCAGAATTCTTGAAGCATTTAACGAAGAAACATCAGACTGGTTATCTTTTTTTATGTTTACATATTTTACAGACAGAGATGGGAAATTTCAATTGGCTTCTTTGGCCGAGTCAGCTTTTGACCCATTATCTAGAACATGTAGATTTATGCTTACTGAAGAGGCGCACCATATGTTTGTTGGCGAAACTGGTATAGGGCGTATTGTAAGAAGATCATGTGAACTGATGAAAGAGAATAATACTGAAGATATAAGGGAATATGGCGGAATTGATTTAACAACTATACAAAAATATTTAAATTCCCATTTTAGTGTTTCTACAGATTTATTTGGTCAAGAACTTTCAACAAATGCTGCCAATTATTATAACTCAGGAATAAAGGGACGTTTTGGAGAGAGTAAAATTGAAGATGATCACTTACTTCATGATTCAGGTTATTCTATTTTGGAATTATTAGGTGATAAAATTGTAACCAAAGAAGTTCCTGCAATTAACGCAGTGAATGAAAGATTAAGAGATGAGTATATTCTCGACAGTAATTTAGGTGTTCGTCGTTGGAATAAAATCATTTCAGACTTTGGTTTTGACTTTCGTTTTATGATTCCTCATCGAGCTTTCAACAGGAATATTGGTCAATTTTCAGCCTACCTAACGACCCCAGAAGGGGGAATAATTTCGAAATCAGAATGGGAGAATAGGAAAGACGATTGGCTTCCAAACAATAATGATAAGAAATTCGTCCAATCTTTAATGCAACCTGTTACTGAACCAGGAAAAATAGCAAACTGGATTTCTCCTCCTTCTGGGAAAATAAATCGACAACCTTTTGAATTTGAGTATGTCAGATTTAATTGATTTAAAACAGATGAAGTTTCTTAAAATTTTTTTGTAAAATGAAGTAAAATTTAGAATATTTTATTAATTAATATGATAATTAATTATAATCTATTTCAAGAGAATTAGATTTATAATCCAAAGATAATTTTTATGCAAAAAAATACGATAAAAATTAATTCATCCGTTATTCCATCCCAAATTGAATTTTCTTCAGTCTTTAATGTTTCAGAAATATTTATTGACCGTCACATAAAGGAAGGCAGAAAAGATAAAGTGGCCATTATTACGACTGATGGTATAGAAGTGACTTACGGGGAGTTGTTTGAAAATGTAAATAAATCAGGGAATTTACTAAAAAGATTGGGTCTTAAAAAAGGCGATCGCATTTTGATGATGGTAAAGGATTCTCCTGAGTTTTTCTATTTGTTTTGGGGAGCCATAAAAGCAGGTATTGTTCCAGTTCCAATTAATACACTTTTACGTTCTAAAGATTATGCCTTCATAATACAAGATTCTGCCTGTTCTGGGGTAGTTTATTCTCCAGAGTTTAGTAAAGAAGTAGAACGCGCAATTAGTAAAGTTTCACATAAGTTGGTTTTTTCCTTGGTTACGATAGGGGGATTAAAATGCTTTATGGAAGAAATACTTTTAGAAAGTTCGGAGCTTGTGGCTAACTCAGCGACACCTACTGATGATTGTTTCTGGCTTTATTCATCTGGGACCACTGGTAAGCCTAAAGGAGCTGTTCACTCACACAAGAGTATGGTTATTACTAGCCAGTTATATGGTAAATATATTTTAGGAGTGTGTGAAGATGATGTTTGTTTTTCTGCAGCAAAACTTTTCTTTGCATATGGCTTAGGTAATGGTATGACTTTCCCTTTATGGTCAGGAGCAAAATGTATATTGTTTTCAGGGAGACCTAATCCCGAATCGACTTTTGATGTTATCGAAAGTTTTAAGCCTTCTCTTTTTTTTGGAGTTCCTACACTTTTTGCATCTCAACTTCACAGTTTAGAAACAAATAGCTGTGATTTTTCTTCACTTAGGATGTCTATTTCTGCTGGTGAAGCTTTACCTGCAAATATTTTGAATAGATGGAAAGAGAAAACAGGTACCGAAATATTAGATGGAATTGGTTCAACTGAAGCTCTACATATATTTATTTCAAATCGTCTTAATGACATTAGACCCGGAAGTAGTGGTTTATTAGTCCCAGGATATAATGCAAAAATTGTTGACGAAAATGGAAAAGAAGTTTCTCAAGGAGAAGAGGGCCGTTTATTGATTCAAGGTGAATCTACTTGTAAATATTACTGGAATAATACTGAAAAAACAAATGAAACTATTATAGAAGGATGGTTAAATACCGGAGATACATATTGGCAAGATGCTGAAGGCTATTTCATATATGGTGGCCGTAGTGATGATATGATGAAGGTTGGAGGGATTTGGTGTTCACCTTTTGAAATTGAGTCTAAATTGGTAGAGCATCCAGATGTTTTAGAAGCAGCAGTAGTTGCGAGGAAAGACGACACAGGGCTTGTTAAACCTGAAGCCCATGTAGTTTTAAAGGAAAAAATAAATGATCTAGAAAAAATATCAGAAGTATTATTGCAACATTGTAAGACGGGACTTGCACCATACAAATATCCTCGATGGTTCCAGTATCCAACTGAGTTACCTAAAACCGCAACAGGAAAAATTCAAAGATTTAGACTTATGTTAAATTGATTATTTCAGTCAAGTTTTATTATTAGTGAAATAATATTGGAAACAAATATTTTTTCATAAAATTATTTCGATATTTTTCATAATTTAGAAAGCATTTTTGTTTATATTTTTATAATTTTTGATTAAAATATTTTTAACTTAAAAATATTTTCAAATGGAGATTTAACAATGAATGATTTAGCTGATGGTGTCTGTATCCCCTGCAGAGGAGGCGTGCCTCCTTTAAAAGGTGATGAACTATTATCATACAAAGAAAAATTGGATAATAATTGGGAATTAATTGAAGAACATCATTTGGAAAAGGAGTATTTGTTCAAAAATTTTAGAAAAGCTTTGGATTTCACAATTAAAATTGGAGAACTAGCAGAAAATCAAAGTCATCATCCAGATATTTACTTGGCATGGGGTAAAGTTAAATTGACAATTTGGACTCACAAAATTGATGGATTAACAGAAAGTGATTTCATATTTGCCGCAAAAGCAGATAAAGAGCTTTAATGTCAGAAGAAATAGATTTTAATCAGCTTGATGAGATTGAAAGAATAACTATTTCACATTACGAAGAAAATGCTGAATCATTCTATTTGGGTACCAAAGATCATGATGTCAGCCAAAATATAAACGCTTTTTTGAGCGTTTTTCCGAAAGGTAAAAAATTAGATATTCTAGAACTGGGGTGTGGTCCGGGTCGTGATCTTTGTGTCTTTAAATCGATGGGTCATAGAACAACTGGCTTGGATGGTTGCGAGAAGTTTTGCAAAATGGCAAAAAAACAAAGTGGGTGTAAGGTTCTTAATCAGCAGTTTCTTAAATTAGATCTGAAAGATAATAGTTACGATGGTATTTTTGCAAATGCTTCATTGTTTCATGTGCCTAGTAAAGAATTAATAAGAGTATTGGGAGAATTACGTAGTTCTTTAAGAAATAATGGAATCTTATTTTCGTCTAATCCTAGGGGTGTAAAAGAAGGTTGGTATGGTAAACGTTTTGTTAACTATATGGAGTTTGAATCCAGTCAGCGATATTTAAAAAATTCTGGCTTTAAAATATTGAATCACTACTATAGACCTGAAGGAAAGCCTAGAAATGAACAGCCTTGGTTGGCGATTGTAAGTCAACGTGAAGAGTTAAAGACATAGTTTAATTTAATTCAATTTAGTAAAAAAATAATATTTAATTTCATTTAAATTATATATTCAAGACAGTCATACTTCCTGCTATTATTATCAATAATCCTCCTACTATCTGTGTCCATTTTTTAATTGAATTAAGATGCAATTTTTCACTTAAAAAGATGGCTATATTTACATAGGCAAAAACAATAATAATTGCTAGGAAAATAAATATTCCTCCCAAAATTATTGTCTGATTATAAAAAGGTAAGATAGGATTAATAAATTGCGGAATGAAGGCAAAGAAGAATACAATACTTTTAGGATTTAGTGCAGTCGTAATATAAGAATTAAAAAATATTTCTCTTGAATTATGAATATTAGTATTTTCAAATTTTTCTTCTGAATTTGATGAAATTACTATCATTTTTATTCCTAAAAAAATCAAATATACAGCACCTATCCATTTTAAAATATTAAATAGATTGGTAGAATTTTCCAATAAAATTCCCAATCCTAAGAAAGCGAGAGCTATTGCAGTTAAATCACCTAAACCTACACCTAAGACTAAATATAACAAAGCCTTTCTACCATTCAAAAGAGAGTAATTTATTACTAAAATTAGGGTAGGACCGGGAATTAACAAAAAAGATGTAGTTACCAAAGAATAGGTAAGTAAGATATCAAAAGACATTTTCAATCAGTTAGATAGATTATTTTAGCTCTGAAAAAAAAGCGCCCTTTTTCTCTTGTAATTATGCCTTTAGTTTTATATTTTCTGGATCACATGGTGATTCAGATATAATTCGAGCGGGATGTCTTTCACCAAGAATTTCAATTTCCAATTCAGTTCCTATATCACCATGTTCCGTGAGCACATACGCTAAAGCAAGGCTTTTCCTAATGCTGTGTCCATAACAGCCAGACGTGGCTCTACCTACCATTTCACCGTTATGAAAGATTGGTTCGCTACCCATGGCGTCTGCATCTGTTACTTCAATTTCCAGAGTTACAAATTCCTGTGGGATACCAATATCTTTTTGTTTGATCAAAGCATCTTTTCCAACAAAATTATCCTTTTTCAGGTTTACAAAACGATGCAACCCTGCTTCCAGAATTGTATATTCTCTTGTTAAGTCAGCTCCCCACATGCGGTATGATTTCTCTATACGCATTGATTCCATTGCATATATACCAAAATGCCTTAATCCAAATTCTTTGCCGGCATCTACAATAGCGTCAAATAATTTTACTTGTTGGTCTATTGGATGGTGTAACTCCCAGCCTAGTTCGCCAACAAAATTTACTCGCAAAGCGAGTAAAGGAACGTCTGCAACTGAAATTCTCTTAGATGTGAGCCATGGAAATTCTTCATTAGAAAGATCTGTTTCAGTTAGTTTTGAGAGTAAATTTCTGGATTTAGGTCCACAAATTACAAGAGTTCCATAATCAAGTGTAATATTTTTAAGAGATACACTCCCATCTCTAGGAAGCGTTCTGAGTAAAACGTCATTATCATGTCGTTCTGCTGATCCTGAACTAACTATGAAAAATTTGTCATTTTCTTCACGAGTTATTGTGAATTCAGATTCAACTCCTCCTAAATGAGTAAGAGCATGCCCCAAAACTATACCCCCCTGTTTTTTTGGTAAACGATTAGCTATCATTTTACTTAAAAATATTTCTGCGCCGGTACCAGAAATTTCATGTTTTGTGAATGATGTTAAATCAAGTATACCTACATTTTCCCTAACGGATCTTACTTCTTCTCCAACCGATTCAAACCAATTTGTTCTACGTGTATGGAAGCTATACTCGTTGAAAGGAGGCATCCCTTCTGGAGCAAACCAGTTTGGTCTCTCCCAACCATAGCGTTGACCAAAAGCTGCGTTTAGAGACTTTTGTCGCTCGTAAATAGGACTTGTTTTAGTGGGACGTGCTGCAGGCCTTTCTTCAAAATCATAGTGAATTATAAAAACGTGTTCATAACATTCTTCATTTTTTGTCTTTATAAATTCTCTAGTTGATTGGGATGAGCTGAAACGTCTAGGATCAACCCCCATCATGTCTATACTAGGTGATCCCTCTATGATCCATTCAGCCAGATGCTTTCCTGATCCACCTGCAGCAGTAATTCCAAAACTATGTCCTTCCGAAAGCCAAAAGTTTCTCAGTCCCCAAGCTGGTCCAACAATAGGATTCCCGTCTGGAGTGTATGCGATAGGACCATTGATGTGATCTTTAATGCCAGCGGTTTCAAAAATTGGAACACGAATTCCTGCTGCAATGATGTGTGGTTCAAGACGTTCTATGTCTGGAGGTAATAGTTCTTGTCCGAATCCTTCTGGAACACCATCTAGAGCCCAGCAAGGAGCTCCTTTTTCATAAGG
>CACIWU010000023.1 GCA_902590435.1 uncultured SAR324 cluster bacterium | reverse complement strand
TACAGGAGAAACTGGAGCTGGTAAATCTATTATGATTGACGCAATTTTAATAGTTTTAGGACACCGTAGTGACCCTGACATGATAAGATCGGGTAAAGATAATGCAATAGTTGAAGCTATATTTTCTTTACCTAAAGATAATTCACAAAATACTAAGTTTAATCTAAAAACTATTTTAGAAGACGCAGGTATTAACATCTGCGAAGAATTAATTGTAAGATGCTTAGTTTCTAGAAAAGGTAGGCAAAAGCGAAATATCAATGGAGTTTCAGTAACCCTAGATTTTCTAAAAAAAATTGGTCAACAATTAATTAATATTCATGGACAACATGACAATCAATCTTTATTACAGGTTTCATCACATCTTGATTTCTTAGATCGATATGGCAAGCTGATACCATTGAAAAAAAAAGTTTCTGAATCTTACCAAACACTAAAAAATGATGTAAAGGAACTAAACAAATTAAAATTAAAATTTGCAGATCGTTCCCAAAGAGAGGAAGAGATAAGAGTAATGATTTCCGACTTAACAGACTTAAGTCTCAAACAAGGTGAAGAAAATGACCTTAGAATAGAAGAAAAGAGATTAACTCATGTAGAGAAACTATCTGAACTTCTTAATATGGCAAGTTTTCATTTGCAAGAAAAAGATTCTTCGATAGTAGAACAATTAGAATTGTTGAAAAAACTCTTAATTGATGCAGAGAAAATAGACACACAATGCAAAACAATTCTTACAGGAATTGAGTCTATTCTTTTTCAAAGCGAAGATATACAACAAGAATTAACAAAATACATTTCAAAATTAGAAGAAAACCCTTCTCGTCTTGCCTGGGTAAATGAAAGGCTCAGCAAAATTCAACAAATTTCCAGAAAATTTCAGTTAAATAATTCTGATGAAATTATAAATCTTTTTGAAGAATTAAAGAAAGAATTGGATAGTCTGAGTAATATAGTTGAAAATGAGCAGGAAATTATTGAAAAAATAAATTTTTCAAAAAAACAATTTATAGAATTATCTTTGCTTTTATCTAATCAACGACATCAAACCGCAAAACATATGGATAAAAGTATTGTTAAAGAACTTCAAAAATTAGGTATGAATAAGGCGCTTTTTAAAACCCAAATTATTTCGAATTCATCTATGGATAAAGATGAATCATTCTCTTCTAGAGGAATTGATGATGTAAAATTTTTATTATCGGTTAATCCTGGTCAAGAAATGAAGAGTCTATCTAAAATTGCTTCAGGTGGAGAACTGTCTAGAATTATGCTCGCAATAAAAACAGTTCTAACGTCACTTGATACAGTGGAAATATTAATTTTTGATGAAATTGATACAGGAATTAGTGGAGCAATATTTTTAGAAAAATTATTTTATACTTTAAAAACAATTACATTGTGTAAGTTTAAAAATCAAAAATAATTTAAATAAATTTTTCTAACGCTTTGAGTTGCTTTTTCAACAGATTCTCTAAGGTTTTTTACTTCATATCCGTGGTGATTAAGTAATTGTGTAATAGTTTCTGAACGAATGCTATCAAGGTCTAATAAATTAGTTGAATCATCATGGATAAGTCGAAGTCCATTTTCTATAACTCTCAAGAATTTGTAATTATACTCTAAATTTTTGGTTTCTTCTTTTTTTATTAAATTAAGATTCCCGATATTTTTAAGTGCTTCAATGGTTTTTGAGGATTGTATTTGAGGGAATTTTCTTCCATGTTTTAATTGGATTAATTGTGTAAGATATTCTATATCTAGTAAACCACCTTTACCTTCTTTTATGTTACGTTTATTTTTATTTTCACCTGAAAGTTCCCGTTCTTTACGAAGTCTGAAATGATTTATTTGTGAAGCAATATTTTTCGGTGGTATCCAATCATAAACGATTTTTTTTATTCCTTCTTCTACTTTTTTAAACCATTTTGTTTTTCCTGTTCCCCCGATTACTCTACCTTTGATTAAAGCCTGATGTTCCCAGGGTTGTGATTTTTTATGATATTTTAAATAAATATCCAAAGGAGTTACCAAAACACCTGCGTTCCCTGAAGGACGAAGACGGGTATCAAGTTTGTAGGCATATCCGGTTCGTGTTATTGTAGTAAGACAAGCAATAAGTCGTTGTATCAATTTTATCCAATATTCTTGAGAACTTATTTTAATTACACCATTTGAAGTCCCATTGCCTGAGTGTATAAATATTAAGTCTAAATCTGAGAAGTAAGTTAATTCACATCCACCTAATTTCCCCAAACCAATCATTGCAAACTGTCCTTGTTCCCCTTCAGAATTTTTAACTACACCATAACGTTTTGTCATCCATCTTAGTGACAATTGAAAAGCAAACTTTAAGATTATATCAGCAAGCATAGTTAGGCCATTTCTAGTATTTTCATATGACAATACACCTTCCATTTCTGCACTTCCAAGAAGGAAAGTTTTTTTATGCTTAAACTGCCTCAATAGGTCTATTTCTTCTTCTTCATTACCAATACACTTTCTTAATTTTTCTTGAAGTTGTTCAGTCCAAATTTCGTAAGAAATATCGAATTTTGAATTATCTAATTCGTCGATCAATTCCAAGTGATTTATTAAGTAATTCCAAAGCATTTCGCTTGTTTCTGCTATTCGAGTTAATCGAGAAAGTAAAGAAGGATATTTGGACATTTTTTTATAATAAAAAATTTTTACGCTAATTGATTCGAACAAGCGCTGAAACTTATGCTTTGTTTTTTCATTAATTAAAGGGGCAAGATGCTGAGAGAATAATTCAATGAATTGTTGTTCTTCGGGTGAAAAATTTTTTATTAGAGCAGAACTTATTATTGCAGCTTCTATTTCAAGATGTTTTCTACTAAATAAACCACTAAAAATAGCACGTACTCTGCCCATAATATCTTTCAAATCATTCAAGAATTTTTGACGAGCTACTTCAATTTTTAAATCGTTATACCCTAGATTTCTTGTAATTATTCTTTGCAAAATAATGTCTGTGGTTAAAGAATGAGTTTGATTCTCTTCTCTTAATTGAAGGCTATGTTCTACACGTCGTAAATAAAGATATGATTCTTCCAAAGTTTTAATATCTCGTTCAGGGACTATTTTTAATTCTCTTAAAATTATTAAAGCTTGCAGCGTACTTGGATTGCGGAGTTTTGGTTTGCTACCTCCATATAATAGTTGAAAAGTTTGTACAAAAAATTCTATTTCACGAATTCCACCTACACCTAATTTTACATTCAGGAAACTTTCTCGTAAATGTTCTTTTTCGATCCGATTCTTTACTTTTTCAACATCTTGCAAGACTTCTTGATCCAATAAACTTCCATACACGAATGGAGTTATCATTTTAAAAAAATTTTCTTCGCATTTAGCATTCCCAACTATTTTAACAGCTTTGATCAATGCCTGACGCTCCCAAATTTCCCTACTTCTACTATAATATATTTCCATCTCATCTAGAGATTGAACTAATGGGGAGCGTTCACCCCCAGGTCTCAAACGCATATCCATTCTTGCTAAAAAACCTTCTTCGGTAATGTCGGCCATGGTATCAATTAAATTTCTAGCCACTTTCATTCGTATTTTAAAATCTTGATCGTTGTCTCCTGTTATTTTTTCATTATCGTGAACGAAAATTAAATCAATATCAGATGAATAGTTTAATTCATTCCCTCCTAATTTGCCTAATCCAAAAATCGTAAAAGGGTAAATTATTTTAAATTCTTTATCTAGGTTGAAATATAATTCAGAAACACTCTTTTTAGAAAGTTTTGGGATTGATTTTGAGGTTAAAATATTATTTTCTAATTTCAATTCGTTTAAAGTTATTTGAGTGAGTGCAATACGTAAACAACAAATTGCAATATTGGAAAGTTCCTCCAGAGTTTCTTTGAAAGGACAAATATTAGCTAAATCTCTAACAGTTATTCTTAGATATTCTTCATACTTATAACACCTTAGAATATTCTTTAATTCTTTTTTTGAAATATTTGCCTGTTTATTAATTCTAATTTGTAGTTCAGATTCCATTTTTTCAAGGTTTTTTTTCTTAAAAAGAAATGGAGAATCAATTAATTCTTTTGCTATTTCTGGATTTCGTATTAATCGGTTTGAAATGAAATTACTCCTTCCAAAAATATGAATCAATGATTTTGCCTCTGGACGATTCCAGCTAAAATCAGATTTATTTTTTGCTAGAAAAGATTTAGAAAACTCTAGAAGTTGAGTTAACGCAACTTCAGGTTCTCCGGATGATAGCAGTATCGGAAGAAAATTCGGCATCTGAATAGCAATTCCTTCATTAGCATCACATTCCCTCAATAATTCATATAATCGTTCTTTTGAGGAAATAAAATATTCTGAGGTATGCTCTTGAAAAATTTTTTTCCAGGCGGGACTCTGCGACAATCTGTAGTGGTTGTCAATCCATTTTATGAGTTGCACGTTTTATACTTTGTCTGTTTTTTTTGGATACAGCAAATTTTTAATACTATTAGGTATCAGTAAACATAAAAAATATTGACCTATTATGTGAAAATTTTAAATACAAAAAATCATACACTTTTTAATATATTTCCCCTCACATTTCTGAAATTAACTATTTAACTATGATGTTAATATATTATAATCAGGTAAATTTTTATAGATCAAAAAAACACAATCTAGACGTGGATAATTATAAAAATTTAAAAAAAGGCAGGAAAAATAAAAATCATGGGAGCAAAAATATTCCCATTCAGATAAAGGTTTTGATAGCTCTGTAGCTGCAGCAATTTTATCAATTATTGGACTATGTAAAACCATAGGCTCGCTAACTGCCGGTCATCTTTCTGGACTCTATTCGAAAAAATGGATACTGGCCTTTATTTTCGGAACAAGGTCAATAGTTATTGTGTTATTTCTTATAATTCCTATTACAACTTTCACAGTTTATGCTTTCTCTTTTGCCAATGGATTACTTTGTTTTGCAACAGTTCCATGAACTTCAGGCTTGGTAGCGCAGATGTTTGGACTTAGATATACCCTATATGGTATTGTATTTTTAAACCACCAAATAGGTTCTTTTTCTGTTATATGGTTGGGCGGCAACCTATTTGGTAATACTTGTTTTTATAATCAAGTATGGTGGTGGGCTGCAATAATGGAAGCGATTACCGGGATTTTTCACGTCTTCATTGAAAATCGTCCATTTGAAAGATTTAGGTTAGCTGAAAAAGCCATCTAGATTTTTTAATTCTGCAATCTTAAAGATAGATTGACTGTCGCCCTAACAAAATAACCAATGCCCAAAATCACAATCAATATGACCAAACCGTTCAGAAGTGCTTTAGAGAAGCCTATGACATTGACATCGAAAAATGAGTAAGGATACTTGTCAATTAACTTGCCTCGCAGGATGACATAAATTCCATAAATCACTAGGTAAATTCACCAAATAAAAGGTGTCAACTTAGGAATTTGTGCTTTTGTTGGGAAGACTAGCCAGATTAAAAGTAACGCACCTGGTACAATATAATGGATCAAATAATTCGTTACCGCCTCCATGCCATCAGGGGACTAATAATCACTTAACAGTATATGAAACCCAACGCCAACCCAAAGCATCGATGTTACAACACAACCAAAAACTTTAGGCGTGGCAAAAACTTTTCCTATTCGAGAATGAGGAAATAGACCCAAAGTAGAAAGAACAACAGCTGTAAAAGTATTTGTAAGAATCGTAAAATAGCCTGTCATATTGACGACAATCGCACCAACAGAATTTTCTTCAAGGATTGCTCTATAAATAGAAATAATGATTTGAACACCGACACCAAAAAACGACAGAACACCAATTAGTAATAATGTTTACCGCTCAAAAGCTTTATTCATATAACCTATTATAACAATGCAACACTTTTTATTTGAGCATATACATTTTTTCGTATAATTTTAATAATTGTAATATAATTCAAATTCGTGAGGATGAGGCCGTGAATCAATGGATTTGACTTCTTCCTCCATCTTCCACTGTATCCAATAATCAATTACATCTTTGGTAAAAACATCTCCTTTTAGCAAGAATTCGTGATCTTTTTCAAGCTCATCTATTGCATCTTTAAGAGAAGATGGCATTTTGCCTATTTTGTTTAGTTTTTCTGGCGGTAGATCGTAAATGTTTACATCCATTGGATCACCAGGGTCAATTTTGTTTTGAATTCCATCTAGTCCAGCCATCATCATTGCTGGAAAAGCTAAATAAACATTTGCCCCGGAGTCTGGGCATCTGTATTCAATCCTTCGAGCTTTTGGTGAATCAACTACAGGAATTCTAACTGTAGCAGAACGATTACGATTGGAATATGCCAAATTAATAGGTGCTTCAAACCCTGGAACTAAACGTTTGTAAGAATTGGTTAAAGGGTTAGTCAATGCTGCTAATGCAGGAGCATGCTTTAGAATGCCACCAATATAATAAAGTGCCATTTCACTTAGTCCAGCATATTGATCTCCAGCAAATAATGGTTCCCCATCTTTCCAAATAGACTGATGCGTATGCATACCATTACCGTTATCTGAAAACATTGGTTTTGGCATAAATGTAGCTGATTTCCCGTTATCTCTTGCAACATTGCGAACGATGTACTTGTACCATTGCATCATATCCGCTGATTTAAGCATTGTATCAAACTTAAAGTCAATTTCATGCTGTGCAGGAGCCACTTCATGATGTTGTGCTTCTATTGTAAGGCCTAAATCCTCCATGGTTAAAACCATTTCTGCTCTAATATCTCTGTCATGGTCGAACGGCGCTGTAGGGAAATATCCCATCTTGTGTCCAATTTTATATCCTTTGTTACCTCCAACTTCTTCCGCACCAGAATTCCAAGGGCACTCAGGAGAATCGATAGTATAAAATCCACCTTCTGGTCCTTGTCCAAAACGAATATCATCGAACATGAAAAATTCTGCTTCAGGTCCAACGAAAATCGTATCACCAATTCCACTAGAAATGAGGTATTTTTCTGCTTTCTTGGTTATATTTCTTGGATCTCGAGAGTAGTCTTCACCAGTAACAGGGTCCTTAATATCACAAATAAGAGATAATGTGGGATGCTCAAAAAAAGGATCCATTTTGACTGTCGATAAATCTGGTAAAACTTTCATGTCACTATTGTCAATAGTTTGCCAACATCTGATACTCGAACCGTCAAACATTCTACCATTAATTAGCATTTCCTCGTTAAGCTCACTTACAGGAAGAGAGAAATGTTGCCATGTTCCAAGAAAATCGATGAACTTTAAATCTATCATTACGGCTTCCTTTTTTTTTGCTAATTGAATTACATCAATTGGGTCAATTGGGGTACTCATGATATTTTTCCTTAAAAAAATTATAAAAATATTAATAACACTATTATTAATGTTGAAGATTAAATCATATCAGCAAATACCAGGCCATGATATATAATACTGATAATAAAAGATATTATAAAAATAATCTAAATATTGTGCTTAAAAATTATGCACAATTTTTACTAAAGTGCTTAAATTATGAACATTTAATTTATTTTAGAAATAATTTTATTATTATTGAGAATATTGTTCCGCAATTATTTACATTTTTAACTTTAAATGAACTTATTTTATGTCAGAAGATAATTTTTAATTTGCTGTGAATTCTTGTAATTATAAAGTCTTATAAAAAATCGATGTCTTTTTCTAAAAATAAACTAATATTTAATCATGAAGAATATCAATTGTTATTAAACACGATCTGGTATGTTGTTTGCTTTTACAAGAGAATCAAAATATTATTCTAAAAATCTTAAAAATCAGGAATTTCATGTCTGGAATGACAAGCCTCGTCCAAGCAGCTGGAGTAATCGAACATAAAATGGAAACCCTGACGAATAATTTGGCAAATGTCAATACTGTAGGGTTTAAAGAAGATCAACCATCATTTCGTGAGATTCTTTCGACAGTTCAGAGAGTTACTCCTGAATCTGATGAAGAACGATTTTTATCTCATGAGTATTTAGATGATTATGTCGGTATGGACAATTCAGCAGTAATTGTTGATGAAGTGGGTAAAAACTTTGAGCTTGGTAGGATTAGATACACAGGTAATGATTTAGATTTTGCTATAGCAAACGAAGGTTTTTTTGCAATTGCTACGCCTCAAGGAGAAAGATTTACGCGTGGAGGAAATTTTCAATTAGATGGTGCAGGACGTATTGTAAATAATGATGGTTTTCCTGTATTAGGCAAAAATGGAGAAATTGAAATAAAAGAAGGTTTTATTGATGTTAACGAAAGCGGACAAGTAAGCGTTAATGGAGAAATTAAAGACAGTTTTAAATTGGTTCGATTTCGAAATCAAGATAAATTACAGAAACTGGGTCAAGGTTTTTTTTGCACCGATAGATGTTAATAATTTGCCGATTGCTTCTAGTGAAATTAAGATTAAACAAGGAATGCTTGAAGATTCAAATGTAAACAGCATGCTTGAAATGACTCGAATGATAAGCGCGACAAGAGCCTATGAATCGGTTCATAAGGCACTATCAAGACTTGATAAATTAAATGAAACTGCAATAAGTTTGGTTAAAGCATAAAAGATAACTTAAAAAATTTATACCCATTAATTCATGAAAAATAAAAATAAAAGGAGTATTTGCTTATGATGCGTGCACTTTATACAGCTGCTACTGGGATGCAAGCCCAGCAGAGGAATATTGATACTACTGCAAATAATTTGGCTAATGTAAATACAACTGGATTTAAGAAAAGTAAGGTCCAGTTTCAAGATTTACTATACTATAATGAGAGAAATGCAGGCGTTCCATCTTCTGTTTCAACACAGGTACCAGTGGGACTTCACGTAGGGCATGGTGTTAAATATGTAAGTATTGATAAAGTCCATACTCAGGGTAATATGGAAAATACTGGAAATGATCTTGATTTGAGTATCGATGGGATAGGTTTTTTTCAAATTCTTCAACCAAACGGAATTATAGCTTATACCAGGGATGGACATTTCAACGTAGATGGTTTGGGACGCTTGGTTACGAATGACGGAATGTTAATGGATCCAGAAATAAATATTCCAGCAGATACCAGAAAAGTTCAGGTGGGTTTAGATGGAACAGTTTCAATTTTTTTGAGAGATGAGAATTTGCCTGAAGCACTTGGAAGCATTCAGTTAGCTCGCTTCCAAAATCCAACAGGTCTTACTCCAATTGGCAAAAACCTATATCTATCAACTCCAGCTTCAGGAAATGCTATAGTTGATGCCCCTGGTTCTAGTAATATGGGAAGCCTTACTCAAGGATTTTTAGAACGTTCTAATGTCTCTTTGGTAGAGGAGATGGTAAATATGATTACAGCTCAGCGTGCATATGAGGTTAATTCAAAAGCTATACAGTCTGCAGATGAAATGCTTCAGAATACAAATAATTTGATTCGTTAATTTTAAAAGATAAATTCAGATATGAAATTTCTTAAAAGAATTAGCAGATCAAAGGTAATGAAAATTTTTAGACAAAAATTAAAAATAGATAATACTATTGCAAAAAAATACATATTAATATCGTTTTTAGTATTATTTTTACCATTAGTTTCTTTCCCCATTGAAATAAAAATCCCAGAAAATCAGCAAATTAAAATTTTATTACCGCAGTCAACAGTTATTGATAATGATGAATATAGTCTTGGAGAGATAGCTGAAATTTTGTGCGAAAATGTTTCTTTGTATGACAAGATTAGTAAAGTTATTATTGGACGAGCTCCTCTTCCAGGTCGGAAACTGACGGTCACTCGTTCATTAATTATTTCAAGATTACGTTCTCAAAAGGTTAACACTAAAAAAATTTCTTTCCCTAGATCAGATTCTAGCATAATTCATCGAGCAGCCTTAAAGATTTCAGGTAAAGACATAGAAGAAGTTGTTTTAAGGCATATCAAGGAATCAAATTACAACAAAGATTTAAAGCCCCGTCTTTTAGCAAAAACAAAAGATATATACTTGCCAAGAGGACAAGTTAGTTATGTAATAAAAGTCAGTGGTAAAAACAAAAAGGAGGGAGGATATCAAAATTATGAGGTTGAATTTAGTGTTAATGGTGTGGCAGTAAGAAAAGTATTTGTAAGAACATATTTGAAGTTATATAGGGAAGTTTTTGTTGCCCGGGATACTATTAAGAGGAATCATGTTATAGAAGAATCTGATTTGCTGAAAATGCGTAAGAATGTGGATAGGATACAACGCAGTTATTTAACAGATAAAAATCAAATTATAGGTAAAGTTTCAACTCGTACTTTAGGTCCTAGTGAAGCCTTTAGTACAAATTCAATTGCAGTTCCTCTACTGGTTAATTCAGGAGATCGATTACAAATAGTTTTTGAAACTCCTTTTTTAAAACTTTCAGCACCAGGCATTTCTTTAGCAAAAGGAAGAGAGGGAGATCGCATTCCTGTGAAAAATATTGAAAGCAAGATCGTTGTTTTTGCTACAGTTAAAACTAGAAATATCGTTTTAGTAAATTAAACAGACGAAAATTTATTTATAAAGTTATCTAAAACCCCAATCAAAAATTATTCTAAACCAATGAAATATCTTTAAAAAGTTTGATGTTTTGCTTTTATTCTTAGGTGTCATTTAATAATTAATTAAAAAAAATTATTCCATATTCAATTAAATTACATTTCAAATAGCTTAAGTAAATTTTTATTATGCTCAACTTAGTTAAATTATTTTTAACAATTATTGTTTTAATGTTTATGGAAGGTTGTTTCCCACAAAGGCCACAACCACAGCCCCCAAAAGAAGTTTTGATTGCTGACGAAAAGAAAAAACAAAATGAAAAATTAAACATTACCTCTAAAAGATTTCTACGCAAGAGAGTATCCTCAAGAAGGAATCTTTATGAAGGTTCTCTTTGGCGTTATGAATCATCCTTTGGAAATTTGCTAAGAGATCATCGTGCAAGGTTTAGGGGAGATTTACTTAACATAAACGAGGTTGGTGTAATAGTTAATGCTCCTCCATCTAAATTGACCACTGAAAATACTCCTACTGATGGTGTAGAAAAAGCAAATGTTGCTTTAGAGGCAATGACTCTTAGAGATACTATAGAAGAAGAACAAAATGAAATATTGAGAAGTTTAGATAGTATTTCAGCTAGGGTGATTCGGGTTCTTCCCGATGGAAATATGTTAATAAAAGGACAAAAAATAGATTATCGTCAGCGCAATCAAGTTCGTTACATTACTACTGTAACCGGAGTTTTACGTCCAGCGGATGTAAATGATTCAAATATTGTATCAGCTAGCAAACTTGCGAATCCTAACGTAAAGATAAAAAGACAAGAGAGCGGAAGTTTAATTCGAGAAAGATTAAAAAAACTAGCTCCACTTCTCGGAAAGCAAAAAGCAGGTTTCTTAGGTCGTTTGGGAGATTTAGCAAAAAGTGGGTCAAAGTAGAAATACTATGTTAATATTTACCTCAACTTAATATTCTCTTCAACATTTTTTACTTAAATTCATTTCTTAAATTTTTAATAGTTCCAAATTAAAAGTACACTCAAATCTTTTAATTGTTTCCCAAAAAACTAGTTTTCTAAAACTTTTTTATTTTATACAAAAATCTTTTGAAGAAATATTTTTCCGAAAATTTTTATTATATAGTATTATCTTTATATACCTAAAAGGGGCAACTGTTGATAAATTTTTAAAAACTAAAATATAATACAGTTTCCATTCTAGAGTTGATTATTTTTATTAGATAAAAAGTTTCCTTATCTTTTCATTTTTCAGTATAATATAACTAAAAAAACTTATCATTGTCTTTTTTTTCACTATCAATTGAGCAAAAAATGGCAACTAAAGGACCAAAAGAAAATACAAATATCCCTAATATAAATTTCATCGGATTTCAAAATCAAATTGCAGAAATTGTAAAAGATATTAAACATCATAATAAGAAATCTGGATTAAAAAGATTCATTAAAAGCAAGCATGAAAATCCTCATGTTGATGGGAGTATTTTGCTGAATGATGCACCTCAAAATAGGGAAGCTGGAAAGTTGATAAAAACCTTAGAAAGTGACCCGACAAATTCTTTAGCACGTTTGCGATTAGTTAACCTAGTTTTGGGAGAACGTAAAGATCATCACCTTCAAACTCATCTAAATATGATGCTTCAGGCTTCAATTCCAGTTTATCTTGGTGAAATTACGCCTACACTTATGCAGTGTGTTCTCACTTCTTACCGTTCATATTTAGAGCGGTTGGCAAATATTCATAAACACAAGATGTTGTCTATAAAATCTACGCAATTAAAAAATATCAATATGAGTGGGATAGACATAGATGATGAATTTTCCGAAGATTTGCATGTTGATGATATTAATTCTGCTAAGACTGAAATTCAGATAGCAGAAGCTTTGATAGCTAATTGCGAATCAGTTTTACAAATTATTAAAACCAAGATGAATACAACTTTATCAAGTGAAGAATTAGAAGAGTTGATAAATGGCCAAACAGTGACGAATTCTTTTTTTGGGGGAAATGAAGAAAAAATAAATCCTAATAAACAGAACATGATTATCAGTAAAGCTATAATGGCTATAGAAATGTTAAAACAAATCCCATTACTTCAAAATGCTGGGCTTGATTTAGCAAAACAATTGGGGCATGTTGATAAAAAGTTAACATATCCTCTTGTAATGGAGGGGCGTATTAATATGCAATTGCTAAAATATCAATTATTGAGAATTGAAAATGGTGACAAAAGTGCGAGAGAAAATATGGCCCCCGTATTCAATCTTGCTTTGGTGGCATACAGAAAAGCGCTAAAACTAATTAACAAATCTGCACCAACTAAAGCTGATCTTCCAGTGCTGACAGAATTTGCGAATTTAACTCATTATGGATATGTCCACCGTGATTTAATGCGATTTACTGAAGAAGGAATGATGGATTTACTTAAGTTAGGAAAAGATTCTATTGATAGTGCTGTAGTTATAGACGATAATTATGTAACACTCCAGAGGCATATTGAGAATTCATTGTTGAAACTTGAAGAAGCTTCAAAAAAAGAGAAATCTAAATTTAAATTATTTTAAATGATTTCAGGACAATACATGTGGAAAATCTTCTTCAAAGGCTTGAAAAAAACTGGGAATTATGTTTACTTGATGCAAATTTAGAAAAAAAAACATTAAAAAATAGATCAAAAACCTTCTTAAGAATTATAGTTTGTGTCAGTGGAGGAAGTGACTCAGTAGCACTACTTCATTTACTTCATAAATTGAGTAAACTCCTTTTTCTTGAATTACATATACTTCATTTTAATCATCAACTAAGACCTGAGTCAGATCAAGAGCAAAGGTTTGTAAAAACACTTGCTGAAAATTTGCAAATTCCGTTTTATTCTAAAAAAAATAATGATTTTTTTAAGGGACAGTCGGGCTTTCAGGAATTAGCTCGTGAATGGAGAATTTTCGAGTCTCATAATCTTCTTGAAAGTCTTAGAGGAGATTATATAGCTACTGCTCATCATGCTGAGGATCAAATTGAAACATTGTTATTGAAACTTCTTAGAGGAGTGCATATTTCAAAGCTTCAAGGAATGTCCTGGGGAAGTGATTCTTTTATAAGGCCACTGCTTAATTTTAGAAAATCAGAACTTCAAGATTATTTAAAAAGGAATAATCTTAATTGGATTGAAGATTCATCTAATAAGAGTGCAACTTATCTTAGAAATCGAGTGAGACTTGAATTGATACCTCTATTAGAAGAATTAACGAGAGAAGGTCTCCAATCAAGAATATTAGATTTAATAGATCAAAGTAAAACACTTAGAGATTGGTTAAATTCAAACTACAATGAGTGGAACAAAAATAAAGATAAAAAGATTGAAATTCCAAATGAAATTTTATATTTATCTGAATTGAAAAAAGTTGATAAAATTTTGCAACAAGAGATTCTCCATAAATTTATTTGTGAAAATACAGGACAAACTTTGAGTTATCAAAAATTAAAAAAAATTTTCGATTTAATTTATACAAAGAATAAATCATGGGAATTATTTCTTTCGGGAGATTGGAAGGTATTTGTTTCTGAAGGAAAGCTTAGACTAAAAAATGGGTATAAGAATTAATTTTCTGTATAAAGTAAATGAAAATTTTATTTAATATTAAAATTATTATTTACAAAAGGTCAAAATGAGAATCGGCATCGATTTAGGTGGTACCAAAATAGAGGGAATTGCTATTTCTGATAAAGGGAATGAAATATTAAGAAGGCGAATTAAGACTCCCAAAGGAGATTACGAAGGTACAGTCAATTCTATTGTTGAAATAGTTAGAGGTATTGAATCGGATACAAAACAAAAGGGTTCTGTTGGTGTGGGAATTCCTGGAGCAGTCTCTATAAAAACCGGAAAGATTAAAAATGCTAACTCCACTTGGCTCATAGGTAAAAATTTTAATAAAGATTTAGAAGATAAACTTAAAAGGGAGGTTCGTCTTGCAAATGATGCAAACTGTCTCGCTGTATCTGAATCAGTTGATGGCGCTGGAGTGGGATCAAGAGTAGTATTTGCTATAATTATCGGTACTGGTTGTGGAGCTGGCCTTGCAATTGACAAAAAAGTTCATGATGGTCCAAATTCTATTGCCGGAGAATGGGGACATGTTTCGTTAGGTTGGATGACTCCTCAAGAATATCCAGGTTCAACTTGTTATTGTGGACAAAAGGGATGCCTTGAAACATATATTTCAGGAACAGGTTTTGAAAATGAATATAGGAATCAAACAGGGATATGTAAAACTGGTAGTGAAATAGCAGACTTACTTAATAGTGGTGATTCTTATGCTGAGAAAGTTATGAGAATTTATGAAAGTCGACTTGCTAGGGCCATAGCGACTATAGTAAATATAATTGATCCTGAAGTTTTGGTTCTAGGTGGAGGCATGTCAAATATTTCTCGTCTATATGAAACTATTCCTGATTTAGTTAGAAAATGGACTTTTGGTAAGGAGTTTTCTACTCCTATAAGGCAGGCCATGCATGGAGATTCTAGCGGAGTTCGTGGAGCGGCTTGGCTTTGGTGATCAAGATTTTCTTGAACTTTCTGCAACGAAAGCAAATCCAATTACTTGGTACGTAAGTGTTAATGGTAGCAAAATCCATCCTATAAAGGGTATAAAAGTTAGAAGTGAAGGTAGCCAACCCATTTTAATTGGAAGCCAATGCCATCTTTTTTTAAGAAATTCTACCTCTTCTAAATTATTTAAATTTTCTAAATAAACTCTTATACATTGTTTGCCCAAAAAGTGGGATTCCAATACAAATACAATTGGAAAACCAATGAAGGGAATCAAACTAATAAATAAAAGTAGTGATGGAAACAGGCATGAAATTATTGCTTCAATAAAAAAAAATCGAATTTCGTTCAAAAAAGATTTGAATGAAAGTTTTTTTTCATCAATATGTCTGAAATATCTTATAATTTTTATAACTAAACTTTGATTCCAAAAACCCAAAAATTCAATTGAAAAACGTAAAGAAATTAGAGTTATTATTGCTGAAACTGAAAGTTGGATACTCCACAAAAGTAAATTACCTAAAGACTCAAAAAACCCTTCACCAAACCCAAATATCCATTCGATAATAGGTTTTAGAATTTTTAAATAAAAAAAAATATTCAAAAATAATGCTAATATTAAAAATATTAAATAGTTTAGAAAAATTCCTTTTAAGAGAATTGTTCTCAAGCCTCCTATCTCTGAAATTGCATTATTTGCAGCGAAAAAAATTTCAATATTCCCCGTTTTGTTTATCTTGGTTAAATTAAGTTTTACCATTATTTTTGAAATTAATTTTTTTATGAAATTATCTTATTTATTTTTGGTTAATAAACGTAATCAATTTTTCATTGATTGTATCATTTTATTATCTTTACTAATATATCACCACAAGAAAAGCATTTAATTTGCATGTTTTAAAGAAACAAATATTTTTTGAAAAACTACAAAAAAAAATTAGTGTTACATTTTGTAAAATTTATTTTCTTATCATTATTTATTATTTTCTTAACGGTCCATGCAAGTGCCGAAGATTTTTGGCGATTGAGATACTTGTCAACATCTTCAGATGAAACTGAAATTACTAGAAATTCAAATAAGTCAGAAGTAAAACTAAAAACATTAGGATATAGCGGGAATCTTATTTTCGCTAATGGTGTGGGGTTGGGCTATAATAAATTGCAAAAAAATGGAAATATTGAAGGTGTTTATTATAAATTCAGTAATCATAGTTTGGATTTATCTTACACATTAGGTAGTGCTTTAAGTTTTACTTTTGGTACGGGACGCCTAATAAAGGGAAGAGGAGAATTGACTTATAGTGGGAATAATTTTGTTACAGAGAGTAGTATTGGAGAATCATTTTTTTTTAATTTAGGAATTCCTTTTCTAGTCGGAGAGGTAATTATCGAATTTAGAAAAAATTTTACAGAATATAATAATTTTCAAACTCAAATTGATGAGGAATCTATAATACTTGATGATTCAGTAAAACTATTTTCTAGGCAAGTCAATGTTGGTTTAGGTTTTTTATTTTAATTAACTATTTATGTTTTTAGGAAATATTTTTTTTAGCTATGAATAAAATAAAAAAATTATTTATGATCCGTGCTTTAAAGCTTGGTGAGAAGGTAAAAAATAAAACCCAAGATAATCCTTGGGTAGGATGTGTAATAGTTAAAGATAATAAAGTAATAGGTGAGGGTTACACTCATCCAATTGGAGGGCCACATGCTGAAATTGATGCAATCAATAATGCAGAGAGTCAAGGACACTCACTGAATGGTTCAACACTATATTCTACACTTGAACCTTGTTCATTCAAAGGGAGAACTCTTTCCTGTGCAAAAAAAATATTAGAAAAAAAAATATCTCATGTTGTAATTTCTATTAAAGATCCTCATCCAAGAGTAAATGGTGCAGGAATTAAAATTTTAAGGGAAGGTGGAATCATAGTTACTGAAGGAATTGAAGAGCAAGCCGTTAGAAAATCATTAAAGAATTGGTTAAGGAATTATTAATGATTAAAAATCTGTAATATACAGAGATTCCAATAGAAGAAGATGTTGTAGTTGTTTTTAGAAGTGATACTTTTTGCTTGTAAGAGTGAGTAAGAACCTTACAAGGGACGGTGAAGAATAACTAGAGTTAAACAAAAAATTACAGTAACAGTTTTTGAAGCTGTTAAAAGAGAATTATGCGATGAAACAGGAATTAACGTTGGAAAAACTTAAATTACTTGATGTAGCTGATATTATTATTTCCGATGATCAAGGTAAAACAATTTTTCATTACACCATTATAGATTTAAGCTAGTTGGTTTTCTGGTGCATGTCGCCAAGGTGATGATTCAGAATCAGTAAAATGGTTCAAATTTTACAAAATATACCAACTAAAATTATCAAAAAAAAACCAAAAATGTTATCGATATGGCTATAGGAAAAACTAGTTTTTTTTAAAAAATATATTATAAAAAATTAGATTATCTAAAAAATTTTTTTCATTTAATTAAAAATTCATATTTTTTTAATTTATTTTTTGAATCCTTGATCTTCCCAAGTAAGAAAACGCTTCCCAATTACATCTCCTGTATCTTGAACAGAGATGAATGCATTTGGATCAGCTTTAAACACATATTCTTTTAGACGTCCTAATTCAATAAGATTTATAACAGTATAAATTACACGTTTTTCTCTTTTTGAATAACCTCCTGAGGCATAAAAGTACGTAAATCCTCGGTCAAGTTTTTTTAATACTCTTTCAGCAATTTCATCAGTTTTATCTGAAATGATTAAAATTGATTTACGTTGAGAAAATCCAGTTTGACCTTTATGCATACTCCAACTGAAGACATACATAAAAATTCCAGTGTACAAAGAAGTTTCAAGATCAAATAGAAAGGCATTGCTGAAAATAACAAAAAAATTGACCATATTGAATACTGAACCAATTGGTATTTCATAGCGTTTTTTTATAACAATTCCTAAAATATCAAGTCCCCCGACGGAACCACCTAAATTCAAATAGAAACCAGTACTAACTCCAGCTAAAACACCACCGAAAATAGCTGCCAACATTGGGTCATTTATAGATATTCGAACTCCTTCAGTAAGTTCTAAGCTTAAAGTATATATCAAAACACCTATGATTGAAGTCAAAATGAATTTTAAAGAAAACTCTTTAAATCCTAGTATAAATATTGGAATATTAAGTAAGGCAATCAAAATACCGAAAGGGAAAAAAGCAGGAAGGTAATCATAAAATAAAAGCGCTAATCCAGTTATACCTCCAGAGAAAAAATGGTGAGGAATTAGGATTCCATTCACAACACTACTAAAGACAAAACAACTAAATGTCATTACGATTAACATCCAAAAATATTTTACACTAAAAAAAGCATTTTGGAATTCTTTAAATTCTTCCCTAAGTTTTGCCATAAAAATTATAAAAAAAAACGGGATGACCGCTTGTGCAGACATCCCGTCAAGTTAAAGTTTATTCTAAAATGAATTATGATGCAGTTTGAACACTTACCGCACAAGGACCTTTTTGTCCCTCTCCAATTTCGAATTCTACAGTTTCTCCTTCTCTGAGATATCCCCCACGGACCTCAGAATGATGAACGAACAAGTCTTTTCCGGACTCTTGCTCAATGAATCCGTATCCTTTACGTTCGTTGAACCATTTTACTTTGCCTGTTGCCATAATGACCCTATTTATAATTGAAAAAAATCTCCCCTACATGTGGAGACATGTGTCTGTAGTCTGACACGATAAAAAATAAAAGCAAGAAAAAAAATATTATTTTTCTATTTTTTGAATAATTTGTAAAAAGATTGAATCACAAAAATATCTAATTACTAATTTCATGAAGAATTTATTTAACATCAAGAATAGACTATCTTAATATCCTTGCACTATATTGTCATCAATTATATGAATTATCTTTAAACGTAATAGTAAAATGGAATAAATTACAAAAGTAACACCCAAAATCCTATTAAATGTTTTAAACTTCAATTAAGTTCTTATGAATTACTTAAGTTTCCTAATTGAAGCTAATTGAACACAGTTTGTAAAAATTTTCATGGCTAATTCTAATTCTTCTAAGGTCGGAAAAGTTGGAGCCAATCTAATATTATTATTATATGGGTCTTTTCCGTGAGGGAAGGTTGAACCGGGAGGGGTGAGTTTAAGCCCGGCTTCTTCAGCTAAGCTTATTATTTCACTTGCAAGTCCATGTATAGAATCAAATGATACAAAATATCCACCTTTAGGTTTACTCCATTTCCCCATGTTTTTTCCACTCAATTCTTTTTCAAGACTCGAATCTACCAAATTAAACTTTGGTCTTAAAATTTTAGCATGATTTTGCATATGATTTTTTATGCCTTTTAAATTTTTTAGGAAGAGAATATGTCGTTGTTGATTAAGCTTATTCGGTCCAATGCTCATTATTGATAAGCGATTTTTGAAATATTGCAAATTTTTCTTTGAGGCTCCCAAAAATGATATTCCTCCTCCAGCAAAAGTAATTTTGGAAGTTGATGTAGTCAAAATCAAATTGTCTTCAGTTCCATATTTCCTACAAAAATCCATAACATTTGCTAATTCTCTAGGAGGTTCATATATGTCGTGAACTGAATAAGCATTGTCCCACATAACACGAAAATTTGGTCCTGCAATTTTGCCTAGTGCAGCAATTCTCTCTACTACTTCATTTGAATAAATAATGCCAGTAGGATTTGAATATTTGGGAACACACCAAATCCCTTTAATACTAGAATCTTTGCTAACTAAATCCTCAACTGTATTCATATCTGGTCCATCATCTTTTATATTCACATTTATCATTTGAATTCCAAGTGCTTCGCATATTGAGAAATGTCTATCATATCCAGGAACTACTGCAATAAATTTTACATCATCTTTATTAATCCAAGCTGTCTCTGGTCCTTGTGCTCCATGATAAAGAGCATGAAGAATGTAAAGATACATAAGTGATAAACTACTATGATCTGCTGAAATTACTTCTGATTCAGGAATTCCAAGAATTTCACCCCCTAAGATCCGAGCTGCCTTGATACCATCTAGTCCACCATAATTTCTGAGATCCGATTCCTCATCAAATGCCATCATGTCTTTTGGAAAATTAAACATTGCATCTGAAAGATCTAGTTGTTCTTTTGAAGGTTTGCCTCTTGTCAAATTCAGATTTAAAGAATCATTCCTAAACTTATCATGTTTAGAATTTAAAATTGTTTCCCAATTTTGTAATTTTTTATAGTTAGCTTGTTGTAAATTCATGTCTTTCTTAAAGTTTATATAATTGAAACCATATCCGTATTTCAAATTGCGAGGGATAAATGTAGAAAATATGTTACTATCTTGAATATATTATTTTTTTTAAATAAATTTAACAAAACATATGTGATTTAAAAATTTTGTCTGAAAATAATTTTTATTTTACCAATAAATTTAACTTTTTTTATAAACGAATGATTTTTTGTTTATATATCGCGTTTTACATACAATGGATGTACTGGTAAATTAGTATTAAATGATGATTTAAGGAATTTTCTTGCACCAAGTTTGTCTAACAAAATTGCGTCTGGTTCTGGTAAGTCCAAATTAATTCTTTTTAATTGATTAAACATTGGTTCGGGATCCCTTTTTTCAGGTTGTAAACGATATAATACAACAGACATATCATTTGTTGTTTGTAGAAACTTTTCAAGATTTGTTAGAAATATTCGAGACTTAATAATTGAATGGCCATCAATTGTTTTGAATGTGGCGTAAAATATTTCCCTTCTTGTGCAGTTTAACAAAACATGGAAATCTAAATTATTTTTATTAATTTGACCAGCAATTAATTCTAATGAGTTAACAGGAATTATTGGTTTTTGGTAGATTTGTGCGAAAGTTTTGACTACTGACATACCGATTCTTACACCTGTATAAGATCCTGGTCCACAGTTTATTATATAAACATCAATTTCTTCTAATTTTATTTTTGCTTTTTTTAGTAAATGATCGATAACATTGAAAATAATTTTAGAATTTTTACGATTACTTGAGGAAAAATAATTAGCCAATGGAGAATCGTCTTTTGTTATACATAGACTTAAATTTTCAAAAGATGTGTCAATTGCCAGTCTGATCATCAAAAGGTAGTATTTGAAAGGATGTCTGTATTTGGTTTTGAAAAATTCTCTTGTTTCAAACTCATAAAAAGTGTGTCAAACTTTTTTGAACTACTTTCCATATTGAGTCGTCTTGCTTTGTTTGAAAGTGTTTCGATATTTAAGTTAAGAACAGGTTCATCACTCAAGAAACTTAATAATAATTTTGGCCATTCAATAATTGTAATGCCATTGTCGTTGATAAGATCTGAGCGATCAAAATCCTCTAATTCTTTAGATGAATTCAATCGAAACAGGTCAACATGAAAAATATATAAATTGCCTGGATAAATATTAACTAAAGTATAAGTTGGTGAAGTTACTTTTTCTGGATTAACGCCAAAACCAGAACAAAGACTTTTTGTAAATGTTGTTTTACCTGAACCCATTTTACCCCATAACATAATTATGGATCCTTTGAATAAATATTTTGAAATTAATTTTGCTATTCGATCAGTTTCTCTTAGGGAATTTAAGTTAATTATTTGATTAAGCATTAATTATTTATGGCATCTAGATCAATCATAAGTTGTCGAAATCTGAGCTACTCAAGCCAGTCTAATAATCGATTGAATCCTTTTGTTAAATGGGATATCCGAGAGTTAACTTTTGATTTGTATGCGAATGATAGAGTTCATTTTATTTTTAAAAATAATGAGCAAAAGCAAGTATTATTACGTTTGTTTCTACAAAAGCTCAAGCCGAAAACTGGCTCAATTATTTTTCCACCTAAAATTATTATTTACTCTGATACTGATTTTTGGGAAAGGACAGATAAAAAAGTTTCACTAAATGTAAATTTAAAATCAAAACATTTTTATAATCGACCATGGTTTGGGGGGCAGCGAAAAAATATTGAATCTTTGATTGATAGACTACATTTGGGTGGCCAGACAAAACATATTCCTGTTAATCAACTTTCTTTTGAGCAAAGGACTAGATTAACAATTTTGATGATGATTTCATC
>CACIWU010000022.1 GCA_902590435.1 uncultured SAR324 cluster bacterium | reverse complement strand
AAAAAATCTTCGAAAAAAAAACTATGTTTTATTTATAATGCACTTATTGATTGTAGGTTCATCTTTAATAATTCTTCTAGTGGTTTTTATAAAAAATATTTTGAGTTTGGTTGCTTAAAATAAATTTATTTTTGTACTTCTTTTCTTACCCATGAGTTTGACTCTGATTTAAGATATTTTTTAAATCTTGATGTATCCATAGATCGAATAGTTCTAGCTGCAGAAATTCTAACGTTGGCGTTATGGTGTTTCAATAAACGAGTAGCCAGTCTTTTAAGTCTTTTTGGTTTAATTTTTTCAAAACCTATTTTGAATGCTTTAAATCCTCTTCTTGCAAATGCTGAAATATTATTTTCTGCTGTTGCTTCTAGGAAAAGAGCGGTTTTTTCAGTGGGATACAGTGATAATGCTTCTAAAGCTCTAAATCGCAAATAATTGATTATTTTTGTGTCTCCTGCAATATCAATTAAAACAATGTCTATACCTCCTCCTAAACCTAGAAATTTTTCTGTATTTAGATTCCAATGTCGGCCTTCCAACATTGTCAAGACCTTATCTTTTTTAGGGTTAGCAAGTGATATATCAGAGAAATAACAATAATAAAAACAAATTATATAAAAATACTTCAAATACTTTAATTTTATTAATTGTGGTATTAAATCATTATCCATTTGTTTACTTTCCAATGGGTGAATTTTTTAAGACATGAATTTGTTGATTTGAAAAATTATTTTGTTTTTTGCCAGCGGTTCGTGATGATGATGACCAACTCGTCCAGAACATTACATTATCCCCTCCAAAATCTTCACACTCTTCCGCAGTAATTATACCACTGCTGTTATTATCTCTAGTAATTGAACATTCAGCAGTATCATCTATAATATCAAAGATTGTTCCTCCTGCCTCTGTAGTGTGGAATAAACCTAGCTGATGACCCATTTCATGTGCCGCAGTCTCACCTAATAATTGTGAATCTAGTGAATTCCCAGTGGCATGTGTAGAAAGACTTATTAAAACACCATTCCATGAATTTACAATACCCATTGATCCAGGTATCCCTGCCGCAACTCCTAAAATATTAGAGGAGTTTTTAAAATCTTCAATAAAAAACAAATTAACGCTGTCTTTGTCTCCTTTTGAAACAAGTTCAGAAGTTATTGAATCTGTAAATGAATTTGATACTTCAGTGTATTTATAATCATTGATAATAATTGTGTTATTGACTGTAAGTGTTATTTTGCTAGAGGTATAGATATCTTTTAAGATGCTTAATGCAGAATCAAGATCATTTGTAGACCAATTAGTTCCTGTTATGTAGGGTTGTACTTCTATTGTAGTTGATGATGGATTAGTTCCAGATCGAAGCATAATTTTTACACTATCATTATTTTTGGCTTTGAATATCCATGTACCTTCTTTAGCACTGAAATTAGGAGATTGAGGGACTAGAATATTAGAATATCCATTCTTAGACAAACCATTTTCTCCTAAACTTCCACTTGCATCAAAATATAAATTAGGATTAGAAGTTGAACTTAAAATATTTACTCCGTCTGGATCAGTCAATGAGTAAAAATAGACAGAATCATTATTTTCTTTGAAAATTGATAATAGAAAAGAAATGCCATTAGGAGGAACTTGAAAAGAACCAACAAATTTACCATCACTTCCTAAAACTTGATTTAACTCAGAAACACCATTGGAAGCATTTGTTGAAGAACTATCTTCGTTCTTTGAACATCCTAAAATAATTAGTTCTAGGGAGATGATCAATATTATGTAAAAATTAAGTTTCTTCAATTTATTTTATTATTCAATATTTTAGCATCTATTTATTTATTCGGCCTTAAATTTAAAAAATTCAAATTCTAAAATTAATATAATTAGAAATTAACTAAATTATAGGCAAATAATTATACTATTTGAATGATATGATTACTTTGACTTGGAATTTCTAATTAAAAAAACTCTTATTATTGAGCATTTGGGTCAAAAAACCCTTTAAAAAAAGTTAGAAACAAAATTTTAATATCAAACCAAAAAGACCAGCGTTCAATATAATAAAGATCAAATTCTATTCGTTTTTCAAGAGAGGTATTTCCTCTCCAACCATTTATTTGAGCCCAACCTGTAATACCTGCTTTAACTTTATGCCTGAGCATATAGTGAGGAATCTGACTTTTAAATTTCTCAATAAAAATAGGGCGTTCCGGTCTTGGCCCTACAAGGCTCATTTCTCCTTTGATGACATTGAAAAGTTGTGGTAATTCATCCAAACTATATTTGCGAAGAAATATACCAAATTTTGTACGACGCTCATCGTTTTCTTTTGCCCAAACTGCTCCAGTTTTTGACTCAGCATTTGTTTCCATGGAACGAAATTTTAGGGCAAAAAATGTTCTTCCATCTAGTCCCATACGTTCCTGACGATATAAAACAGAACCTTTTGAAGTTAATTTTATCAAAAGTGGTATTACTAAAATTACAGGTGCAAAAATGATAATTGCGGTAATAGCACCAAATATGTCCATAAACCTTTTGACGATTCTGTTCCATCCAGTCATCGGACTCTGAACAATTGTAATTATCGGCATATCCTCAAAAGACTCAACTTCAGTGTGTAAAGTACGAAAAGTGCCAATATCAGGAATAATTTTTATATCTACGAATTGTTCTGAAAGTAATTCCCTTAATTTGGGCAGATATGTTTGCTGATTGTTAGATAATGCAATATAAACTTGATCAATTTGATTCTCTTTAATAGTCTGTTGCAACGTATCAATGTTTCCTAGTTTTTGAATATCAGTAGGAATTATCGAGGGAACATTATTATCTATTTCAATTACTCCCTTTAGTATAATGCCAAGATTTTTTAGTCTTTCTAAACGATGACAAAAATTTCTCGCAGAAATTCCATTTCCAATAAGTAAAACATTTTCAATGTACGCTTTTTTTGTATGAAGGAGTTGTAATATAAATCTTGAAAAAAATCTTGAAATAAATAGTAAAATAAGTAGACATACAAAAAAATATATTGTGTGTATTCTCGAAAAAGAAAATTCACGATAGAAAAACGCGGTAACCAAGGTGAATAATATTAAATAAATCGTGCTTCGTAAAAGGTTAAATAGTTCATGTTTAGGCTGAACTAGTTTGTGAAGACGATAAACTCCAGTAAAAGAAAAAAGGAACCCTGTTAAAATAGAAACGAACAAAGCTGCCTTCAAGTATTCATTGTGCTGAGGGATCGTATATGCGTGAGGGATATCAATCCAGAAAAATCTTAATTGATATGCTAGCTCCCAAGACACAAAAGACAAAAATATATCCAAAACTCTTAAGAATGTAGAGAAAATTTTAACGTGTCCTTTTATCATAAAATATTTCCAAGAAAATTTTTTGGTGGAGTTAAATTTTTATTTTTAAACTTAATTTTAATCATTTTTTTATAAAGATATGAAAAATTTCCATCCTAGTGATATTAGAAGATTAGTTTTTGATTTAGATAGTTTAACGATTGATTTTGTAAAAGAGTCATGGGAAGATTTTCGTAAATTTATTCAAGTCCTCGATGATCGTGATTTTGAAACTGTTCTGATTTCAAATTCCATTGAACTCACCAATTGGAATACATATTCAAGACTATCTATATTACAAGGAACCTGTGAAGAAGCGTATCAAAAAAATTCTTCTCTTTCTGGACCAGATGTATTTTGGTTTTCTGAGCAGTCTTCATTCCAAAAAAAACTATCAAATTCTACCAGAAATTTTGCTGGAAGTAACTCAATAACTTTACAAAACGGTGGATTACAATATCAAAATTTATATGACATGCTGCAAATATTCAATCCTAGTAAAATAACTGCTAAAGATTTGTCAAATTCGATATGCAAATTAAAATTAAACTCTAGTCAGTTCCCTTTAGTAATTGGTATAGGAGGTCCCGATGATTGCGGACACTCTTTTTTTGTTGGAGAGCTTGTTGACTCCCTTGAGGATCAAGAAAATCTTGTTTCAACCATAGATTTATCTCAAATATTAGGTTCAGAATTTAAAAATAATTTTGAGAACGATAAAAATACTAATTCTAGCTTTTGGTATTCCGAAGGAATAAGAGGCTGGCTAATTGAAGAGGTCCTTTCTCCATACTATAATGGTAAACAAGTCTATATTGAAAAGCCACCTTCAATTATAAAGGATTTTGATTTAACTATTTTCCCTTTTTTCTTAGCACCAGAAATGATTCTAATAATTTGGGGTACAACTATATTTTTGCCTGAATTTGAAAGATTCTTCGATTTAAGAATATTATTGGAGCTTTCAGAAAAAAATGCAGCGGCAAGAATGTTTGGGTTAGATGATAGACAAAATTTTGATCAATCATTTATTGAAATTTATTTAAAAAAAGAGGGCAAACATTATTCTGAATATTTAAAAGAGAATGGTGTCATGAAAAAGATTGACTATAGAATAGATTTTGACAATTTCAATGCTTTTCGTATAAAAAATTAAAATTAATCTTCCTTAAAAATACGTAAGTCTTCGATTACTTTTTTTTCTTCTTCAGGAGTAAGTTTTTTCAATTTTATTTCTACAGGCTTATTACCAAATATTTTAAATCTAAGGAAAACCCAAGAAATTCCTATAAAAATTCCAATTCCTGGTAGTATCCAAAGTACTAAATTGAATCCTTCTTTTTTTGGCGAGCGAAGTATCCATTCTCCATATCGTTTTACAAAATATTTAATTATTTCTTCATCGGATTTCCCAATTTTGATTAATTCAATTATTTTTCCTTTAAATATTTTCGAAAAACCAGCTTCCGAATCTTTTACTGATAAGCCTTGGCAAGTTGGACAACGCAATTGTTCAGATAATTTTATTATACGTTCAGAAGATTCCCCAATTTCTTTAGCTGATATTGGTTGGGGAGGGACAATTGAAATAAATAATGTGAAGATTACACTAAAACATTTTTGATATAAAAAGAGTGATAATTCTTGTTTAGAAAAATTGAACATTATTACAATATAAATTTTATATATTAAAATATATTATTAATTATTATGTTATTTTGCGAACAAAAAGGATACAAATTAATAAATTATATTTATTAACGTATAGATAAATAGTTTTTTCCAAAATACAAAGAAATTATTTTATTTTATAATTCAAAAAAGATTATTATCTTGTGAATCCGTTTTTAAAATTGTCTAATGCATAATATGCACAATATTTAATTAAATAATCACATAAAAATTCTCTACTTTTAGTAATATGGAGAAAAAATTGTTCGGTAATGACAAAAAAGCGTCTTTTGGAGGGTCAGCCCCGACTTATGTTGGAAAAGGGATGCGTATAGAGGGTAAAGTATGGGGAGTTCGTCCAATTTGGATTGATGGTGAAGTTTTAGGTTCTATAGATATTGAGAGTGAGGTAGTAATTGGAGAGCATGCTAAAATTGATGCAACAATAAGGGCTTCATCAATTAAAGTTAATGGGTTTGTTGAGGGGGAATTATATGGTTCGTCGAGAATAGAAATAATGTCTAAAGGACGTGTTCGAGGAAAGGTAACAAATCTTGCGGGTTGCCTTATAATTCAAGATGGAGGGGTTGTTGAAGGACAATGTACAATAGTCACCGAAGAAAAAATGAAAGGTTTACTTCCGCAGAAGTTTACTAAGTTACTTCCAGAAAAAACAGATTTTCAAATTAAAGAACTAAAGGTGCCAGCAAATAAAGAAGAAACTACTAAAACAGATGGATAGCCATTATCCTTATTTATTACTTCCTTTTTATTTTAATTGAAAATATCTTTTTTAATTATCACAATTATTAGCAATAACAGTTGATGGGCGAAATGCTGGGAGTATGTTTCTTATGTTTTCATTAATATGAATTGGTTTTGCTGGAATAATCATAGGAAGTGATTTTTTTTCTATCTCAAAGTATGCGGATTCTATTGTATCTTTTATTTCCGGTAATTCTAATGACAAATTAGCCCAATTACCACTGATTTCAACTTGTTTCCCCGTACTAAGTAATCTTTTATCTCCTGTAAAAAAATTTTTTTTAATAAGAAAATTACGAAATTTATTAAAATTTATTATAGAAGTTAAGTTAACATCTCTTTTTATGTAAACTTTTAGTAATGGAGTTCTACTTAGTCTACTAGGGTTCATTGTTAATGAGTTTAAATTCTCATCATGAAAAACAATTCTAGTCGTGAACTTTCCATTCATTTCAAAATTATGTTTATCAATAAAAATTGATGTTTTTGCTGAATTTTGGGTACAGTTAATAACAAATATATTCCAAAAATATCTTATTTCTTTTTTTGATGAAAGAAATCTAATTTTTGGAACATCAACTAGAGTTGTATGTCCGGCTTTAAAAACTTGAAGGATTGGCCTTAAATTTGATTGAGATTGTCTAATGTAATTTAAAAGTTCTCTCAAATTTAAAGGCCAAAACCCAACTGAAAGTGTACTTCTACATTCTAGACTTGTGTTCATTATTGTATTAAATCCTCGTCTAATCGAGCTAGGAGTACCAATTAAAATGATTTTTTTCCAACCAGACCATATTTCTCTTTCAATTAGTTTTTCTAGTTGATTATTTGCAGTTGTATACAAAAATTCATTTGGGACCAATTGTTCCATAATACTCAGGCCGTGTCTTTTCCAAAATAGAGATATTCCAGGGTGTGAGTAGTTGTCAAGTATCAAAAAAGTTGGTTTTTTCATATGAAAAAATGTTTTGAGTTCATTTATCTCTGATCAACAACAACAACTTTTGAGGGATTTAATCTTTTTAGGACTACTTCAGTTTGACGAATGAGATCTTCTGAGGATTTGTCATTATTTAGAATTATATCAGCATGTTCTTTTCTACAATCAGCAGAAATTTGTGATGCCAGTCTAGATTCTGCTTCTTCTTTACTTAATCTATCACGTAATTGTAATCTCTTTAAGGCAATAGATGGTTCTACCATAACTACCCAGACTTGATCGCAGAATTTATACCAATTAGTTTCAATTAAAATAGCTGCTTCCAAAAAAACAATTTTACCCAGACTATTTAAAACTAAATTATTATATTCTTTTTTAATCATTTCAGCAATAACTGGGTGAGAAATATCGTTCAATTTTTTTAGGTTTTTTGGGTTGCTAAAAACTATCCTACCTAAAATTTGTCTATTGATATACCCCTCAGAATCCAAAATTTCTTTGCCAAATTCATCTAAAATTTCGTCGAAACCAGGATTTTTTGGCTCCAAGATTTTGTGTCCCATTTTATCTGCTTCAATAGTAGAATATCCTTTTTGATTTAGATGTCTGATTATGGTACTTTTCCCAGATGCAATTCCACCAGTAATTCCTATCAATATAGAATCTGTTTTTTTAAAAGCCATATAGTTTTTTAAAGGGAATTATTTTTAAAAATTTTTTATAATCAGAATATTCCCCACATATTAATTTTATGAAAATTATTTTTTTATATTTTCTGGATTAACTTCTTCAATCAAAAGAGATTCTTGCCTTTCAAATATATCAGTATTATTTTCAACGTTTTGTTGTATTTCTTTATTTTGCTCAACTAAAGATTCATTGTTACCTCTTTCATTTTCTAAAATGCGCTCAAGTTTTTTTATTTCTTTTCTTTTAAGACGCAATTTTCTCAGGAGTATAGCGTGAGAGAGGAAGAAGTAAAAAACTGAAAATATAATACCAATAGCAAATGAGAAAAAAACTGGAACGAAAATAGGGCGTTCAGTACTAAAATCGAAATTTACCCAATCTATTTTATAATTTATAAAAACATTTAAAGTATTTTGTGTCGCAAAATCAACACAAAATACAAGAAAAAAAGCGAATAAGAGTAGCGAAATATATCGCATATTAATTTTAAAAAAAAATAATTGTATTGTTAATTAGTTAATCTAAGTATCTCTCATAAACTTAAAGAGTGTCAAGTCAGGTACTTTCAAAATTTAAAATCACTTTCAATTTTATTAGAACATACTTTTAACATAAAATATTTAATTGAAATAAAAAATATTTATAATTTAATAAGATCTTTTACTTTTATATATTTAAAGATTTTTTCACTATTAGTTTTATATTGCAAAACAGGGTTTACAATGTTTTATGGTCACATTATCAAATACTAAAGTTTTAGAATAGTATAAAGTAGGGAATTAATTATTAAATGCTTTTTTTAATTGACCTATTGCTTGCTCTAAAATAATTCTAGGCATTGCAAAGTTGAATCTAAAATATCCATCTCCTCCAGAACCAAATGTATCTCCATGATTTGCAGCGATCTTGGCTTCCTTGTGAATTTTGTGCTGAATTTCTTTTTTAGTTAATTGTGTGCCAGAAAAATCAACCCAAGCTAGGTACGTTCCTTCCAAAACCATGGATTTAACTCCTGGGATCTCATTAACTCCTTCGTCAAAGATTTTTCTGTTACCATTTAGATAATGAGTCAAATCATCCACCCATTCTGCACCTTCAGGGCTATATGCAGCTTCGCTCATAAAAATACCAAAGCTGTTTGGACTCATCCCTAGAGCACTCATGCGTTTTTTAAAAATTGAACTTAACTTGGTATTTTCTATGATAACATTACCAGTATGAGCACCGGCGATGTTAAAGCTCTTGGTTGTTGCTGTCAACATAACTAAACTATCAGAAATTTGTTTATCCACTAATGGCATTGTTATATGCTTGTTACCTTCAAAAACCAGATCATGATGAATTTCATCAGAAATAAGTATCAAATTGTGTTGTATAGCAAAATTGATAACTCCCTGAAGTTCATCCCTTTTCCAAACTCTTCCACCTGGATTATGGGGAGAGCATAGTATAATCATCTTTTCATTCCCAGTCATCATAGTATTATATAGTTTAAAATCCATTTTATACTTACCATTATCAAGAATTAAAGGGCATTGAACAATCTGTCTATCATTGGCTTTTAAAATTCTAAAAAATGAATGATAAACCGGTGTAAATAATACTATCCCATCACCTGGTTTGCTGAAAGCTTCAATGCACATGGCTGTACCATTGACCAGACCATGAGTTGTGAAAATAGAATTGGGATCTAATTCCCATCCATGTCGGTTTTTCATCCACCAGCAAATTGAATCACGATATTTTACATCATCCCCGTAATAGCCATATATACCATGTGAAACCATTCTAGTTAGTGCTTGTTGTACACATTCTGGTGGACGGAAATCCATGTCTGCTACCCACATCGAGATTCCTTCGCTAGGTGATACACCATAAAGGTTCTCTATATTATCCCATTTTTCTGAATGTGTTCCTCTTCGCGAAATTACTTCATCAAAACGCATATCTTATTCCCTCATCTTTTTTAATTATATTTAAAAAATTTTATTTACGATTAATTGTAATTAATTTAAAAATTAATGTCTTTAACTAATATTATACTTTATAAATTTTTAAAAAATTGATTTGTTTGATATTGAAAAAAAGATTGAAATAATCTTTGAAACTAATTTAAATCTGAAAATTTATGTTAACTATAGATATGCATTGAATGAAGATTTTTGATTATCATCTTATTAAAATTTAAAATAATCTAAAAAATGCGATATAATTAGATAATTTAAATTAATAAAATAACAGTTCATTGTTATAATTTTTTAGATGTCAATGTTAAATGTTATACTAATAATTTTAACGTTTTATACCTATATAATAATAATTTAATTACATTCTAAACTTTACAAATTATTTGCCCTTTTCACACAAAAATAATTTAATGAAAATTTACTCAAGACCAGTACATGGAAGCATAAATCCAAATGAATTAAAAATTCTAGGATTAAAGAAGGAAAATTTATTAGATTTTAGTGCTAATATAAGTCCGATTGAACCGCCAGAAAGTGTCTGGGAGGATATTCAAAGTGTTGATTTAAGATCTTATCCAGATCCAGAGTGCCTTGAGATTAGAGAATCAATATCTAAATACATTTCTAATTTATCATACCAAATTCCCATTGAGAGAATTTTTGTGGGAAATGGATCTAACGAAATTTTACATCTAATAAGTCGTATATATTTATCCAAAAAAAGTACAGTCTTAATCATGACTCCTACTTATGGTGAATACGAATTTGCTTGTCGCTTGGCTGGAGCAAGTGTAATAACCTTTAATGCAAATGTTGATTCAGATTTTAGATGGGATTTTAGAGAAGTATCAAACTTGATAAAAATTAAAAAACCTAAGTTAGTAATTATTTGCAATCCCAACAATCCAACTGGTTTATACTGTAAACGAAATGAGATAGATATTTTAGCAAAAGCTTCAATTAATTCTGGTACTATGTTTATTTTAGATGAAGCTTATTTATCATTTGTTGCTAAACCTTGGGATTCTTTGAGTTTGTTGAATTATTCTAACATTATTTTAGTCAGATCAATGTCTAAAGACTATGCACAAACAGCTTTAAGATTGGGATATGCTTTAGCTTCAGAGAATGTTGTCTCTAACCTAAGAGCTTTTCAACCTGATTGGAGTGTAAATAGTTTTGCTCAAAAGACAGGAATTTCAGTATTGGAAGATAAAGAGTATCTACTCAATGCTAGAAAAGTAGTATTCTCTTCTAAGAATTACCTAAAAAAAGCCTTAACTGAATTAGGATTAGATACGGTTGATTCAGATGCAAACTTTTTAATGATAAGAGTTGAAAATGCTACTAGATGGAGGATGTTACTTCTTAATAAGGGCTTGGTAGTACGCGACTGTACTTCATTTGGTCTTCCTAATTATATACGTGTAGGTATTCGAGTTATTGAAGAATGCAAGTTATTGGTTAAAGCTATTGCAGAAGTTGCTCAAGATACATTGAGTGAATTTAATTAGAATTTTTGTAAGTTTATTTAGAGTGATTTGCCACTCCTATTAGCTCTTCAAATTCAGCAACCATCAAACTAAAAAATCCAATTCCTATAGGAGAGAATACAAACCAAATTTGCTGTACATTTACTTTGGATATTTTGCTATAATGTATCTTAATGTACATATTATTTGAAATTAAATCGCTGACATTAAAAAATATATACGGCTTATAGTTATACCTAATTGTATAAAAAAAAATAAAATATTTATAAAATTCTTGCTGACTTTAATGAGTATTTAAAAATTACAATCTCATTAATTACTACTATTATTTCGGAGATGGATGCGTCACTGGTGGGCGCCCCGGACTTCAAACCCGCGTGTGTGGCATTAATAATGTCTCAGATAGGTTCGATTCCTATACATCTCCGCCATACTATTGATATTAATAACTTTTTTTAAAAGAGTAGAAAAAAAGTAGTCTCCCACCACTTTTTCGTGCGATTTGGGGTGCAATCGTGGGGTGCAATCGTGGGTAAAAATACTTATTTAAGTAAGTGATACCGAGGTTAGAAAATAAATAAAATCTAATTCTTTTTGTACTCGTTTAATTTAAAATTCACTTCATATAGGAAGACTTCAACATTTTTTACAATCTTCTGTGCATAGTAAAGTTTTTCATCATATTTACCAGAAACTATAATTCCTTTTACACCCTCATTTTTTAGATTATCTTGAACCCATCCCATATATCTAGTAACCTGACCCACTGTATCATCACTAGTTTGATTTCTTTTTAACTCAATAACCACATAATCTTTTGATATTTTGTCTTTTGCTAAAATATCTATATTGCCTATAGGGGTTCTATATTGTTGACTTTTTAAAATACCCTCTTCAATGATCAAATCATATTTCTTTCCAAACTCAGTTTTCTCCCAATTTTCAATTATAAAGTCTTCTAATTGCTGTTCCATATAAAATAAACCCTTACTCAAACTTGAGGTCTCATCTTTAACTGCTATATCTAGGCAACTCTTATATTTATTTATCAATGAACCTAAGTCAGTAGTCATAGTCTCAGAACTGATTTCTTTTCCATCACAACAGTAAGATACTAAACCATTCGTGACTTTCGTTTCATAATATTTAAAGACATAGGAGTTTCCGTATCTAAAAGGACTTTCTATCAATTCAGATATTTTTTTACACGAGTTATGTATTTCATAAGTCCATGTTTCTTCCGGAATTACTGTCTCACTAATTCCATATGCCAAAATCAAAATTTCTTCATTTTTATAAAAAAGGTATACAGGATAAAAACCATTACTAGTTGACATACCTGGACCTAAAAATGAAATCCAAGGAACATGAGTAGGAGTACCCATACCAAAAGAAACTTTTATTTGTAGATTTTCTTTTTCAATTGGATAAAGATCTTTTGTTTTAAGATTACCAGTAGAAGATTGAAGGATAAAATTATTTAAGAATTCAATTTTATTCATTTATACCCTTTACACATTGTTGTTTAAGAGAAACCAATGTATACCAAAACTTCGTAGACTTTACAAGTAAGTGGGGAGGTTACTTGGAAGATTTTCAACTCTAAAATCTTGATTGTTGTTATTTTTCGGATATGTTTGTGTTCTCCATATTTTTTTTATAAAAATGGGGTTCAATTATGGGGTGCAATCATTTTCTTTTTTAAAACTAATTCCAATCGTTAACGATGAAGGTTATTGTGAGACTAGAGGTGGGTTTAGGATGTGGAGATACAAAGTAGTGGGTTAGGAAGACTTAATCGCATAATTTGCAAATATTTCGACTCCTATACATCTCCGCCAACCTACTGATATTATTAGATAAACACTTCTAGTGTATTGGTATTAGTCTCCCACCACCTTGTTTTGCAAAATTGAGGTACTTTTGAGGCACTTTTTTTAAAAATAAATTACAAAAATTAGTTTTAACTACACCTCAATTTTGTTTAACAAACCATTGCAAAATTTTTTATTTTTTACCAGTCAATTTAATTATTTCATCTAAAATATCTTCTTTTAAAACGTTATATTCAATTTCCTCAATTAATACAGACAAGCCGTTTCTACCTACAATATTTCCAGAATAATAAACGGTCTTAGACCATGAAATATGATTAAAAAAATTAGCAATCAATTCAATCATAAATTTTGTAGGAAATAGTTTTCGTTGAATTTTTACATCGTTCAATTTTGCAAATTCATCTATTGATTTCATACAAAGAATCCATTTTTTGAAATTATCATGATTGCAATAACCTGGGGCAAGTGAGGCAGATATCTTCAAACTATATTCTTGAGGGGGTTCAAATTGTCTTGCTTCTATACATGTGAGAGAGAGATTATTTTTATTCAATAATGAATTGACTAAATTTGTGCATTTTAAGATTGTATTGATATTATTTGCATACGAAGTAACTTCCTGCGTTTTATTCTTATCATCATTAAATCTTTCTTCTATAAATAAACCGTTCTCCATGCAGATTTTATCAATCTTAGGGACTAAACTTAGATACTTTATCCAATTTTCTTCGCTATTATTATCTAGACTAAAAATTAAAACTTGCTTCATATTTTCAAATTATTTTAATTTAATTGAATTTTTGTAAACTTTCTAAGTCACTTTATTTTCCTTCTATAATCATTTTTTTTAATTCAATGGCTAAATAATTTGCTTTTTCTAAATCATTTTCCAGTTTTAAAATTTTATTTTGTGCAATTTTTAAAGATCTACTCAAGTCTTTAAAGGTCTTTTCATTTTCAATGTACATATCTCCTTTTCCATCTAATAACCAATTAATATTTATTCCAATTTTAGAAAAGCACTTTAGCATCATTGAAGAAATACCTTTATCATTGCCATTTAATACGCTCACTAAATAATTAGGTAAAATTCCTAATTCTCTAGCAAATTTTGAAGCATTACCTCCTCTTTTTTCAATAATTTTTCGAATACGTTTTTTAGTTCCCAAATCTCTAATTTCAGTTTTGATCATTCTATTTAGTTATAAAAATTTTAAAATTTGATTAATTACATAATATGTACAATATTATGTAATTATTATATATTAATTATTATATAAATGTAAATTATATAAAATAATATATGTTTTTAAATTTATTTAAAAAACAACAATATTGGAAAATACTTTGATTAAATCTTAAATAATTTTTTATAGCAATTCAGTTTTCTATTTATAAGTTAAGTTTCAAAATGAAATTATCAATAACTTTAGATGAAGCAAAATATCTGCATCAAGATTACTATGAAAAGAAGTTTATTATTACGAATATTACGAGGAGAGGGCAATGTGATGTACCTCCATGGAGTTTCGTATATGGTCTATCTGATATAGGTTCTTGGGAAGGCAATATTAGTACTGATGGGTCAAATTTTGTTGTTACAAAATCTGGATATACAAACGCAGATAAAGTTAAAGAGATTTACAAATTTAATAAAGATGATATTAAAAATATTTCTGTAGGATTATTTAAAAGTACAATTGAGTTTAAAGAAAATAATCCAGGGCTAACAAAAAGATCTTCACTTGCTACGTATATCCTATTACTTTCAGGTACTATTTTTTTCCCGATATTTCTTTTATTCCCAAAGAAAATTTTCCAATTCAAAATAGAAAATGAATACGATACAAAAAGTGAATTTGAAAATTTTCTTAAAAATTCAGAGAATTTTTTCAAAAATACAGAATTGATTGAAGATAATTTAAAATCAAATGAAAAATATATTAAAACTGATTCTAATGCTAAGAAAGAAATTACTGATGTTGAATTTGGAAATAGCAATTCTATAGAAATAAGACTCGAGAAACTAAATGAATTAAAAGAAAAAAATATTATTACTCAAGAAGATTATAATAGAAAAAAAGTAGATATATTAAAGGATATTTAAAAATTATATAGTGTTCAATTAATATGGATAAAACTGAAAAAATTATAAAAAAAGAATGGATGGATTTGGGATTTCAAGCTAATTATTTTTTTGTATCATTAGTAGTAAATACATTTTTTTCCATTCTCAGTATATATATTATCGGATATTTTGATGAAGTTGATAGTAACATGTTTGTAAGACTTTTCGGATTGATTGCATTGGTATATCTTGTTTTTCTATATTTTTATCCTTCCGTAGTTGCTTTTGATTTCATACAGCAGTATAAGGAAAAAAACATTCCAAAACTTAAACATCCAAATAGATGGATCATATTTTTCCTAAATTTTTTTTTAGGAGTAACTGGTTTAGTATGGATTATTATATATGTATGGTCACATATCCCAGGATATGTAATGGTGGAAATTGTAACTTTTGAAAAAAAAAATGAAGAGCAGGTAAATAATAATTATAAAAGTCAAACAGTTAAAGTTAAAAATGAAACAACAACTCTCTCTCCCAAATATATAAATTCCATTAAAAATAGATTACTGGAACTAAATGAATTAAATCGAAAAGGATTAATTAATAAAGATGAATTTAGTTCCAAAAAAAAAGAAATTTTAGATCAATTATAGTTTTGAAGTCAGTATAATCTTTTTTTTTTTAAATGTAGTCCTTCCAAATCCGAAAAATCGACAAGTTAATTTATTGAATTATACATAATAATTATATAATTATGTATAATTTTTATATTGATATGTTATATTTACATATATAAAGTATATTTACATATATAAAGTATATTTACATATATAAAGTATACTTAATAAAAATGAAGTTATTTGAAAAAATTATTTAGAAATAATAACTAAGCAAGAAAAACTTATTAACTAATAAATATTTGGAGAAAGAAATGAAAACTAAAACTACTGCAATACTTTTATGTATTTTTTTAGGAGTTATAGGAATTCACAGATTTTATTTGGGATACAAAACAATTGGTATAATTCAATTATTAACAGGGGGAGGATGTTTAGTGTGGGCTATTATTGATTTAGTGCAAATAGCAAATGGGAATATGTCTGATGTTGATGGCAATGAATTGGTTTAAATATAATTTTTCATCCTTTAATGAAAATAAATTTATTAAAAAATTATTTTAAAAACTATAAAAAAGTGAGGTTAAAATGGCGTTGGTAAAGTGTCCTTCATGTAAAGAAGAAATAGATAAATCAGCAAAGGTATGTCCTAAGTGTGGGAAAAAACTTAAGATGGGATTATTTCTAAAAATTATAATTGGTTTTTTTGTACTAGGAGTAATTGGTGCTATTATAAATCAGGGTGAAGATAAAGGAAGTTCATCTTCTAGTAGTTCTAGTTCATCGTCATCATCTAAAATCAAAATTGCGATTCCGTCTGATCAGCAAAAGTTTATAGATGTTGTGAAAAGTTTCGAACAACCATATAGAGATGCTGGAGATAATCAACTAAAACAATCCAGAGAGAGAAAAAATAGAAAAAAGAAAATAAAAGAAACATTAAAGAAATTGTCGTTTAATAATTGGATTGCAAAAGTTGATGATATTGGGACAAATAGTGATGGAGACGGTCATATAGATTTGGATCTTTATAAATCTGATTTTAAGATTAGCACAAATAATAATTCTTTTAGTGATATTTGTTGCGATGGGGGTACTCTTATCAAAGATGGTACAAAAGTTTATGATCAAATGATTGATTTAAAAGATGGGGATTTAGTTATTGTTAGTGGCACATTTTTCCCAGCTGATGATGACTATATTCACGAGCAGAGTGTAACTATAGATGGTTCAATGACTGATCCGGAATTTACTATAAAAATAAGTTCAATTTCAAAATATGTAAAAAAGTAAAATGATACGTCTATTTGCCATGATAGTTTTGTTTTGCTTTAGCACAGTTATTTTTGCTATTGAAAAAGATAAATTCTGTAAAATAATAAAAAAGTATCAGGATAAAGCTTTTGAGTCTTCAAAGCCTTTAAAAATTCAACAATTAAAAAGAAAGAGGAAAAAAGATTTTTCATCTTTTAAATCAAAATCTTTTGAATGGGAAGGTAAAATTGCTGCTATTGATAGCGTTGGAAGTGAGTATGCTTATGTATCTGTAAGAATATGTGAAAATGCTTATGTAAAAACATGGAATAATGAGTTCTCCGATATTACATCTAAGACACTTATTCATATCGATTCGAAAATGTTTGATCAATTAATCGAATTTAGTGAGGGAGATAAGGTAAAATGTTCTGGCAAATTAAGTAGCAGCAAAGAAGATTTTTTTCAAGAGACTAGTGTAACAGACAAGGGCTCATTATTAGAACCAGAATTTCTAGCCAAATTTTTTTCATTTGAAAAAGTAAATTAATTTGTAATACCAAAAAACTTTAGAGGTCGTATGAACTAATTTTAGATTAGTCATTATTATAATTTTTTTTGTAAAATTTTTTAAAATTAACTTTTCAGACATTCTTCTGTTATTACGGACTTGAGATAGGATGAAAGTTTTTTTAAAAGTTTTACCAGCATTACTTTTAAGTCGAACCATCTCTCATGCAGTAGTGAAGATGGTTTTTATTTATCTGTTGAGAAAAGATTTTTATTGCCACAACACTTCTTCTACCTCAGTTTGTAATATTTGAGCAAACAAAATTACTGAGAGTACCATTTAAATTAGTAAATAATGATTTAAATTAAAGTGTCACTCAATGTATTGTCCAAATATGGAGGAAAGTGATTTGACTGGGAATGATATGTTTAAGATGCTCAAGGAGGAATGGGAAAGGATTAAAAAGGGTGATAGTATTTTTAATTACCAAAAATCATTAGTACGTTATGCAGCAACAGAATTATGAATTGTGAAATGAAATTATTTAACTTTTTAAGGGGTATCACAATTATCTTAGTAATTATATTGTTTAATTGCTTAAATTTACTGGCTGGGGATAATCTAATAAAAAAATTAAAACCACTCCCTGAAGGACAAATTTCTACTGTTTATATTGGAAAACTTACTTATAAAAATATGGCGGGGAGACCAGTATCAGTTGAATTATTAACAAGATTTATTTTAGAATCACAATCAAATAGTTTGTTTGGTGAAAGTATATATAAAGGTGAATCTAGTGGTATTTACAGATCTGTAATTAAAATTCTTGAAGTTGGTTTAAATAAAATAAAAATAAGAGATATTTGGGGAAATGAAAGCAAAGGGGAATATCACACTGCTTTATATAATACTCAAGATTCTTGGAGATCATTTTCTGGGAGATTTTGGGGTGGTTCGTCTGGTTTTGCTGATGGTAAAAGTATAAATGGAAAAAATGTAATAAAAATGTATCTAGATATAGTCCCACCCCCAAGCAAAGAGGAAGAATCTCTTGCTGGGTTGTATCAAACGTATATAACACTAAAAACCTGTTACAAAGTTCGTGAAGGTCAATCATCCTTATATATTAAAAAAATGGAAATGGATAAAATTAAATCCTATACAAAAAAACTTGAGACAATGTTGTTTGAAGAATCTCCCAAACTAAAATCATCTAAAGATAAAATTTGGAAAGATACATCTAAAAAGACAACTAAATCATTGGGATATCTAGAATCAGCAGAATATTCATTAGGGTTGAAAGTGTGTAGGACTTCTCTCGATTTATTTATGATGATAGCAAAAGAATACTTCCCACCTACTGGAAAAATTGAAGAAAAAGATTTCTGATTTAAATTACTTGCTAATTGGTATTGATTTGTAGCGAAGGTTTAACTAACTAAAAAAGTCAGTCACACATTCAGTTGTGTGATTGATCTCCCTCCACTAATCCTCCACTGTCAGACAACCCTCCAAGTAAACCCCCACTTAATTCTTAACAGTAAGGCATCTTCAAAATAAATTTCCCAATTCTTGCGGAACGAACCGATAAATGTTATATATTGCATTTTCTAATAAGAAACAACTTTAGTAGAAATTTACCAAATTATTTAGCGAGATGAGTTTAGATACTGTGAATAAGTTCATTTTACTGAATTGCATTCAGTATAATAGTGTTTGAATGGATTCTAAATAAATGGATTAAAGAGGATACTGTGGGGGTATAATTGTAATATCGTAATATTTTATTTATTATTTTCAGTTATTTAGATGCTTATTTTGATTCCTATACATCTCCGCCAACTTACTGATAATACTATACTTTCCTAAATTAATTTATTCAAAAACCCCCAAAGTAGTGTCCCACCACCTTTTTGTGCGATTTGGGGTACAACTTTGAATAAATATACCTATTTAATTAAAAGAAACGACAGAACTTTTTATTACTATCAACCATACCTCCAAGAAAAACACTCCACACATTGAAATCATTATCAATTTATGATAATTTTGAGTCCTCCTTTATGAATTCTTTCATGTAGAAAAAGGTTTTATGTATAGAATAGCAGTATCTTTTTTTGTTAATCTCTGCCTGTGCTACAGTCACGGAAACATATCTCCCATCTGCTAAAGGAGATAACATTGGTTGCGATGGGAGTGCATTGTCATGGGATCTTTGTTATAACAAAGCAGGAGAAATTTGCAAAAGTAGAGGATATCGTATTATCATTTGGAAAATAGAAAAAATTTTGACCCTAAAGGTTACAAATTACCTGCAATTTAGATCTCCATTTCATTTCCATAGTAATGTTAGCTCTAAAAAACACATTATAGTTTTCTGTATTAGTTACAAATGAGTTTAATAGGTTTCTTTGTGGGTATTATAAGTAATTTTTATTTTATACTTTATTATAAGTTATTAAGATACTTATTTCGATTAATATACATCTCTGCCAAATATTTCAAATAATTAAGTAATCAATAAAATTAATATCCTGCTACAACTAAAATACTAAATGTGGTATAATTTTTTGGTATTAATACTATTAAAATATTAAAGAATTATTTTGATAAGAAAAGCAAAAATTCCTGATTTAGATCAGGTTATCCACTTATTGTATGATGATGGTCTTGGAAGAGATAGAGAAAGTATCTCTAATAAGTATAAACAAAAATACTTATCTGTTTTTTCTGAACTTTTAGAAAGCAAGTATTTTGATATCTTTGTAATGGAAATAAATAATGAAATTATTGGGTTTTATCAAATTATGTATTTGCCACATATAAGTTTTAAAGGATCTAAAAGAGGTCAAGTTGAAAGTGTAAGAATTCGTTCTGACTCCCGTCGCAGTGGGTTAGGGACCAAACTCATGAAGCATGCAATTGAAGTTGCTGGAGATAATGGGTGCTCCATACTTCAATTGACTTCAAACAAAAATAGAAAGGGAATTGTTAAGTTTTATAAAAATTTAGGGTTTAGTCTTACACACAATGGATACAAATTATACCTTTAGCAATTTTTTATTCTAATTCTTTAGGAGAAATATTAGTAATAAAGTTTTTTTTAATCTTTTTACCATTTACAATTATCCAAATAGCAAATCCTTTTTCATTATACATAGTCCCTTCCCAATTTATACCATCCTTGTATTCACCTATAAACATACTGCCATCAGGATTTGTAAGAATTCCATAACCACTTATTAAATCTTTTTTAAATTCACCAATATATTCTTTACCATTAAACCAATTGTATTTCCCATGTCCATGTTTTTTATAATCCATGAACTCACCAATATATCTATCTCCGTGCATATAAATATACAACCCTATACCATTATATTTACCATTTATCCAATTTCCTTTATACTTTTCAATCTTGAAACCTGCTTTCCTAAATATTAATTCCCCTTTGCCGTTATATCTTCCATTCTTAAATTCTCCTTCATATGTGTTTCCATTTGAGTAAATTAGTATCCCTTGGCCATCTTTTTCCCCTAACTTAAATTCCCCTATATATACCTGTCCATTAGACCACTTAAATGTACCTTGACCATGAAATTTCCCATTTTTCCATTGACCAATATATTTTTCCCCTCCATTCCATTTCTCTTTTTCAAAATTAATTGTACCTATTCCATTTGGTAATCCTCTTTCAATTTCCCCAACATATTTTGTGCCATTTTTAGTATTTCCTTTCCAAGACCATTTTTGTTCTCCATTTTTATTTTTAATAATAAACAAAATCCCTGTTTTTAATTTTTCATTCTCGAAAATATTTTCGTTTTTAATTAATTTAGTTGCAGAAATTTTGTCATTGATCAAAAAACCAATAGATATAAATATGAAAAAATAATAAAAACTTTTCATTAACACCTTAATTTAAATTTTTGAGAATTTAAAAAAATAATCTTTAGCTTAGAGAACTTAATTTATATCATTAATATAGTAGATTATCAAAATATGTTGTGTTTTAAAAATAGACATAATGCCTTTAATTTATATAGATCTAATATTATATACGAGATAAAATGATTACGGTTATTGTTACTTTTAAAATTTCAGAGGATGTAAATGCAAATATTTTAAAAGAAAAATTTATTGAAACATCTACTTTATATCAAAATGTTAAAGGTCTTTTACGAAAGAATTATATTTCTGATATTGAGAATTGTGTAGCAGGTGGTGTTTATACATTTGCGAGCAGACAAGACGCTAAAAATTGGTTTGATGAAGAAAGAATTAATTGGATTGCTGAAAGATATTCTAAACCAGAAATCAAATTTTTTGAAAATCCGGTTATAGTTGATAACGAAAGGAAGCTGATTATTTCATAAAAAGAATTCATTTTAAAAACATTTAAGTTAGAGGAAAAATGGTTTATATGCAAAAAAAAGGAAAGTACGTTGAAAAAGATAAATTAAAAAATCATCTAATTTGGTCTGAAAGATATAGAAGACTTATACAAAAAATTTTTTCTATTCCATTCCTTACAATGTTGGGTATATGGATACTTGTATACTATCAGTTAACATAACATTAAACATCATACATAAAATCGAATATAATTTGGTAGTTTTGATAAATAAAAAGTGGTTAAAATATAAAATATAATCAAACATTTTTTTATATATTGTGAATGGAAAAAACTAATTAATAGATGTTTTAGGTTAGGTTTGGTTTCAAATATGCAAATCTTAGAATAGTTTAAATATTTACTGCCTTGTTAAGGGGAAATTTATTAATATCCCTGTCGATAATTGATGATTTTAAATTTTATATAAAAGGAATCACAATTATTTTTAACAAATTTGATCGAATATGGAAAAACTTTCTAAAATGCAGAGGAAAAATGTTAAACCATGATAAAGAAATCTTAAGTGTATTACCTGTTCGCAATATTAATGGGTTTTATATGCAAAAAACATATGCAGAATTGATTCAAGAAATCTCACCAGAAGAAATTGATGATTTATACAATTATTTAGAACAATTCTCTGAAAAAAATATTTTAAAAGATCACAAGTAATCATGTTAATTGAATACTTTTTCATTTACAAAAAATATTTTTATTGAATTAAAACCCATAACCTATAAATACTGTTATCTCATCTCCCTCTTTTCCAGTAGCATAATCTGCTCTAAGGACTACAGAGGTGAATAGAAGTCTGAATCCCATACCTGTTGAGGTTTTAAAATTTTTGTAAAGAGAAGAGTCGTTGGTTGGAGAAACCTGACCAATTTCATGAAAAAAAGCTAATTGAATTCCTTCATAGACTCCTTTTTCAAGTATAAAATTGAATGGAGTAGTTACTTCTTGAAAATAAATTCTATGTTCAAGTCCTGCAAAAAAAGAATATTTGTCGTAAAACCTCGATATAGGATAACTTCTTAAACGGTTAGGTCCTCCTAGTGTTGTTGCGATAGAGTTATTAGCTTCAGTTTCATTGAACTCATTAAAACCTTTAATAAGTCCGTTACAAATAGTTTCATTGGATATTCTCTCTGTACTTTCAATCTGATCTAAACACGATTTTTTGTCCCAAAGTTTTTCTTCACCCAATGCATTTAAAACTGTTGAAGATGAGTAGAAAATATTTGCAACTAAAACTGAGTCTAGTTTTTTGTTAGGAATATAGGATGTGAATGAATAATCCTCCACTCGATAATTGGTAAGACCCTCTCCTTCAAATCCGTAATTTTCAAACTTAAATCGAATACCCCTTCGAGGATCTATCCTGTCGTCGGTTAAATCTATGTTGAATCCTTGACGTCTTATGAAAATCCTAGTTAAATTGTAGTACTTAAGTAAATTTTTTATAAATTTAGAAAATTCCTCTTC
>CACIWU010000021.1 GCA_902590435.1 uncultured SAR324 cluster bacterium | reverse complement strand
CAATTTAAATTTGCCATAGTTAAATGGAAATTATGCATTTGTCCTGCATGCGGTATTACAGGTACTTGATATGCTTCTGCAAGAGAGTTTATTTTTTGGGCAACAGTTATTCCACCAACTCGGTTTGTATCATACTGAATTACACTAACAGCTTTCATATCTAGAAGTTGCCGGAATCCAAATAATGAGAATTCATGTTCACCTCCTGAGATTGGAATAGGGCCTGAGTTTAACTCTGCGTAACCGTGTAAATCATCAGCTATTACTGGCTCTTCAAGCCAACGAGGTTCAAACCTCTCCAATTTTGGTAAAATACGTTTTGTATACTCTAAATTCCAACCCATATAACATTCAAGCATAAGATCACGATCATAACCAATAACGTCACGGATTGCTTCTACACGTGAAAGATTTTTACGTACTCCGATTACCCCATCTTTAGGACCATATCCAAAACGCATTTTCATCATAGAATATCCTTGATCTATATATCTTTGTGCTTCTTCCTGCATAGATTCAATCTTATCAGAGTATAATTTCGAAACGTATACAGGAATTTTTTCTTTTGTTCTTCCTCCAAGTAACTTAAAAACTGGTTGCCCCGTCGATTTTCCAAGAATATCCCAAATTGCAATATCTAATGCAGATATAGCAATCATCCCAACTCCTTTTCTCCCCCAAGCATGTGTTTTTCTATACAATTTTTCAAATATATAATTGTAGTCCCAAGGATTTTCTCCAATACACATCTGAGAAAGATAGGTATCTATAGTTTTTTTAACCAATTGTGGGACAAGAGCAGAATTACCTAGACCTACAATACCTGTATCTGTTTCCATCTCAACAACAAGCCATTCCAAAAATCTGTATGATGCCATTCCATCTCCTCTTTCAAATAGAATATCACTAGCATTAGTGCAAAAATTTTTCTGTGGAGGGACAACATCTCCTTTCCATCTATATATTTTAGTACTAATTTTTTTAATTTTCATGGTAACTCCTCATTGTTGCTTTTAAAGGAATCTTCGGTTGCGCAAACTAATAATTAAAGTGGTTTTACTAGAGGGTGATCAATTTGAACTTTACGAAGTCGATTAACTAATGGACGACCAAACTTAGGGCAATTTATTTCCACAATATCTTCATCTTTAAGTTTAACTCCATCAGAGAAGCTAATTGTGGCTGTTCCGAAAACATGCACATGAATATCGCCAGGACGACGAAAAATTGAGTATTTGAAATGATGATATTCAAGATTAGAAATCAAATGAGTCATATTTTTTTCGCCAGACATGAATGGTTTTTCCCAAATAATTTTATCATCACGAATTATTCTGCTCGTGCCTCTTATATCATCACTTAATTCTCCTGTTAAAAGCTCTGGACCTAATGAGCATTCACGCAACTTTGAATGAGCTAAGAAAAGATAGTTCTCTCGTTCCATAATGTGATCAGACATCTCATTTGCAAGAGCAAATCCTAGACGAAATGGTTGTAGGTCTGATCCAATCAAATATATCCCTGCAATTTCTGGTTCTTCTCCCATATCTAAAGCCCAATGAGGACTTAGAAGTTCATCTCCTGAAGCTCTCAGAATGTTTCCGTTTCCTTTCCAAAACCATTCTGGTTGTACTCCTATTTCACCCTGTGAAGGCTTACCAGCCTCAATTCCCATTTTGAAAATTTTCATGCTGTCAGACAGTTCCGCCCCTTCACTCATAACCTTAGCATGCATTTTATCACGTGCATCTGCACTTCCGGTATGAGTAAGTCCTGTACCAGTAACAAAAACATGAGCAGGATCAGGGTGATCAATAATAGGTAACAATCTGTTTTGTTTGATTACATCATCATATGAATCCTTACTGACGATTCCCATTTCTGAAACTACTTCATTAAGCAATTTTTCTTTTGAAATAGCATACTGAGCTATTGACAGAAGAGTTTCAAAACCATTTATTGTCTCGATTATATCTCCGGTAACAACCCCTATAGCGCGTTTACCGTCTTTCTTAGAATATTGTACAAAATTAGCCATTTTTCAAATAATTAATTCAATTTGATACTACACCAAAAGTTGAATTTCTATGTTCAACCATATTAAGAGAAATCGTAAATGCATTCTGAGAAGGAATAATATTAGCTTTGTTCTGCCCTGCAATGTCAAAAGCAGTTCCATGAGCTGGAGTTGTAATCGGAATTGGAATTCCACCCAAAATTGTAACACCTCGATCAAAACCTAATAACTTGATGGCTATTTGTCCTTGATCATGATACATCGTAACAACAGCATCATACTCACCATCTCTAACTTTCAACCAAACTGTATCAGCCGGTAATGGACCATTTACGTTTATCTTTTCCTCTCTCATTTTTTCAACAGCAGGGGTTATAATTTCAATCTCTTCAGACCCCATCAATCCTCCGTCACCTGCATGAGGATTATAGGCGGAAACAACAATTCGTGGGTTTTTATATCCTGCAGATAAAAGTGTTTTATTAGTAAGCTTAATTTCTTCACATATCAAACTTGAAGTCAACAAACTCGGTACGTCTTTCATAGGAACATGAGAAGTAACCCGACTATTCCACATTCCGTTTGCAAAATTAAATTCACTTACTCTAGTTTTCAATTCGAAAAACTTGCTAATAAAGCCTATTTCATCATTAAATTCATTTCCAGCCATATGCATAGATTCTTTATTGAAAGGCATAAAAACTATTGCTGAAATAAATCCTTTTTTTGAAAGTTCAAGAGAACACCTTAAAGACTCTATTGTTGAAATTCCTCCAATTTCAGAAACTGTAGCAATAGGAACGTTTTCTATACCGCTAAAGTTAATATCTAAATGATTTATATCATATTCAGAAAAATTTAAATTTGAAATACTTGATATGTGCAGGACGTTATTTATTCTAGAACCTACTGTATTTTCTCCTCTCGAAAACACTATAGGGTCTCCAATTACAAGAATATTAGCTTTTTTAATAATTTTTTTATCCAAAAGTAACTTAATCATTAATTCTGGTCCTATCCCGGCAGGATCACCTTGTACTAGAGCAATTGTTTTTTTATCCATTTTATAAAATTAATTTTTTAAAAGATTTTCAAAATGTTTATTTATAATTTAAAACACTAATACAATTTTCTTCATAGACGTTGACTATTTGAGTAAAAATGGTATATTATCGCGTTTCATAAAGATAATTATCAAGGTGATAATTAACAAAAGATAAAATCAATTTTGGAGAGAAGAATGAAAATAAAAAAAATTAAATCACTAGGAATATTAGGAATTGTTTTTACCTTAATGTTTCTTGGAGAAATTGCATGGGCAGGTGGCTATCCATCTAAAACTATAGAAGTCGTGACACATGCTGGAGCTGGTGGTGGTACTGATGTTACTACACGTATGATGATGTTGCGTGCACGTCGAGTTTTAAAACAAGATATGGTTATTGTAAATAAAAAAGGTGGAGGCGGTGCCGCAGCTTTAGAATATTACAAGACCGTACCTGCTGATGGATATACCATTCTAACTTTTACCGTTGGACATGCAGCTGTGATGGCTAAAGGTAAAGGAGGAATGAAGATTGATGAATTGAGGCCAATTGCTAGAGGAACAGATGATCCTCAAATTTTGATGGTTCGTTGCGGAGTTTATTCTAGTGCTGAAGATTTCGTAGCTAAGCAGAAACAATCTCCAATTATTTATGGAGTGACCCATCTTGGTAATATTGATGATGTATCTGCTTTCATGTTTGCTAAAAAAGGAGGGATGAAAACACCAAAGATGATGCCATTTGATGGTGGTGGTGAATTAGCCACACAATTAATTGCAGGTGCAGTAGACGCTGCTGTACTCAATCTTTCTGAAGCAAGTAGTCAAATTGAGGCAGGTGATATCTGCCCAATCGTAGTTCTTGCAGACGAAAGAATGGCAAAAATTTCCAAAGTAAAAACAGCAAAAGAGATGGGAATTCCCGTAAGTTTCTCTACAGTTCGAGGTTTTGCGGTACATAAAAACACTCCTAAAGACGTAGCTGAAAAAATAGAAGCCGCTCTTCTAAAATCAATGAAACATACTGTTTACCAAGGATTCTTAACTGCAGTTGGTTTAGATTCAACTTCGGTAGCCGGCTCTGACGTTTGGGGAAGGCAGATAAGGACTACAGTTCTTGAAATGGAATCTGCTTTGAGAGAACTAGGTTTCATCCAATAAATAATCTATTTTTCGGCAGATTAATTCTGCCGAAAAATTCAGATATAAATCGTATATTTAACTAGAAATGACAAAAAACAATATTGAAGGGTGGATTGTTTTCTGCTTAATCACTCTATTCTGTGGATCCGCATTTTGGGTCTCAACAACATTTGATAAAATGCCACCTATTTTAAAACGAGGGATACAACCTGCTGATTTCCCACAGATAATATTAGTTTTTATAGTAATTATTACTATTGCTATGACATGGTTTGATCCAATAAAAGTAAGTAAGAGACTTGACAATAAAACCTTAGGTAGTTTTGGATTGATAGCTTTATTTAGCATTTTGACTATTGTTGATCTTTTTGTAGCACTTGGAGTTTTTGCAGCTGCCCTTTCATTTTTTTGGGGAGAAAAGCGATGGAATTTTTTGTTCGGAATTGGAATTATAATGCCAACTTTTATTTTTTTTCTATTTGATCAAGTCTTCGAAATTCGCTTCCCTCGCGGAGTAATAACAAATCTTTGGTATGGTTGATTGAATATGCATCCATTTTTTAACGGATTAATTTCACTAGGGGATCCGCAACTGATTATTGTTCTTTTGGTTTCTACTCTTGGTGGAGTAATAATTGGAGCTTTGCCAGGATTAAATGCTACAAATGGTGCCGCTTTACTTTTACCATTTACTCTTAGCATGGATGCAGTTCCAGCAATAGCCTCGCTAGTTGCAATTTATTGTTCAGCTACATTTGCTGGAGCAATAACTGCTATACTTATAAACACCCCTGGAACACCTGCAAGTGCGACAACATGCCTTGACGGTTATCCATTAGCTCAGCGTGGTGAAGCAGGACGAGCACTTGGTTTAGCCGTCGTCTCATCAACAATAGGTGGTGTATTAAGTGTAGTCTGTTTGATGCTTGCTGCACCTTTTTTAGCAAGGATGGCATATCATTTTGCCCCTCCAGAATATTTTGCATTAACACTATTCGGATTGTCTATGTTGGCTAGTATTGGTGAAGGATCGCCCCTTAAGAACCTTATTTCAGGATCTTTAGGGGTGTTTCTTGCCTTAATCGGTGTAGATATGTTAACCTCCGTTGAAAGATTCACTTTCGGATCAAATGATCTTTACGATGGTATTGGATTTGTTCCCGTAATGATCGGTATCTTCGGAATATCTGAACTATTAGTTCAAGCATCTTTATTAAACAAAAAAAGAGAAACTGTAAAGATGAAAGCAATTAAACTTCCAACCATAGAAGATTACCGAGAAGTATGGAAAGCTATTTTACGTTCATCTGGAATAGGGACATTTATAGGAATTTTACCTGCTGAAGGAGCAACAGTAGCTTCAATGATAGGTTACAATGAAGCAAAAAGATGGTCAAAATCTCCTGAAAAATTTGGAAAAGGTGCTATTGAAGGAATCGCAGGCTCTGAAGCTGCAAATAACGCTGCCACGGGAGGAGCAATGGTACCAACTCTAGCACTTGGCATTCCAGGAAGTGCTACTGCAGCAGTAATCCTTGCAGGACTGATGGTTCATGGAGTAAGACCTGGACCTAGTATGTTTACAGAGCAAGCAGATTTTGCATATACAATTTTCTGGTCAATGATGTTAGTAAATCTAGCATTTCTTTTTGTGGGATTAACTGGCGCAAAAATTTTTGCTCGCGTCACTTTAATACCAATACCTATACTCTGGCCTTGTGTTTTTATTATTTCAATAGTTGGAGCATATGCTCTCGATCAATCAATGTTTGATGTTTGGATAGTTTTAATATCAGGAATCATTGGTTTTTTTATGAGACGATACGGATTTTCGGTAGTTCCCCTAGCCATTGGCTTGATTCTTGGAGAAATGTTAGAGCAAAGATTGGGTCAGTCAATGGTGATGCTAGATGAAAAATGGTGGCTGATGTTTACTCGCCCTTTAGCTTTTGTTTTCTTTTTACTTACAATAATTGCCTTATTTGGTCCTTATCTTTGGGGTAAAATTATACATCCATTTATTCTAAAAATTAAAAGTTAAATTTGTTTAGGATTAAATTCCCAAAAAGGGAAAAAAATTTTACAATAAAATATAAAAAATTAGTTACCTTTTAAAACTTCAAAAGATTTACAAATATACTTATAAACAAGAAGGCTATTTAAATAAACATTAAATGAATTTTGTAATTTATGGAATATAGATTAATTGGTAAAACAGGAATTAAGGTTTCTTGTTTAGCATTAGGAACAGATAATTTTGCAGATCCTACACCAGAAAAAGAATCATCTTTGATTCTTGAGACTTCAATTGATGCAGGAATAAATTTAGTTGATACTGGTGATGTTTATGCTGATGGTGAAGGTGAAAAAATAATTGGCAGAACACTAAAAAGAAATAAGAAAAGAGACCAGGTGCTAATTGCTACTAAAGTAGATCATGGGAAAAGAAGACCTGGATTTTCGATTGATGATCCCTCACTGTTTGGTCCCAATGATCATGGTCATAGTAGATTAAATATAATTAGAGCATGCGAAAATTCACTCAAACGCCTACAAACAGATTACATAGACATCTATCAACTTCATCGACCGTCACCAGAGATACATTTTGATGAGATCCTCGGAGCTATGACTGATCTTGTACGACAGGGAAAAGTTAGATACATTGGTACTTCTACACACCCTACTTGGATGGTCATGGAATCAATTATGTGTAGTGAACTAAAAGGTTTTTCTAGGGTAGTACTAGAACAACCCCCTTACAATTTATTAGATAGAAGAATTGAGAATGAACTAATACCAATGTGTCAGAAACATGGAATAGGGCTGATTGCTTGGGCGCCAATGGCAATGGGAGTTCTTGCAGGAAGATATAAAAATATTGATGATTTCCCTGAAAATTCTCGTGCCTTACTTAGGGGTGGATTTTATGCAGATCGTGTAACAAAAAATGGAATTGAAGTAGGAAATATTTTCTCAAAGTTAGCTAAAAAGACAAATCTCACTCCAGCCCAACTAGCAATATTATGGGTTAAGGATCAACCTGGAATAACCGCACCTTTAATAGGACCAAGGACATTAAATCAATTGAAAGATCTCTTGCCCGTCTCAGAATTGAAATTGGGTGAGGATATTCGCATGGCATGTGACAATTTAGTCCCTCCAGGAAGTGTTTTAGCTAACTTTCATAATACGGCTGATTGGATGAAATCAAAGATAGATTGGGAGATCAAAAAATGAAAATTTCAAATATGATTCATGCAGTAGACCTCCATGCATGTGGAGAACCTGGTAGAGTAATAGTTGGTGGAGTCCTTGATATTCCAGGTGATTCAATGTTTGATAAAATGCAATTTATGTCTAAAAAATCAGATTCACTTCGTTTAAGAATGCTCCGAGAGCCAAGAGGATATCCAGCTGCAAACTGCAACTTAATTTTACCATCAAATAATCCAGAAGCAGTAGCTGGATTTATTATTATGGAACAAACAGAATATCCTGGTATGTCTGGAACAAACACTATTTGTGTTGTAACTACTTTAATTGAAACTGGAATGGTAAATGTGACCGAACCTTTTACAGAATTTAAATTAGATACTCCTGCAGGATTAATCTCTATAAATGCTGAGGTTAGGGAAGGTAAAGCAATAAATGTAACATTTGAAAATGTCCCTGCATTTTCTGTATATACAAATGAGATAATATCTGTACCAGAAATAGGTGATGTAAAAGTTGATGTTGCGTATGGAGGAATGTTTTATGTTATTTTAGATTCAGAAGAATTAGGTATTGAATTAAAACCTGGGAATGGAGGAGAGATAGTAAGAATTGCAGAAATGGTAAAATCAATAGCTGCAGAAAAATTACCGGTAGTTCATCCTTTAAACAATGAAATTTCTGGAATTACCATCGCAGTTGTTTCTGGACCTCCAACAAAACCAGGAGCAACTTTGAAAAACGCTGTAGTAGTTTCGACAGGTAAACTAGATTGGGAAAAACCAGAAACATGGAAGGGAGTAATAGATAGATCTCCTTGTGGAACTGGTACCTGCGCAAAAATGGCATCTCTTTTTGCTAAAAATAAGTTAAAACTTGATTCTGACTTCGTTCATGAAGGAATATTAGGTACAACTTTTACTGGTAAATTGATCAGAAAAACAAAAGTTGGGAATTATGAAGCAGTAATACCAACAATTACTGGAAGAGCATGGATTACAGGTTTTGCTCAATATGTTTTAGATGAAAATGATCCTTTCCCAGAGGGATATACGATTGGTGATATCTGGGGTGGTAATTAAACATTTTTATTGAAAGGAGTTTAATAAATTATAAGTTAATTTAAATCATAATAATAACTAATCTATAAAAGGAGTTAATCATGAAAAGTGTAAAATATATTTTAACATTACTTATTTCTTTAACTTTAGTTAATACATCAATCTTTGCTGCAGATTTTGTATTGAAACTCGCACATAATGGTCCCGACCAACATCCATTTCAAAATGGTGCTGAACGTTTCAAACAAGTTATGGAAGAAGAAACAAATGGTGCTGTGGAAGTACAAATTTTTCCAGGTGAACAGTTAGGTTCAGAAGAAGATACAAGTCAAATGATAAAACAAGGTACACTTGCATGTGCGGTAGAAAGCGCTGGTGGAGGCCTATCTCCATTCGTTGCTTCTGCTGATCTATTTAACTTACCATTCCTTTTCAGAGATGTTCCACATTTTTATAGAGTTTTAGATGGCCCTGTTGGAAATTTAATAGCTAGAGATGTTGAAGACAAGCTGGACTCAGTATTTCTCGGATGGTGGTTTTCTGGCATAAGAAATGAGTGGAATGGAAAGAAACCCGTTATGAAGCCTGATGATTTGAAAGGTTTAAAAATAAGAGTAATGGGAAGTCCAGTTCTAATAGATACCTTTAATGCCCTTGGAGCACAGGCTACTCCAATGTCATGGGGAGAAGTATACACAAGTTTACAACAAGGAGTTATTGATGGAGCAGAAACTGACCACGTAGATCTATTAGTAGAAAAGTTTTACGAAGTAACAAAGTATGTATCCCTCACTGGCCATCTTTACCTCGCTGCAGGATTAATTTGCAGCAAAAAAGTTTACGAAAAACTACCCGCTAACTACAAGCTAGCAATGCTTCATGCCGGTCAAGCTTCTGTACAAACTCAGCGTGATGCAATGGAAATTATGACTGGAGAAGCTTTGGCAAAGTTAAAAAAGAAAGGGTTAAAATTTTATAGTGTCGATGTTGGGCCTTTCCAAGCTAAAGTTGGATCAGTTTACAGAAAAAATGCCAAAAAAGTTGGGGGTATGAGTGTAATTGAACTTGTCTCCAAACAATAAAATTTTTTGTAATAAATTTTATTATATTCAATTTTCGTTAAAGGGTGGTTTTGAAAAAGATCACCCTTTTTTCATGATTATCAATTTACAAAATTTTACTTAAGGATTAATAGTTATAATTTTTTGCAGAAGTCTTATTTTTAATAATTAAATTAATCTTATGTTAAAATCCATATTAAAAAATCCTCTCGAAAGTACCCTTTGTATTTTAATTTCGCTACTTTCTCTCGTCACATTTAGCCAAGTAGTTGCTCGTTATGTTTTTGAAGCTCCGTTGTCTTGGTCTGAAGAATTAGCAAGATTCTTACTCTTGTGGTTGTCAATGCTTAGTGGTGCATACGCCTTTAAAATAAAATCTCATTTTGCACTACAATTTGTGGTCAATATAGCTCCTAAAAAAATTCAAAAAATTATTTCTATTTTTGTCGCGTTTGTAGTTATTATATTTCTTTCTGGCTTTGTTTTCTACTCCTGCAAATATGTAATTGGAGTAAAGGGGCATCTTGCTCCAGCTCTTCAGATCCCAATGGAAATTCCATATTCAGCTAGTATAGTAGGGGGGGTACTTATGCTTTATTATGTTTTTAAAGCATTTATAAAAGATTTAAATTATTTTAAAAAAAAGTAACAACAAACTGATCTTAGGTATGGGAATTATTGTTCTTTTTATTTTATTAATTTGTTTGATAGCATCAGTTCCAATTGCAATATCATTAGGAGTGGCTACTTTCTTAGGAATGCTTTTATTATCTCCAGATTTTTTGGTTACTATGCCTCAAAAGGTCCTTAGTGGTATGGATTCTTTCACTTTATTAGCTGTTCCACTTTTTATTTTTGCAGGAACTATTATGGGTCGAGGTGGAATTGCAGGACGAATCGTTAACATGTCACTTGTTATTGTCGGTAGAGTTAGAGGCGGTTTAGGGATGGTTGTAGTTTTTGGAACAATGTTTTTTTCAGGAGTATGTGGTTCGGCAAGCGCTGATACGGCTGCAATAGGCTCTATAACTATGCCAGAGATGTTAAAACGTAAATATCCAGCTCCTTTTGCTACTGCATTACTAGCTGCTGCAGGTGGAACTGCAACTATTGTCCCTCCCTCAATTGATCTTATAATAATCGGAGTTGTAGCAAGTATTTCTATAGGAGGATTATTTGCTGCGGGTTTTATACCAGGTTTAGTAAATGCTCTTGCTTTAATCGGACTTGTATATTATTACGGCAGGAAGCTTGATCTTCCACTTATTGATCCTATGAACCTTAAGGAAAAATTAAAAATTTTTGGTGATGGAATATTTGCTATTCTAATGCCAGTAATTATTCTAGGTGGAATTTTAGGCGGCATTTTTACCCCCACAGAAGCTTCTTCAGTAGCTGTAGTATACGGATTAATAGTATCTCTTTTCATTTATAAAGAACTTAAACTTCTAGATTTACCAGATGTCTTTCTTGAATCATGCAAGCTTACAGGTGTTGTAATGCTTGTTTTGGGAATGGCTTCAGCTTTTTCTTTTTTACTTGCTTTTGAAAGAATTCCACATGATATAGCTGAATTTATTGTTGAACATTCTAATAATTGGGTGGTATTTGTAATTATAGTACATGTAGTATTTTTAATATTAGGAATGCTTATGGATGCTCTACCTGCTTTGATTATTCTGATGCCAATATTAGTACCTGCAGGAGTAGCCTTAGGAATGGATCCAATACATATTGGAATTCTAATTGAGACAAATGTCGCTTTATCAATGTTTACACCACCTGTAGGAGTATGTTTATATGTTGCATGTGGGTTGAGCAAAGTACCAATTGAGGATGTCGTAAAACCTCTACTTCCTTTCTATGCCGTGCTACTAACTACTATGATGTTAATTAGTTTTGTTCCAGAAATTACATTATTTGTCCCAAGAATTCTTGGCTATGTAAATTAATTAAAATACCCAAAAAGGAGATTCGTTTGAAAGATAAAAAAGTTGTTATAATAACAGGAGCTGGCAGAGGTCTAGGTGAAGCTGTTGCAGGAGATTTAATATCTAAAAAAATGTGTGTTGTATTGGCAGATATTCATAAAATTGATACCAGTAAATTTACAAATTCTAATGAATTTGACTATACAGAAAATATTTTGTCTTATCAAGTTGATGTATCAAAAAGAATTGAAGTAAAAAATATGTTTTCTTCGGTTTTGAAAAAATTCAAAAAAATTGATTATCTAATAAATTTTGCTGGAATAAATAAAGATGCTCCTTTTTTAGAAATGAGTGATGAAGAATGGGACAGTGTCATCTCTGTTCATTTAAAAGGAACTTTTATTTGCTGCCAAGAATATGCAAAACATAAATCTCAAGGTAGCGGACATATAATAAATATTTCTGCAGCATGCGGAATTCAAGGAAGAAAGAATGGAGCGAATTTCTGCAGCGCAAAAGGAGCAATACTAGCTTTTACTAAATGTTTAGCATTAGAATTATCTCCTAGAATTCAGGTAAATTGTTTAATTCCAAGTGCAGTTGACACTCCTGAAGTTAGAGAACGTTATAAACTTGATACAAAAGAAGGATTTGAGTCTGTCGTAAATGGAATCCCTATGGGGAGGCTTGGTAAATCAGAAGATGTTATACAAATGGTAAATTGTATTTTATCTTCAAAATTCACTACTGGTTCTACTTTTTTTGTAAATGGTGGTGAGTATATGAGTTGATATCATGATAAACAATTTGATTATTTTAGTTATTGTTACGATTTCATATGCTGGCTACAACTTATTTATTAAGTTAGCTAGCTCTCAAAATTTAAATAATTCTAATAGTATCGCTGCTACTTTATGTTTACAACTATTTGCATTATTTATAACAATTTTATTTTCTTTCTATTTGTTTTCAAAAGGTGAAAAAATTTTTGTTCTACCTTCAAAATCATATCTATATGCTATCTTAGCTGGAATTTCGATAGGATTAGCTGAGATAGGATACTTTTACTTGTTTAATGAGTCTAATCCAAAAGGAGCATCAAACGCAAACGCAGTAATACCCGTAATATTAGGTGGTACTATTTTGATAACTATGATTTTTTCTTTTATTTTCCTTAGAGAATCATTTAATTATAAAAGAATTTTTGGCACATTTTTTATAATTTTTGGTATCTATTTAGTTTTACAAAATAATAATAATTAAAGTACCTATCAATGGAGTTTATATATGGAAAAAGAGCATGTTTTTAAAGGATGCATACCAGCATTAATGACACCATGCAATGATAAAGGGGAACCTGATTTTTTTGCTCTGGTCAAGAAAGCAAAATATTTGATTAACGCAGGTATGAAGTCCGTTGTATATTGTGGTTCAATGGGAGACTGGCCTTTATTAACAGATGAGCAAAGACAACAAGGAGTTTGTTCCCTTATTGATGCTGGCATTCCAGTAATTGTAGGAACAGGAGCTCAAAATACATTAAAAGCCTCTCAGCACTCCAAACATGCTTTAGAAAATGGTGCCAAAGGATTGATGATTATACCTAGAGTACTATCTCGTGGTAGTTCACCCTCTGCTCAAAAAAACCATTTTGAATCAATTTTGGAGGCAGGTAAAGGACTCCCGTCTGTCATATACAATAGTCCTTACTATGGATTTGAAACTAAAGCTGATCTTTTTTTTGAGCTACGGGATAAATATCCCCAGCTTGTGGGTTTCAAAGAATTTGGTGGAGGAACTGCACTAAGTTATGCTGCAGAAAATATAACTGAAACTCAAGATGATCTTGCACTTGTTGTAGGAGTTGATACACAGGTTTATCACGGAATTGTAAATTGTGGCGCAATCGGGGTAATTACTGGTATTGGAAATGTTTTACCAGAAGCAGTAATTAAACTATATAAATTATGTACAGAAGCTGCAGATGGAGAGCCAAAATCAAGGAGACTCGCATTGGAATTGAACAATGCATTAAAAGTACTTTCAACCTTTGATGAAGGTCCTGATTTAGTACTTTTTTACAAGTATTTATTAAAACTAAATGGTGAAAATGAATATATTTTCCATTTTAATGAATCTGACAAATTGAGCTTAAGTCAATCCATTTTCGCAGAAAAACAATTAAAATTATTTAATAGATGGTGGAGCAACTGGAACCAAGAATGATTTTTTTTAATTAATCAAATTTGAATGAAAAAACTAGAATTAAAATTATTACCAAATCAATATTCAATTCATAGGTTAACAAAAAAAAGTAAATTGCCTACCTTTTTATACAAAATGGATAGTTTTTTTTCTTTTACTTCAACTGAAGAAGAAACTTCTTTGATTTGCGATTCAAATTTTAAAATAGATAATAGTTTGAAAGATGATAATTGGTCATGTATACAACTAGTAGGACAATTAAATGTAGAAGAAACAGGAATATGGTCTAGAATAACTACTGTTTGCTCAGATTGTGATTGTGCTGTCTTAACAGTGACAACTTTTAAGACAGATTTTTTTCTTGTAAAAACTCCACACTTGGAAAAATTGAAGTCCCGATTCTTAGAAAAAAATTTTACTTTTGTTGAATAAGTTTTAAAAAAAAAATTATTAAGGTACTTTATTATTAACTTAAAATAAATTATGAATTTTTTATATAAAAAAAATTCCTTAATTTGCAATAATACAAACTAAAAGAAAGATAAACTTATGATAAAAGGGAAACATTTAGTAGCTGGAAAATGGGTTGGGGGTGACAGTTTATTCGAATCTTCACCGGCAACCGGACCATCTCATAAATTTAGCGTAGGTAATACAGAGCTAGTAAATAAAGCTGCAGAAGAAGCGGAAGAAGCTTTTTTAAGCTATGGTTATAGTAAACCAAACGAAAGAGCATCTTTCTTAAATAAAATAGCTGAAGAAATTGAAAAACGTGGTAAAGAAATTACAGAAATTGGTAGCCAAGAGACTGGCCTTCCTTCTCAACGCTTAGAAGGGGAGAGAGCTAGAACTGTTGGACAACTTATTCTTTTTGCAAAACATATCCAAAATGGCGATTATTTAGATTTTAGACATGATATAGCACTACCAGACAGGAATCCCCCGCGGCCGGAAATTAAATTAATTCAACGTCCAATAGGTCCAATTGCGGTGTTCGGGGCTTCTAATTTCCCTCTCGCCTTTTCTGTTGCTGGAGGAGATACTGCCTCTGCTTTAGCAGCTGGTTGTACTGTAGTTGTTAAAGGGCATTCTGCCCATCCTGGTACTAGTGAGATAGTTGCTCAAGCAATAGACGATTCTATAAAAAAATGTAATATTCATCCTGGTACAATATCTGTAATTCAAGGAGGGAATCGAGATGTCGGACAATCTTTAGTGCAACATCCATTGATTAAAGCAGTTGGATTTACAGGATCTCTTACTGGTGGTAAAGCGCTGTTTGATCTTTGTGCTTCAAGGGAAGAACCTATTCCTTTTTTTGGTGAATTAGGCTCAGTCAATCCAATGTTTATTTTGCCTAAAGCGATTAGTAACCGAACAAAAGAAATTGCTTCTGGTTGGGTAGGTTCATTAACACTAGGAGTTGGACAGTTTTGTACTAATCCAGGAATTGCTATTGTTCTTGATGATGAAAATGCAGAAAACTTTATTAAAGAAGTAACTACTTTAATTTCAGAAATAGACCCACAGATTATGTTGACAGATGGGATTTCAAAAGCATATAGATCTGGATGTGATCGTATGTCTTCTTTAAATGCAATAAAATGTTTGGAAAATGACAACGAAAATAGTCGAAAAGCATTGCCTCAACTATTTGTTACTAACGGAGAAAATTGGCTTTCTCAAAAAGAATTATCAGAAGAGGTATTTGGACCATCAGGACTAGTAGTCAAGGTAGCAGATTTTGATGAAATGGAGTTGATTGCAAAAAAAATGCTTGGTCAGTTAACATGTACAATTCATTTGGATGGTGAAGATCAACATAAAGCGAAAAAACTAATCCCCATTCTTGAAAGGAAAGCAGGTCGTATTATAGCCAATGGATTCCCAACCGGAGTCGAAGTATGCGACAGTATGGTACATGGTGGGCCATATCCTGCCTCAACAAATTTTGGAGCTACTTCTGTGGGGACTATGTCCATTAGACGATTCCTAAGGCCTGTTTGTTATCAAAACATACCGAATTCGTTGCTAAATCATGATTTAATTAGTAATTAAAATACTAACTTTAATTTTTGATAAAATTTTATAATTATTTGCTTAAGAATTTTTTCCCCCTAAAGAATTTTTAATAGTTTTTTAGGAAGTTATGTATTTCTTCTCTATCGGGTATAGATTTTCTTCCACCAGTTTTTGAACAATGAATTGCAGCTCCAGCTGAAGCAAAAATTATTGATTGTTCTTCAGTTTTACCTTCAGCCAAACCCAAGGAAAAAATACCGTGAAATACATCTCCTGCACCTAAAGTATCAATAGTTTTTACTTGAAATGCTTTAAAATGACGAAGGCTATCTTTTTCTAACCAGTAAGTTCCATGTTCCCCATCTGTAACACCAACCCAACCATTGTTAAATTCCTTCGCAAAACTAAGTGCAGCTTTTTTTGATTCCCCTCCTGAAAATTCATCTAATCCTGGTTTTGAAAAAAGTACGTGAGTCGAAATTTTTATTAAATCTTTATTCATACCTTCCGGAGTTAAGTCGGCATCAAGAATAACTGGTATTCCAATTTTTCTAGCGTAACTTGCAGTTTGTATAGCCCCTTCATGCCATCGGAAATCGACTAAAACCGCATCGACCTCCTCTAGTCTTTCCAGAGGTAGCACACAGGTTCCTGAAAAAAGATTTTGATCACTATAGTTCGTAATAAGACGCTCACCTTTTTCATCAATCAAAACAGATGATACTCCAGATTTAACTCCAGGTAATCTCAATACATCTCTAATATCGACTCCAAACTCTTCAAGTTCTCTGAGGATCAAATCACCATTATGATCATCACCTAATCTTCCCCAAAAAATAGCTCCTCCACCCGCACGAGACACCGCAACTGCTGCAGTTGCTGCATTCCCGCCCCCTGAAACAAAATAATCTTTTGCAAAACTTTTTATGGGTTTTTTAGGGATTGTTGACAAATTAAAAACATGGTCAAGTACTGCAAGTCCATTACAGATTACTTTTGTCATTCCATTACTCTGTCACCTGATTACGAATTATTTCATTCTCAAAAAATATTTTAACTGTTTCTGCAGCCTTGAAACGCATCTCATACCATGACTGATCAGAAAAAAAAGCCTGATGTGGATTGATTATTAGTCTTCCATCTAACCATGATTCGCGATTACGCCAAGCATTAATTAGCGAGTGATTACCTGGTGGTTCTTCTGGTAAAACATCAAGACCTGCAGCCCAAATAACATTTTTTCGTAGTGCTTCTTCTAAAGCATCAAAGCTTTCTAATAATCCCCCTCTAGCTGTATTTATTATTATGCTATCCGATTTTAATTTACTCATTAGTGAGTAATTTATTATTCCTCGTGTTTCATCATTGAGCGGACAATGGAAACTTATAATATCACATTCTGGAAGCATTTGATCTATTGAATTAGATCTTTCATAACCCACAGCTTTTTCATGGCCCGATGGTTGATAAGGATCGAACCCAATTAATCGAACTCCGAATGGTTTCATCCGATTAATTAATGAAGTTCCTATTCTCCCAACTCCTATAATACCGAGAGTATTTTTAGAAAAACGGAGTGTTTTAAATGATTGATTTTGCCAATTATCATTTATGTTTCGACTCAAATTATCATAATAACTTATTCTACGATGAAGTCCTAACAACATTGCACAAGTTGAGTCAGCTACCTCTTCAGTACCATAGTCTGGAACATTGCAAAAAGGGATTCCATACTCATTTAAGCTTTTAAAATCTATCGCATCATATCCTACCCCATATCTTACGACAATTTTACAACGATCAAGGTAACGAACTGTATATTCACTAATACCAGCACGCCAAACTAAAAGAGCATCGAGTTTTCTAAGAATTTTAGGATCGAAATCCTCTTCGAATCTAGAATTTAGAAAAATTATTTTTGTATTTGGTCCAAGTGCTTCTCTTTCCACATCAAAAGGAGGAGGGGCATGATCTGTAATTCCAACAGTAATTGCATTCATTTTATCTAAATCTTTGGCGAACATCCTGAAATTCTTCTAATCCTTGAATTGATGTCCCTGTAAATTTTTTTAACATAGCTGATCCACCTTCGATTAGTTTTTCTAGTCTATTTTTTCCTATCTCTGTTTTGATTTCGATAATTTCACAATTTTCAAGTTTACTACAAATATAATCATCACTCGTCATTAATTCGTCTACCAGTCCTTTTTCCTTAGCTTCTGAGGCCAACCAATACTCTCCAGTTGAAATTGATTCTATATCAATCTTCGGACGGGAAGTTTTTATAAGTCTTTTAAAAGCCTCATGAATAGATACCAAATCATCTTGTAACTTTTCCTTACCTTCATTTGTAACTTTAGAGAAAGGTGTAACTGTTCGTTTATATTTACCAGAAGTAAATAGATGGTAGTCAACTTCATTCTTTTTTAATACACGATGGAAATTAGGAATTCCAGCAACAACTCCTATTGATCCAATAATTGCAAAAGGAGCAGCAATTATTCTATCCGCAACAGCAGCCATCATATACCCTCCACTTGCTGCTACAGTATCAACACAAACAACACAGCGCAAGCCAGCCTGCTTAAGACGTTCAAGTTGAGAGCTAGCTAATCCATACTGAGATACAGCACCACCTGGACTAGTAAGTCTTAAAACTATTTCATCAGAAGGCTGTGCAATCTGTATTAAAAATGATATTTGATCTCTCAACTGCTCAACTTCTGAAGCCATCAAATTACCAATAAATGTTAAAACATAAACGCAATTTGAATGCTCTTTTATAACTTCTTCCGTTTTTGTACCACTTTGCAATTTATCTCGTATATCCGTAATTTTTTTTAAACTATTTTCTTTATCCTTAAGTTTTTTATCTTTTTCTTCTTTTTTTCTAGCTTTTTTCAATAACTTAGTTGCCTCCTTAGGTAGGAAACTTGCAGTTCTAATTTCCCTTTCAAGACTCTCTAAATCATTTTCAAATCTCCTGTTCCAATGTTTAAATGTAAGATGAGGTTCTTTTTTTCGTCGTTTTCTTTTGAAAAATATTAACCTTACTACAAAAGCAATTCCTGCGAATAAAAAAATAGTTACACTGGCATTATAAAAAGACCAGTAATTTTCCATAAATTCATACATGTTTTTTTAATAGTTATAAGTTCTTAACTTTTAGATTATTAGAATCATGTTAGAATATGTGTAATTTAATTGAAACATTTTTTTGTAAAGTTCAGAAATGAATACTTCATTTTCTAAAAATTTAAATACAATTTTGCCTCTTAGTATCTGCTTTGCTCTATCAGCAAGTACAAGTAGTCTTACTGTGTCAGCATCCTCGCTAGTTGGTTTTGAAATCTCTAGTAATAAAATGCTAGCAACTTTACCTCTTTCATTTCATCTAATTGGTACAATGTTATCTGGACTTCCAGCTTCTCTTTTGATGAAACGGGTAGGAAGGAAGTCCGGATTCATTGTTGGAACAATAATTGGATCAAGTGGCGCAGCTACCGCAGCTTTATCAATTTTGTATAAAAATTTTGCTTTTTTTTGTTTCAGTGTATTTTGCTTAGGAATTTTGGGTGGATTCACTCAACTTTATCGCTTTGCGGCTGTTGATTTTACCACAAAAGAATTTCGTACAAAGGCTGTTTCTTTAGTAATGTTGGGAGGAATTATCGCAGGATTTATAGGTCCCTCAGTTGCTTCGAAGGCAAAATACCTTCTTCAAGATGCTCCATTCGCAGGAAGCTATATTTTTATGATTTTAATACATATTATTATTATTATAATTCTATTGATTATTCGTCTTCCTAAGCCAAGTATCGAAGAAAAAACTGGTATAACTAGAAATATTAAGACAATTTTTTTTCAACCAAAATTTATAGTTGCTATTATTTCTTCAATGATGAGTTATGCAGTAATGGCGATGATTATGACTGCAACCCCATTGGCAATGACCGAATATTGCGGATATCCCTTCAGTGATGCAGCATTCGTCATACAGTGGCATATTGTGGGTATGTTTGCACCATCTTTTTTTACAGGATCATTAATTAAAAGATTTGGAGCTATTGCAATAATTATTACTGGAATAATTATTAATTTATTTTGCATATTTATTAACTTAGTTGGAAATGATGTTCTAAATTTCTGGACCGCTTTAGTCCTTTTAGGAATAGGTTGGAATTTCATGTTTGTTTCAGGAACAACTATGGTTACCGAAACATATCAACCCTCAGAAAAAGCATTAGTACAGGGAGTTAATGATTTATTTGTTTTTGGGTCTGCTGCACTTGCTTCACTTTTTGCTGGAGTATTGCAAACTGCAATTGGTTGGGAATCACTAAATCTTTGTGCAATCTTTTTATTGACCATAGTTGTATTAGCAATTATTTGGTATTACTTTGTATTATCTTATAAGAAAATAGTACTATAAACAAATTTTTCTTATGATTTTTAATAATATAAACCAACGGTTATTATAAATCCTGTTGGTGAATTAATAATATTTTTCCATTTTTTTGATCTTTCCTCTATATTTTTATCTAAACTCTCCCTACTACCCGAGAGCACGCTCCAAGTCTCCCATTTTTCGACTACTTTTACAGAATCACTGCTCAAAAAATTCAATCTTAATATATCAATCCCTAAAAATCCATAATCATTAAAACGTAAATATCCGACTCCCAAACTATTCATCCTTGCTTTTAAAAACATATCAAACTTAGCACTACCCTCTGTTCTATTATAAGTTCTATTCCACAAATCAACGTTTCTTTTTTCTCTTGCAATCATAAAATAAAAATTTTCTCCGAAAAACCATTTAATAAACTCGCTAGTACCACTAAATCTAGAATTACCAAAGTTTTCTCTTCTTTCTTTTGACCAAATACCAAGTGATTCAGAATCACTAAATTCTAAACCAAAAATTAAAGGATCCCAATACATTGCAAAATTTAATGCTGGAGCAAGGATAATTATTGGACTCAATCCATATCCTATTCCAAGCATAAAGGCTTGTAAAGATTCCGCACGTTTAACTGGATTTAACAATTCCTTAACACCATAAGGATCTATATAAGGATCTGATTCTAATCTATCAATTTCTTGAGAAACTGCTTCTTTTGACATCAGATTATAGAAAAGCAGTATTATAAAAAGTAAATAGTAAAAATAATAAATATTTTTATGAAAAATTCTGTTTGATTTCAATCTTTTTCAAATAAAATTATGAAAATTTTGAATATAAAACAATCAAAATTATATTATTTTCAAAACAATATTATACTATTTATCAATGGCCTAGCCAAGTTTTACACAAATGTTTGTCAGATATGGGAAGAATGGGGACTTTACCAAGAAAATTTAGATAGGCAAGAATAAATATTCCTAAGAATCCAAGTGTTATTAATAGTTCATGTAATCCGAGATATATGTGATAATGACCAAAATGTTGTAATGATGGAACCACCAAAAAATAAACTGCAAACCATTGTCCAATTGTAACCCAAACTCCAATTACTTGAATGTAATTTGGTATCCGACAAAGAGTTTTAGGTAACAAACCTAAGAATGGAATTACAAAAACAGCTAATATTATAAGCAAAAACATCACATCCCAAGGTTGAGTCATTGAACGAATCACTAGGTATGGTGTCTCCTCTGGCAAATCTGCATACCAAATTACAAGATATTGTGAATAACCCATGTAAGCCCATAATAAAGAAAATGCAAATACCATTTTCGCTAAATCATGTAGCCTGTTAATTGTTATGTATTCTTCAAATTTAAACTTTTTTCTGACTGAAACACTTGCTAAAAGCATTAATCCCAAAAAAGCATGCATATTTCCAATAAGAAAAAAAATCCCGAACAAAGTACTGAACCATTCTTGATCTAGAGTCATTACAAAATCCCAAGCCAAAAAAGACACTCCGATGGCATAAATTATGGCTAAAGCAGGTGCTATTTTACGAGACAATTTCTCCAGTCTTATCACTTCATCTTCATGTTTCCCATATCCATTCAACATTTTATCGGCAAATGCCCCCCCCCCATTCAGAATCTAAAAGCTTCCTGGCAAGGGCTATATCAGGCTTTATTGATGTTTTTACAAACCACCAAGAGACAGAATAAATTAAAACTAACCAAAAAATATTTCTACTAACAAAAAAAGGTAAATTTAACCATCCAGCTTTTACAGCTACTCCATGGTGTAAAAAGGGACTGTGTGTCCATTCATAAAGGACATTACTTCCGAAAAATACAATTACAAACATTAAAAAAGAATATGGCAAAAATCCAGCACAAGCCTCCGCCAACCTTTTAAAAGGACGACCCCATTTAGCATCTGTTAACTGCCAAATAACACTGAAAAAAATTCCTGAATGAGCAATACCTGCCCAAAAAACTGTATTTATTAAAAAAACCTGCCATGTTCTCAAAACACTGTTCTCTTCTTCTGATAATAAACCCATAGCGAACATTCCAACTCCTAGTAATATAAAAACCATGAGTAAAACCTTGATGCTTAGTGAAATTTTAAATAGAGATCTTTCAGCTATATCTTTCATTGAATACCCTCCATACCAAAAGCATCACTCATCATATAGTTAACCATATCCCATCTGTCTCTTACTGAAGTCTGAGCACCATATGCAGGCATAAATCCACGCGGCACCTGAAAAAAACTTCCATATTTAATTTTATTGTAAAGATGAGAGGCTGCTGTCGGTATCTTAAAAAAAGCAGTAATTGGGGGAGCAGGCACTCCTTTTTCAACAACTACGGTTTGAGACAGTCCGTCTCCTCCATGGCAAGCTGCACAATAAGTATCATATAGAGCCCTACCGCGAACAATAGAATCCGGTGTTGGTTCCGTCGGGTTTTTTGGACTAAACTCCCTTGGATTTCCTTTAGCTCCAGAACCATCTCCTACAATAGCAGGAATGAAAGGATCATAAATTTTTTCTATTTTACCTAAAACACTTTTTACAGGAACAGACTTCTTTGGAAATTTTTGATAACTACCCTCCTCTTGGGGTTTAATGCTTTTTCCATCATACATTTCTTTAAAGAAAGGATAATCTTTACCATCAAACCACGGGTTACCATCATTTTTAATTCCATAACCTTTTTGTGGATCAGAATAAGGATATTGATCCGCTGCTCCAACAGTTAATGAAATCAAAGAAAAAATAGTTGACGTACTTAAGAACAATAATTTAGCTGAGATTGTTTTAATCTTCCTCGACATGTACCTCCTCAGCTCCATTATTCTTCATAATTTCTTGAAATTCATTTAGCTTATCAGTACTACATCGAACCACTACTCCAAAACGATCTCTCTGAAAACGAGGATATTTTTTAGCTTCCTTGGGTATAGGGAAGCGAAATGAATCAACAATAGCCAAAACTGCCAAACCTACTAATGTATGAATAGCAGTAAAAAGTATTGTCAGTTCAAAGCCGATGATCGTAAAAGGCGGAATAGATACAATCGGTTTCCCACTTACAGGCAAAACCCAATCAGAAGCTGTCCAAGCAGGCAAACTATATCCAATTAAACAACCAAGAGCTCCAAAAAATAATGCAATCCATGGAACTAGTGTGATTGGATTTCCTAAAGCATGCTCTATTTCATGTCTAGGACAAGGAGTTATTACTGTTGGCTGAATACCTTTCTCACGAACTTTTTCAATAGTTTCTGTTGTTTCATCTAGATATTCAAAAACCCCCCAAACTCCAATAAATTTTTTCATT
>CACIWU010000020.1 GCA_902590435.1 uncultured SAR324 cluster bacterium | reverse complement strand
GACGGACAGAAGTTAAATCCTGCAAATTTCGATGGCCTTAAATCCGGCGTTAGTCGTCGTGGATTTATTACTACAACTGGCATTGGAATTGGATTAGCGGCAGTCGCCCCTTCATTGGTAAGGGAAGCAAAAGCTGCGGGAGGACCTAAAGATCCACGCAATTTAAAGCAAATTAAATCGATTTGTGGTAATTGTGCTGTAGGTTGTGGTTTTATTGCTGAAGTTGAAAATGACACTTGGGTGAGTACTGAGCCATGGTTTGAACACCCAATAAATCAGGGGAGTCTTTGTTCAAAAGGTGCAGCAGCAAGGGAACATGTAATAAGCGAGAAACGTTTGAAGTATCCAATGAAGCTTGAAGGTGGTAAGTGGAAAAGACTTAGTTGGGATACAGCAATGAGTGAAATTTCTTCAAAAATGCAGGATATTCGAAAGAAGCATGGACCTGATGCCTTGATGATATTGGGTTCTGCACATCATAACAACGAAACTGCATATGCTTTGAGAAAGTTTGCTGCATTTTGGGGTTCGAATAATATAGACCACCAAGCTCGGATTTGTCATTCTACCACTGTGGCCGGGATTGCAAATACTTGGGGTTACGGAGCAATGACAAACTCTATGAATGATATCCGCAATTCTAAGTGTGTATTCATCATAGGGGAGAATGTGTGCACATCACATCCAATTGCGATGCAGCATATTTTAACTGCTAAAGAGGAGAATAAGGCGCAAATAATTGTTGCTGATCCAAGATTCTGTCAGACGGCTGCATTTGCCAACAAATTTTTGCAGTTTCGTTCCGGAACTGATGTAGCACTAATATATGGATTAATAAATGTTATATTGAAGAATGGATGGGAAGACAAGGCAATGATTAGGGATCGTACGTATGGCTTTAGTGATTTAAAAGAAGAGCTAAAAAAATATGATCTTGAAACTGTTTCAGATATTACTGGAGTTCCAGTTGCGGATATAGAAAGAGCAGCGAGGATGATGGCTGAAAACAGGCCAGGCACACTTATTTGGGCAATGGGTGGAACTCAGCATGCTAATGGTACATCAAACACTCGATCATATGCTGCCCTGCAATTAGTTTTAGGGAACATGGGAAAAGTTGGACGAGGTAAATATATTGGGCAGATAGAAAATGGCGAGCCATCTGGTCATGGAGTTTTTACTTATCCAAATGGGGAAAGATATGAGGGAGATTGGAAACAAGGGAAAAGGCATGGTATAGGGACATATATTGATCCAGATGGCAGAAAATATGTTGGGCAATGGATAGATGGAGGGGGTGAGGGTAATGGAGAAATAACCTGGACAAATGGTGACAAATATGAGGGACAGATTAAGAACGGAGATATGCACGGGGTTGGCAATTTTTTTTGGAAAGACGGAGATATATATAAAGGGGGATATCAAGAGGGGAATAGGCACGGGGAAGGGATCTATATTCACTCCGATGGTAAATATTTTGAAGGTAATTGGGAAAACGGTTCAATAAATGGGTATGGGAAATACACGTACCCTGATGGAAGATACTATGAAGGAATATGGAAAAATTCAAAATTATGTGGTAAAGGAATTTATGAAGGATTTGGAGGCGAAAAATATGAAGGAGTATGGAAAAATGGGAAATACCATGGCCAGGGAATTTATACCTTTACTGATGGCACTTTGTGGAAGGGTGAGTGGAAAGATGACAAACCTTGGAATATTACTGAATTAAGTATAGATGGAAGAATTAATGGTAAAATAATAAATGGTGTTCAAGAATAATTTAAAAAATAAATTTAATTATATTTTGTTAACTGGTTGAATGATTTGTAAACTTTGCAAAAAAATGATTAAAAAATGGTTAAACCCAAAAGTTTAAATAAAGTAGAAACACTTGATCAATCTTTTAACGATAAAGATTGGTATAAAGGAGAATATAAGGATGGTAAATATCATGGCTTAGGGATTTCAAAATATCCTGACGGATCAAAATACGAAGGACAATGGAAAAATGGAGAAAAAAATGGACGAGGTAAATTGACTTCACCCAATGGAGACACATATGATGGAGAATTCAAAGATGGATTTTTTCATGGTGAAGGGTTATGTATATATACTGATGGGACTAAATATAAAGGAGAATTTATTTTTGGTGAATATTGTGGCCATGGAATTCATACATATTCCGATGGTTCAAAATATGAGGGAGAATTTTTGAATGGCCAACCTCAGGGAAATGGAATTTTTCTAAAACCCGATGGTGAAAAATACGATGGCGAATTCATGGATGGTAAATTTTGTGGAATTGGGAAGCATACTTTTCCCGATGGTACAAAGTATGAGGGAGAATTTAGCGATGGACAGCCTAAAGGAAAGGGGACTCTAATTTTTCCTGCTGGAGGTAAGTTAATAGGCGAATTTAGAGAATTTAATCCTTGGAATGCAAAAGAATTCAACACAGATGGTAAAATGGTAGTTGAATATATAAACGGTGTAGCTAAAAAATCTTCCTAAACACAATTATTCATAATAATAGCACTTAATTTATGTTTGAATGTCATTGAAAAAATGGATGAAATAAATTTGATAATTTTTCATTTTTTTGTAATTGGAGTAGTTGTAGTTACTACAGCTGTTATAGCTTTTAATGCCGGGAAAAAAGAAGGTTATAATTCAATGGCAAGATTGGAAAAAGAAGAAGGTAAAGAAATTGATAAGGATAATAATATTGAATCACCTAAAAATTTATAAGATTAAAGTGAATATATGGTCTTAAAAGAAATGAATATATAATTTTTTTAATTTTTGTTAAGCATAGGCATATTCCATTTTTTACTACTTCATCACTACAAAAAATGAATTTGAGCCTCTACAAAAATTTTTTAAAATTTTTTCGTGATAGACAAAAACAACTTTTTTACCTCCTATCATTTCTGCAAATTCAAAACGCCATTGAGATTTTTTTTTAACAAATTCTCTTTGAAGGACAAGAAATCTTTTCATCTCCTTTAATAAAACATATGCTGCCGCAGGATGCCATTCTGACTCGAGTGAACTTCCGAAAATGCCTGTAACTCTGAAATTAGTATTCTTGTTAATTGCTTCTTTACAAAAATTTTTCTGTTTTTTTTCAGATTCATTAGCATTAACGTAGCTTATTTCCAAAAAACATAAAAACAACAAGAATAAGCGCATACTTCAGTTTAAAATTATTTGCTTGATATTCAAATTTTCACCATCTATTTCAATTTGATGAAAAGAAGAATCTTTTTCAGATGAAGGAATCGCAGATGACGCAGCTGAATTTACCAAAAGCAATTCTTCGCCTGACTCTCTGGAAAGTTGATGGACCCAATTCTTGTGAATATGTCCATGCAGATACAAACGAATTTGAGAGAATCTTAATACCCATTTTTGAACCGGTATAAGATTATAGAGTTCATGAAAATGATCAAGCTTCCAATTAGCAGGGAATGTAAGAGGATAGTGATTAACAATTATAAATTTTTTATCTTTTGAGAAACTACGTATGATTTTTTCTGTCTCAATTAATGTACTTCTTCGAACAGTACCTGATGCTGTAAACCAATCATTTGGATGAACGCTATCCCAGCCAATTATAATCCAATCAGAATTAATTTCTTGTAAATGAATTTCTTCTTTACCAAAAAATTCTCCAAAATATTTTTTGAACAAATCATTAGATAAAGATTGCGATACATAACGATCATGGTTACCAGGAATAATTGTAACCCTTGAATTATTTTTTAACAATGGGTCCAAAGTTTTTCTTGCCAGAGAGAACTCACTTTCTAAAGAGAGTTGAGTTAAATCTCCGCTAATAACTAAATGATCACATTTCATTTTTCTTATTTTTTCAACCAATTTTTCTGACCTATCAATAGGAAATTGACGAGCACGACGAAAAATAGAATTTAGCATTCCTATTAACCTTTTTGATTTCAACTCATGAAAATTTTTTGGATAAGTATGGAAATGAAGATCAGATATGTGTATGATGGATGATTTCATAAAATTCTTTAAAATATAATAATTATTTTAATTCAACCAAGTCTAAGATTATTTTATTAAAAAATCCTACTTTTAAGACTAATTAGAGCAGGATGCCCTTTTATAGATTAGTTAGCAAGCGTTCTTTTTTAAGCGAAATGCTAGCTATCTTTTTTTTCAAAAACTATTACAGGATAATTTATGAATATATTTTTAATTGCTTCTGCATTATTCGGTTTAGGAATAGCACTATTTTATTATATCAAAATATCAAAAATTCCGCTTACTCAAGGAATTGATAACTCTGAAGAAGCTGAAAAACTTACCAAGATACACAGTGCTATTGCTAGAGGAGCAATGGCTTTTTTGAAAGCAGAGTACAAATACATGTTTTACTTCATGGTTGGATTTGGAATTTTAATAGCATTGTTAATTGATGATCCTCATACGCCAGAAGTGAATGAAGGCATATACACATCAATCTCTTTCATACTGGGATGTATTATCTCGATACTTTCTGGATTTATAGGAATGAGGATAGCAACAATAGGAAACGCAAGAACTACTACTGCTGCAAAAAAATCAATTAAAGATGCCTTTTCAGTAGCATTGCACTCTGGAGCAGTAATGGGATTTGGTTTAGTTGGATTGGCTGTTTTAGGGCTTTCTTTAATTTATTTATTTCTTGAGACATTTATTCCTGGTGTTGAAAAACATATTTTGATGGAAGTAATGGCTGGATTTGGGCTTGGAGGATCTTCAATCGCCCTTTTTGCAAGAGTAGGTGGTGGTATTTTTACAAAAGCGGCAGACGTAGGTGCAGACCTTGTAGGAAAAGTTGAACAAGGAATTCCAGAAGATGATCCCAGAAATCCGGCTGTGATTGCTGATAATGTTGGAGACAATGTTGGAGATGTTGCTGGAATGGGAGCAGATTTATTTGGGTCTTGTGCTGAAAGTACTTGTGCAGCATTGGTTATTGGTGCAGTCGCATTTGCAACAAATCTTGAAGCACTATTATTTCCGATTTTAATTTCTGCTGTCGGAATACCTATTAGTCTTTTTACTATGTTCACTATTCGAGTAAAGGAAGAAAAAGACGTAGCTCCTGCATTAAAAAAACTTTTGATAATAGCAACAGGACTTAGTGCTATTGTAATGTTTTTTGTCACAATGTGGGCACTTCCAGAAAAATTTGAGATTAGTGGTGAATTATATTCAAATATGGATGTATTCGTATGTTATTTAACAGGAGCTATAGCAGGCTTGTTAGTGGGACTATTAACTGAATATTATACATCACATGATTTTAAGCCGGTTCAAGAGGTTGCAAAAGCATCTGAAACAGGCTCCGCAACTAACATAATTTTCGGCCTTTCACTTGGTTATCATAGTGCTGCAGGTTCAATTCTTATTTTAGCAGTTAGTATTTTTATTCCATTCACTTTTGCAGGAATGTATGGAGTTGCAATCGCTGCAATAGGAATGCTTAGTACCCTTATAGTAGGCCTAACAATTGATGCATATGGCCCTGTCGCAGATAATGCAGGAGGAATAGCTGAAATGACAGGAATGGGTGAAAGTATCAGGGACCGAACAGATGTCCTTGATTCGGCGGGAAACACAACAGCTGCAATAGGTAAAGGCTTTGCCATTGGTTCAGCCATTCTAACTTCCCTTGCTCTTTTTTCAGCATTCCTAACAAGAGCTGAACTTTTGGATCCACAAGCAAAAATAATGGATAGCATAAACTTGTTGGATCCACTCGTTTTGACAGGGTTATTTGTTGGCGCCATGCTACCCTTCCTTTTTTCTGCAATGACAATGAAATCAGTTGGGAAAGCGGCTTTTGATATGATAGAAGAAGTAAGAAGACAATTTCGTTCAATTCCAGGGATAATGGAAGGTACTGCAGAGCCCGATTATGAAAAATGTGTCGATATTTCAACAAAAGCTGCTCTTAGAGAGATGATTCCACCAGGTATTTTAATAATGGGAACCCCTTTACTAGTAGGATTTTTATTTGGAGTACCTGCTGTCGCAGGAGTTCTAGCTGGATCTTTGGTATCAGGGGGAGTACTTGCAATTGCATCCGCCAATTCGGGAGGAGCATGGGATAATGCAAAAAAAATATATAGAGAAAGGTAACTTAGGAGGTAAAGGCACAGAAACTCATAAAGCCGCTGTAGTTGGAGACACTGTTGGAGACCCTTTTAAGGATACATCCGGTCCTTCCCTAAATATACTAGTTAAACTATCTGCAATTCTTAGTTTAGTTTTTGTTCCGTTTTTTATTCAATACGGTGGATTATTGACTAGTTAAATTTTGCAACAAGGTTGTATTTAATTAAATTTTTGTATATTTTTTTTCTAAGTGGATTGTTTTTCAAGAAATTTTTGTGCAAAATTCTATGGTATATCTAGATCATAATGCTACCTCGCCATTGTTACCCGAAGTAGCAAAAATTATGAACGAATTAGCACATAAGTCATTTGCAAATCCTTCCAGTCCGCATTGGGCGGGACGTGAAGCACGAAACTTACTTGAGGAATCTAGAGAATATCTGGCAAATTCTTTAGGAGTAAAACCCAGAGAAATTTTTTTTACGAGTGGTGGCTCTGAAAGTAATAATTCAGTCCTCCGTCAGTTATTAACGACACATGAAGAAAAACATTTGATATGTTCAACTGTAGAGCATCCTTCTATATTAGAGACTTGCAAAATTATTGCAAACCAGCCAAATATTGAATGCACATTAATTGGTGTTGATTCTTCAGGCAGAATTTCCTCTGAAGAACTCCGCTCAGCAATTTGCCCAAAAACTGTTTTAATTTCAATAATTTCTGCTAATAACGAAACTGGGAACATCCAACCGTTAGAAGAATTTTGTAAAATTTCAAAGGAAAATAATATACCTTTTCATACTGATCTTGTACAATCTTTCTGCAAAATAAATCTCGATTTGAGTAACATAGGGGTTAATTATGCAACTGTTACAGCACATAAGATAGGTGGTCCAAAGGGGATAGGACTACTTTACGTAAAAGATGAAACTCCTTTTAATTCTTTAATTACAGGTGGAAAACAAGAACGGGTTAGAAGAGCAGGCACAGAAAATGTGATCCTTGCCGTTGGATTCTCTAAAGCCGTAGAATGGTTCATTAACAACCAATCTAAATTGAAAGAAAAATTTTTTAAATTTAGAAAAATTATTATTGATAAAATTAGTAAACATGATGAGATATTTATAAATACAGATATAGAAAATAGCTTGACACACACATTAAACTTTGGTGTGCGTGGTATAAGTGCTGAAAGTCTTTTAATTTCTCTCGATCTAGATGGAATTGCAGTTTCTACAGGATCTGCTTGTTCTTCAGGGTCTTTGGAAGCGAGTCCAGTTCTACTAGCCATGGGAGTATCACGTACTGACGCAAAATCAAGTTTGCGTATTAGTTGTGGTTGGTCAACGACTAGGAAAGAAATTGATTATTTCTGTGAACGTTTAAATCATCACATTTTACGTATAAAGGAAAAAACATTCCATAGTAGATAATTAATAATTTTTAATTTTTAGAAAAAAATGATAAAACTGCAAAGTTTTATATTTATTGCATCCATGGGATTCTTATGCGGAATATATTCATGTACAAATTCATATAACAAAGAAAATTTTCTGATGTGTAGACCAAATTTAGAGATTGACAGGAAAAAAATTCGTGCTGAAGGAGGTTACAGTTACAAAGCTACTACTTTTGAAGAATGTCGTTCTCCTGCTAATTACGGGGAATAAAAGTAGAGTTTTTTTTATTAAAGATTCAAAGTATTTGAGTATTGTCAAAACTCTTGTTAGAGTTAATTATCTTTAGAAATTTTTACATTAAACCTTTATTTATATAGATGGCTTAATTAAAGGGAATACATTTACAAGGAAATTATTATGATAAAAAGATTTTTCTCTGGAATATGTTTCGTATCTATAGGAACTATAATTTCTATGAATGTATTTGCTGAAGGAGATATAAGTAGTGGTAAAGCAAAATATAAAGTATGTATAGCTTGCCATGGTGAGAATGGTGGGGGTTTAAAAATCAATAATGCACCTAGAATAGCAGGACAGAAATCTTGGTACCTGAAAAGACAGCTGTATAATTTTAAAAACGGTATAAGAGGATCTCACCTTGATGACATTACTGGTATGCAAATGAGAACTATGGCATTGAGCCTAAACAATGATCAAGACATAGATGACGTAGTTGCTTATATTGGGACATTAAATGGGCGTGGCAAACATACTAATCTTGATGGAGATATTAAAGCTGGTAAAAAAGCATATACTGTTTGCGTATCATGTCACGGAGCAAATGGTGAAGGGAATAAGGCGTTAAATTCACCAAAAATAGCAGGTCTACCAGATTGGTACATAGAAAATCAATTATATAAATTCAGAAAAGGAATTCGAGGTGTTCATGCTAAAGATATCTACGGACAACAAATGCGCCCAATGGCTATGGCTATAGCAAGCAATGCAGACGTAAGAAATGTAGCTATTTACGTATCTAGTTTAAAAAGAGTTACAAAATTTGAATCTGTTGATGTAAAAGCTAGCAATGTAGTTGCAATGACAAAATCTACAATCAGTGAACCATTATATGCCCCTTGTGCATCTTGTCATGGTGTTGATGGAGAGGGCAATCAAAAGCTTGGAGCACCAAGACTTGCCCAACAGCATAAATGGTATCTTAAGAGACAATTAGGGAACTGGCGTGACGGTATTCGAGGTACACATTCTGAAGACGTATATGGCATGCAAATGAGACCGATGGCAATGACTTTGCTGGACGAAGACTCTCTCAATAAGGTAGTTGATTATATAAGTACGCTTCAAGGAGCAGTTCCAAAACCCACGATAAATGGTAATTTGGAATCTGGGAAGAATAATTATGTAGCTTGCATGGCCTGTCACGGAGCAAATGGAGAAGGTAACGTCGCCCTTAATGCTCCTAAGATCTCAGGGTTACAGGATTGGTATATTGAAAGACAACTACACAGTTTTAAGAAAGGAGTACGTGGAACTCATAAAGGAGATATCTATGGCATGCAAATGCGCCCAATGGCTATGGCACTTAAAGATGCTCAATCCATAAAAGATTTAGCTACATACGTTGCTTCTTTCACTGAAGAAGTAAGAGAAAGCCCCGTAATATCTTCAGAGAAAGTGTCTGAAGCTCCCAAAACAAATACAGGTATTGTCTCTGTAAAAAATGGTCAAGTATTATATGCGACTTGTATTTCATGCCACGGTAAAGATGGTGCTGGAAATAAAACCTTGAATGCACCTATGATTTCTGGACAAAATGATTGGTACATAGCAAGGCAACTTCATAATTTCAAAAAAGGTATACGTGGTTCCCATGAAAAGGATTTATATGGACAACAAATGCGTCCTATGTCTATGACACTGGCTAACGATCAAGCAATTGCAGATGTAACTGCATATATAAGTACTTTGAAAGGGAAAGTTTCAGCACCGACCATACAAGCTGACGCAAATGCAGGAAAAGCACTTTATACTGTATGCGCTTCCTGTCATGGAGCAGGTGGAGAAGGTAATAAAGCCTTGAATGCACCAAAGATAGCTGGCCAACAAGATTGGTATATTGCCAGGCAACTATACAACTTTAAAAATGGAATACGAGGATCTCATCCAGAAGACACTTACGGTCAACAAATGCGCCCTATGTCTATGAGTCTAGTAGACGATATTGCGATTAATAATGTTGCTGCCTATATTTCTTCACTTAAATAATTAATAGAATTATTAATAATCCTTATTTAAATTTTTAAGGAATTTAGAATAATCCCTAAAAATAATTATTATTTTAGTAAATTTTAAATAGAAAAATAAAATTCTCTTAAGTTTAAATTTTAATTTTTTGCAAGTTAAAATATTTTCATTTCTTCTTAAAAAAATATGTTTAAAAAAAAATTATTTGTATTATTTATTTTAATAATTAATTCCCAAGTATGGGGTCATGATCACATAAAACAGTCATACCCAAGTCCGAATCTTAAAGCAAATGAAATTGTAATGATTCAACTAAATGCAATGAAACAAAATGATCAAACAAATAAAGGAATTGAAATTACATTTCGTTTCGCCTCCCCCAAAAATAAAATCCAGACTGGACCTCTAAGTCGATTTATAATGCTTGTAAAAAATCCGGCTTATAGTCCTTTGTTAAATCATCTTAGTTCAACGTTTCTTGATTTGAAATATAATGGGAACCAAGCCATCCAGGAAGTTATTATTACTACAGTTAAAGGATCGGTCAAAGGATTCCGTTTTTTCCTTTCACTTCAGGAAGACGATGAATTCAAGGACTGCTGGATGACCGATGCTGTTATGCCTTTCAAAATCATTGATGTTTAAGACAAAACAATTTAAAATTTGTTCGAATAGATTACATACTTGATTTGAAAAGTATATAAATCAAATATTATTTGCCACTTTAAATAAATGTTGTTATAAACCTAAACTATGTTCAACTTTAAATAAAAATGTGTAAGGAAGAAAAAAAGTATAAAAATGATTAATTCAATTTTGAGAATGAGTAGACTTTCCTATTCTATAAAAGTAACTAATTCAAAAAAAGTTTTTTTAATTGGGGTTATTCTTCTTTGCACTGGATTAGATATAGGGTTATATGCTGCTGGAGATGCAGCAAAAGGGAAAGCAGCATACGCAGTTTGTACTGCATGTCACGGAGCTAATGGAGCAGGGAATAAAACTTTAAACGCGCCTAGTATTGCTGGTCAAGAATCTTGGTATGTTGAAAGACAGCTAAAAAATTTTAAGGCTGGAATTCGTGGTGCAAACTCAAAAGATACCTTTGGAATGCAAATGCGACCGATGGCTTTAACTTTGTCAGATGATCAAGCAATTTCTGATATGTCTGCATATATATCTAGTATGCCAGCAACAAAATCTTCAAAAAATACTGTTATGGGAGATGTATCCGCGGGAAAAGCATCATATATGATTTGCCAAACCTGCCACGGGGCAAAAGGAGGAGGGAATAGGGCACTAAATGCCCCTAAACTAACTGGCCTGCAAGACTGGTATATTGTCCGTCAAATAAAAAACTTCAAGTCTGGAATTAGAGGGACAAAAAGTGGTGATATTTATGGAATGCAGATGCGTCCAATGGCAATGACTTTGTCAAGTGATGAGGCCATAAAAAATGTTGCAGCTTATATAGCCACTTTAAAGTGAATTATTGCGCCTTCCCTTAAAAAAGCTTATAAAAATTGATAGTCTTTATCATTCCTAAGTTTTTGGCTTCATTTTTTCCTTATAGAAATTTGAAGTCTTTTCTAAAAACGCCTTTTAATTATGCAAATTTATTTAGAAAAGAGAATCGATACTTCGTCATGGGTAAAATTTATAGTACTTACTCTAGCCTTAATAGTCATTGTATTAATAAGTTTATTTTGTTTTTTAGCTATAGGTATTGAACCTATAGAAGCCTATAAGATTATTGGAGAAGAAATTTTTCTCACAAAATATGGATGGCAAGACCTTTTGGTTAAAATGACACCTTTGATGTTTACTGGTTTGGCCGTTGCTCTTGCAGCAAAAATGAGACTATGGAATATTGGCGCTGAGGGCCAGTTTCATATGGGGACTTTTGCTCTAACATGGGTTGCATTAAGGTATGATGGAAATTTGCCGGACGAAATTCTTATTATATTCATGTTTTTAATGGCAATTATAGGTGGTGGATTGTGGGGAAGCATACCTGGATTTTTGAAAGCTCGTTTTGGAGTTAATGAAATTATAACATCTCTCTTGCTAAATTATGTAGCTGCAGCATGGCTAGATCACTTGTTATTTGGGGCTTGGCGCGATCCTAATACAAATAATTTCCCTATAACTAAAGAATTCTCTGAAGCAGCTCAACTTCCTTCATTCGGTAATACATCTATTCATGCCGGACTTATAATTGCTTTTATATTTGTGATAATTATTTCCTTGATATTGTGGAAATCAAAGATTGGTTATAAAATTCGCCTTTCAGGTGATAATCCTCATGCTGCTCGTTATGCAGGAGTGAATATTCGTAACTTAACAATTTTAGTTTTTTTTATAAGTGGGGCTATCGCTGGTTTAGCTGGATTTTGTGAAGTAACAGGCATTCATTACCGTTTACAGCAAAATATTTCAATTGGTTATGGATACACTGGAATCATTGTAGCCTGGCTTGCCAAAAATAATCCTCTTGGTGTTATTGTAAGCGCATTTTTTATGTCAATAGTTTTTGTAAGCACAGAAGTTTTACAAATAGAATACGGATTACCTATTTCAATGGTTTATTTATATCAAGGTATAATTTTGTTTACAGTTTTAGGATCAGACATTTTCACTGAGTATAAGCTAAGAATTAGACAATTTAAAGCTTAGTCGAAACACTTTTTTTAACATAAAATTAATTTTTTTCATGGATTTTTTGGTTCAAATTTTATTTGCTGCAGTTGGGATGGGAACTCCACTTCTTTTTGCAACCCTTGGTGGAGTAATTAGTGAGCGTGCAGGTGTAATAAACCTTGGAATGGAGGGACTAATGCTTGTCGGTGCTTTGGTAGCATTTGTCGTAATGCTTAACACTGGAAACTATTTTTATGCATTAGTAGCCGCAAGTGTATCATCTGGAATTGTTTCAATGATTCATGGTCTAGTAAGTCTAGTGCTAAGGGCAAGTCAGATTGCATCAGGACTTGCCCTTACATTTTTTGGTACTGGACTTAGCGGATTGTTTGGAGACAAACTCACTGGAGAAACGGTAGAACCTCTTACTCGTATTCCTATTCCATTCCTTAGCTCAATTCCTGTTCTTGGTCCAGTACTTTTCAATCAAGATTTACTAGTATATTTTTCATACATTTGCGTGTTATTTTCATGGTGGTTACTTTTCAAAACACGTTTGGGATTAAATATACGTTCCATGGGAGAAGCACCTGAAGTTTGTGATTCATTAGGACTTTCAGTTTTAGGTTATCGTTTTTTTGCAGTTGTTGGAGGAGGAATGCTAATTGGAATTGGAGGTGCATACTTTCCACTAGCATTAACTCCTTTTTGGGTAGATGGTATTACTGCTGGTCGGGGTTGGATTGCTGTAGCCTTGGTTATATTTGCTTTTTGGCACCCCCTTAAGGCGCTTGGAGGCGCTTATCTTTTTGGAATTGCTTTAGCATTAGAGCTGCGTCTTCAAATTTTAGGTATTGACATTTCTCCATATTTTTTGAAAATGCTGCCATATGTTTTAACAATTTTAGTTCTCACTTTAGCAACAATTCGTCATAATAGACTTGGTATTCAAGTTATGCCTGCAGAACTCGGGAATATTTTTTTCAGAGGTGAAAAACATTAGTAAAAAAAATCAATTAATTTCTTAAAATAGATTAATTTAAACAAATACTTGTAGTAGAATTGCTAATAAATTTTAAAAATAAATTAAACTATAATCATCGAGATTATATCTCTATATAATTAATCAAAAAGATAATAAAAATATTTTCCCCTTGCATACTAAAATTCATTAAGCGATATTATCATAGAGAGTGTTTTAAGTTTGAGAATCTTAGAATAATAAGGTTGGCAAAAAATTAATACTTTAAAATCAGGTAGGTTAAACTAAATATACTACACATCAATTCAGAATACATAATAGTATTTTGATCAAACCGTAAAAGTAAATTGGTAAGCCGAATGCTTTTTCAATTATGTTTACGTTTTAAAGATGGTGGTCTTGTACATGTAGGTCCTTTCAGAAAACCTACATAATCTATAAATCTTTTTAAGGAGGGAAAATGAGGAAAGTATTTTCAGTAATTATTACTTCTATAATTTTTTTATTCACAGGCATAAATGCGATTGGTAAACCCTCAGTTGGTTATGTTTTAGTGGGGCCAAAAAACGATGGTGGTTGGTCTATGCGACACTACCAAGGATTTGAATCCTTAAAGAAACATGGTTATAAAGTATCCATGGTTGAAATGGTTCCTGAAGCTGAGTCAGCAAAAGTTTTTCAAAAACTAGCAAGAAAACATGATATTGTATTCGGAACATCTTTTGGATATATGGATCCAATGGAAAGAGCAGCAAAAAAATCACCAGATACAATCTTCATGCATGCAACTGGATATAAAGGCAATGATAAAAATATGGATAATTACGTTTGTCATTCATTTCAAGCCCGCTATCTAACCGGCATAGCAGCAGGAATGTTAACAAAGAATGGAAAAATTGGAGTGGTTGGTTCGCATCCTATTCCTGAAATAATCCGTAATATTAATGCCATTGCACTCGGAGCACAAACAGTAAGATCAGATATAAAAGTTTCTATTGTATGGATAAATTCTTGGTTTGATCCTCCAAAAGACATGGATGCAGCTAAAGCACTCCTGGATGCGGGTAATGATATACTATATACAACAACAGATTCTCCTAGTGTAGTTACTCTAGCTCAAACAGCTTGGAAACAACAAGGTAAGGAAGTTTGGAGTATGGGTAATGATGCTCCAATGGGAAGTAATGGACCTGACAGATATGCGACAGGTATGATGTTCAATTGGAACGTTCTCTATAAACATATTGTGGATCAACTTGCAGAAGGGAAACTAAAAATGAATCAGAGATGGAATTGGGGTTTGAAGGAAAATTGTGTAGGTCTATCTCCATGGGGAATAAACGTTCCAGGTCGTGTAGTAAATAAAGTTGAAACAGTCAAAATGGAATGGATAAATGATAATTTGGATGAATGGTATCCTTTTTCTCAAGGTATAACAAAGCGAGATGGCACAAAAGTTTCTGCTGGTGCTATAAAAAGACCTGAATTGGAAACTATGCAATACTTTGTAAAAGGGATTGTTAATAAATTCCCAACAAAATAAATTGTGATTCCGATAATTGATTTTAGGGATAAAAATTCTATAGAAGACATGCGTAATGCATATTCAACGTGTGGGTTTGCAGTCTTTACTAATGTTTATGATGAATGGTTATCGGAATTTAAAGATTGGAAAATCCTTTTGGAAGAATTCTTTCAACTACCTCTAAATGTAAAACAACAATATGCATATAGTGGTGTTAAGGAAAATCTTGGATATAATTGGTTGGAGGAAGAACGCCTTACTCCAACCATGCCAGGTGATTTGAAAGAATCATATAATTGGGTTTCACCGGACCGTATGCAAGAAGAATTTTGGCCCAAAGAAATTCCCGAATTCAAATCAATGGCACAAAAAATTGAACGCATTGCAAGAATGCTTTCCTACCAATTTCTATATAGATTTGAAAAAGTTCTAAATGTTCCAAATGGTAAACTGGTAGAACAACATATAGACGGTTCTTCAACCATGAGAATACTCCACTATCCCCCACATAATGGAAAGATCAAAAAAAATCAAATAAGAGGAGGTGCACATACCGATTACGGTTCAATCACTTTGTTATGGAGGTTTGATGATGTCCCAGGCTTACAGATATATGATAAAGACCTAGATGAATGGATAGATGCTCCCGTCATTAAAAATTCAGTAGTACTGAATGTTGCAGACATGTTTGCAAGGTGGTCAAATGACACTCTAAAATCAACACCGCATAGAATTGTAAATACAGACTTATCTAGATCTCGGTTTTCAATGCCATATTTCGTTGATCCTGGCAGAGATGTAATCATAAAAAATCTTACCACAGAACCCGCAAAATATCCCCCTATTTATGCTTATGAATACCTTAAATGGAGACTAGCACAGTCATATGTAGATGATAACTATGAAGAAAATAAAGAAGTATTAATTGACGGGAAACAGCATCTTCCTGAAGAATCAGAATACTCTGATTTATAATATAAAACCATTTTCATTTGTTTTCCCTCAATTAAAAAAAATTAAATAGGTAGACACCTAATTTTTAAAAAAAATATTTTTTTTAAAATTAAATACTACTTTGGAACCTGATTTGAATTAAATTAAATAGGTTTAAATAATTACATAAAATTAATAAAATAGTTTTTTTAATCAACTATATATAAAACTAAAAATAATATTTAAACTTGAAATTCTTTTATATTTGTGTAAAAGTCCTTTTTAAAATAAGGGATTCCATTAATTTTACTTAATTTTTTTAAATATTGAAAATTCAAAATTAAGAAACAACCAAAAGGAGTAAGTCTCATGCTACTTAATATGCGTAACGGGATAATATCCCTCATATTGTTAATTTATAGTTTACCAGCATATGGTTCCGGTTCAGGAGGTAACAGCCTAATAGAGCCATTAGGGGCGATGCTTCTTGCTGCTGCCGTAGTTGCTATAATACTAAGTTATGCAAAGCAAGCAAGTCTGTTTGCATTTATAATCATTGGAGTACTAGGAGGACTTTTTGGTGTTAGAGAAGTTATAAACAAGGAAGTAATGACCGCCTTTGTTGATATTGGAATAACATTGTTACTATTTATGGCAGGCATGGAAGTTGACATTCCAGGATTGTTAAAGAGGTGGAAACTACTTTTGATTAACGGATTTGGGCAAATAATAGGATTGTTTATCATTAGTATCGCTCTAGGTCTTCTCTATGTTGGTATAGATACTAACTATATGGAAACTGCTGGACTACCTGCAGAAAATGCTACGGCCACTTTAATATATTTCGCACTATGTCTCACTTTATCATCAACAATTTTGGTAATAGGCACTCTTAAAAGTACAGGCCAAATAGCTGAAGAACATGGACAAATAGCTCTTGGTTTGATGGTTTTACAAGATATTGTCGCTGTTGTAGCACTAGCTATTCTTGGAAGCCTTAACCCAGAAAAAGTCGGTGGAGGTTCATTAGGGGTTGAAGTTGCGATGATTTTTGCAAAAATGATTGGATTGGCCATTGTCCTTTTCTTTGTAACTAAGTACATTCTTAATCCACTTTTCAAATTTTTTGCTCAGTCGGGAGAACTATTATTCATAGGAACATTAGGTTACGGAATGGGAGTTGCTGGACTCTGCGAAGTTATCCATTTTTCCTCAGGAATTGGAGCTTTTTTTGCCGGAGCAACATTGGCAGCACTACCTTATAGACATGAAATTGAGGACAAAGTAGAGCCATTGAAAGCATTTGGAGTAATTCTCTTTTTCATGGGACTAGGTTTTGATATTTCGGAATTAAAAGTTGAACAAATGCTAGGTGGTTTTGTTGAAGGACTTGTATTGGCTATTTTGATTGTAGTGCTTACAATTCCTCTAATGCTTTTTTTGGGTTATTTGAGTCGTTTAAATTCAAAACCATCATTTCTCATGGGAGCAATCATTAACCAAAGTTCTGAATTTTCATTAATGCTTGCTGTACTTTGCTGGCAGTATAAGCTCTTTGATCCTCACTTGTTTATTGTTATTACTTTAGTAGTTTTACTATCATTTTTCTTTTCTTCTCTTGGACATCAATTCCTTGATTCTTTTTATAATGCTTTTTCTAAGATGTTGCAATTCATGGATGGGAGATCTACTGCAAAAGAAGAAGAAGCTTCTCATGAATTCGAAATGGAAGGGCATGTAGTCATAATGGAATATAATGAACTAGCAATTGAAATAGCAGACTTTTACGCACAGCGTGGCCAACAAGTTTTACTACTTGATTTAGATCCGCATATTATAGAACATTTTGAAAAAAAACATGGGCACAGTAACATTCATGCTCATTACTCGAATATGGCTGACCCTGACGTTTGGGAAGACTTAGCTTTCCATAAGGCAAAAGTTGTTATTTCATGTATGGACGGAGGGCAAGAAGCAGAGTTAGCTATCACCCGATGGTTAAAAAAGGAATCACCTGATGTTCCATTTATTGCAGCAACTTCATCGCATGAAGAAACTTTAGAGTTATATGGAGCGGGAGCACGTTATGTAATTCAAACTGAATATCTTGCTGCAAAATCTTTTCGAGATATTTTTGAAACAGAGGAAACCAAGGAACGAAAAGAAGCATTCCGCGAAGTTGGTGAAAATCATTTTTCAGAAACAAAAAAACTAGAAGAAGGACTTGGCGCAGCATTTGCCAAAGCTTAAACCAGGTATAAAACAAATAGAGGAACAATGTCTAATTTAAATATATTGAAATTATTTTCATTAATAACTATTGGAATTTTTGTAGCAAACCCTGCATATGCTGGTGGTGGTGGGTGGTTCATTAAACCACTTGGTCTAATGCTTGGAGGTGCAATGCTCATAACTATTTTATTAACAAAATTGAAGCAAACAAATATTCTATCTTTTATAATTATGGGTTTCATAATGGCGACAGTCGCAGGACTACCTGAGACTTCTCTAGATCAACTTGACGAACATTATCATGGTATAAGAGATATTTTATCTGGATTTCAGCAAATAGGAATTATTCTTATACTCTTTATGACAGGATTACAATTCAATCTCATTGACATAACAAAGAGATTTAATTTAATACTTGTAAATGGTGTAGGCTACCTAGGAATTGGTCTGTTAGTCTTTTTTTGGGCTGGAGTATACTTTGCTGGTACAGATGGCTTTAGTCAAAGTATCTATTTTGCACTTTGTTTATCTGTTCCATCACTAATTTTAGTTTCAGCTGCACTAGATAATAGCAATTCTCATGAATCATTACAGGGTCAAATTTCTAAGGGAATTGCCGTAGTGAGTTCTTTATGTGCAATAGTCTTTATTGCAAAGTTAAGCGCAACCGGAGTAGTAAGTCAAATTTCTGATTCTTCAACATTCTTTACAGGGGCTGACTCATTCATAGAATTTAATCTCTGGTTAACAGAAAGACTGGTGTTCTTGGTAGTTATTTTGATGATTTTATCAAAGTTGGTTCTTGAACCTGTTGTAAGGTATCTCTTACGTTCATCAGAGCTTCTGTTCGTAAGTGCTTTGGGATATTGCATGGGCATTGCGGCTATTTGCGGTTATATTGGAATTTCACCAGAAGCAGGAGCATTTTTTGCTGGAATTTCAGTTGGCAATTTACCATACAGACTTGATATTGAAGACAAAGTAGGTCCTCTTAAATTATTTGGACAGGCATTGTTCTTCCTTACTTTGGGTGTTGAAATTGCGACAATAGAATCTTCAAACTTTTCTGGGAACCTTGAAATAATTATTCCTCTTTTAATATTGGTAATATTTGTAAAGCCACTATTTCTAATAATTACTGGCTACGCATCAAAGCTAAAAGGTAGAACTGCTTTTTTTATAGGTACCACGCTAAATCAGTCTTCAGCTATTTCAATTATTGTAGCTCTTTTGGCGTGGAAGTATAAAGTATTTAACGATCGTCTTTTTGCTATTCTAATAACAGTTATTTTGATATCACTACTTTTATCTGCTATGGGTCATGCAATTCAACCACTACTATATAAAACATTCAAATGGATTGTAGGAGTTCTAAACCGTAATATTTCAGCAAAGGATTTAGAAAAAGAACAACAGGTAATTTTAAATAATCATATCGTACTTTTAGGTTTTAATGAAATCGCTCAGGAAATCGCCGAATTTTTAGAAATGCAACTTACTCCAGAACGCGTAGTACTAATAGACTGTGACCCTGAAATAATAAAACATTTTCTTGCACGCAAAGACTCTAACGTAGATACAGTTTATGCTGATCCAACTGATCAAAAAACTTGGGAAGAGTATAAACTTAGTGACGCAAAAGTAGTTATTTCTTGTCTTGGAGATGACTTAGAAGCAGATATTGCACTTTCAGGACATTTAAAACATCATGCCCCAGATCTTCCTTTTGTAGCAGTGACATCCTCTCATATGGATTCACTTAAACTTTATGAAAATGGAGCACGTTACGTTATACAAACTGATGAACTCGCTTCTAAAACCTTTAGAAATATATTTGCTGAAGAAATTGATAAACCAATTTCTGAGTCATTTGTCGAAAAAGGAGAAAGTCACTGGAAAGATACCCGACATATCAGGGATGGTTTAGGTGAAATATTCAAGCTAGTATAATTATTTCTTAAAGAAAATATCTCAAAGCCGTGCCCTTACATTTGGGGCACGGAGTTGATTAGCTCTGAACTGTTCCACTCTCTTATGACCTATCTTAATAAGATTTTCAATTTTATTTTTAGATTCACCCATTAAATTAGCTATTTCTTTAAATAGTTTTTCTTCTCTTTGATCAAAATCTCTATCAATTGTCGCTATATTTAAAAGGCTTTCCAAAATATTTTCTCTATCATTTTCGTTAAATGCAACTGATTCAAGAGAAGGAATTTGCCAACGAAGAATGCATTCTTCCAGATCTTGAATCTTTCTGTTATCTTGCAGTAATCGAATCGCAGAATGTAGGAAAGATCTTTCATGAAGATCAATATGTTCGTCAACCATAACCATAGCTACAACTGCACTAGCAAACCAAAACAATTGCTCTTCATTCATTCTTCCAATCAAATCTGTATTGAACTCGTGAACCTCTGCTTCTGTTTCATTCATTCTTATTTCTTTCAAGGCTCTAGAGCTTTTAAGTGCTTTTCGAGCATTTTCATTTCCACCCTTAGCAGCTTCACGAAACCAGTGATAAGACTCATCCAAATTTTTTGGAACTCCCTTACCATTGAAATTCATTAGACCAAGATTATATTTAGCTCTAGTATGATTTTGAATTGCTGCCTGATGGAAAAAACGGTATGCCTCCTCAAAATCTTCACCTTTTTTTATTAACATTAAAGCTTTACGGAATATTTTTTCTGACTCTGCGGAAGGTTTGATTTCCTGTTCAGTAGTTTCTATATCATCATAGTAATCTATCTCATAACCATTTTTTTGAGCTGCAATTGATACCGGGGAAATATAAATTAGTCTATCTCCAGGATTAACCTTAAGATCAGGATGAGGATTTACAAGGAGATGATGTGTCTGACTTTTTATCAACCCTACCGCAAGCTTTTCTTCATTTTCTTTTAAATTCAAAACAGTTGAATACCAACTGTTTGATTCCCATTCCTGACTTAACTGTCTTACATGTAAACTCTGAGTAGATGACTCCTGAGAAATAATTTCCTCAATAAAAATACCCAAACCAGGATTTAAAGCTGATTGGGATAGAATTGGCGCAATTAGTTCTTCAGGCTCTAAACAAAAATCACATCCAACCTTAAATAATTGTTCATCAAAATCTTCTTTGTGATAAGTTGCAATAGTAAATACCTCTCCATCTGTAGCCTGTTCAAGACGTAATACCGACATCAAATTCCTACCATCATCCAGATGATCTATAAGAGCGACTTTTGCCTCTGTTCTTGCCTCATATAAAAATGATTTTTCTGAGTTAGAATCTCCCTCAATCCACTCAACTTCTAAATTTTCTGGAATTGCTTCCAAGATTGGATTCTCAGAAAGAACAACTATTTTTTCACTTTGCTTTCTTTTACTCATTTCGTTCAAACATCGATCAATAAAGATTTGATTATCCGAACTAATCAAAATGTGGCCATCAATTCCAATTTCATCCATACCAGAAATATCTATAGCATTCACATCAAGGTCACCTTTTATTCTGTCATCTGGAGGTTCAAGCTGCATTAAAGTACAGCTATTTGTAATTTCAAATGAGCTCTCAGGATTAATTAGTACTACCTCATCAATAACAATTGCAAGAGGCATAATTCCAAATTTATGTTTCATCAACTCAATATATTGAAGCCATGTTTTGCCGACATAAGCTGCATTAGGTTTTCTAGAACAAATCTGATTACCATGAGAACGATTAACGACATTTCTAATCCATGCTGGCGCTCCCTGAGAATGAAATGATTGCAACATCATTGGGACATAAAGGTCATATGGATCTAAAGCATGATCACAACCTACATCTTCAAAATATTTACGAAATTCGCCTCCTACGTACTGTGCCTGTGTGACTATTTTACCATTACTTAAAGTTTCAAGTTGCAAAACTGTCATGAGTGCATAGCTGTTATCCTTGAAATATACATATGCAATTTTTGCCATAGAAGCTTTTGCTTTTCTAAGAACATTAAGGTCAAAAGAATCACCCGATACCCACCTCAATTTTTTGTAAGAAGTTGCGAGAAGTGGATGTTCATCAAAAGGAGAGATAATTACAACTCTGTTTTCCCTAACAAATTTTTCATTTTGTGAAATAATTTCTAGCATCCAGGATGGATCATCAGAACATATCAGGACATGTTTTTTAACTTTAAGGGAATCAAAACCTCGTTCTCTAGCTGAACGAAATTCGTGAAATTTATCTGTAACGAGAGATACAATTATCGAAAAGTTTATTAATCCAGCCGTCATTACGAAAAATGTAAAAAGTTTACCGGTTATAGTCCCAGGAGACATATCTCCATAACCAACAGTAGTGAATGTTACGACTGTCCACCATAGAGAGTCGAAAATTGATTTAAATTCACTACCTTCGTTACCAGAGAGTATGTATTCAAAAAAATATATTCCTAGCGTTGATATGAACAAAAAAGACGGAATCATTACCAATAAAAAAATTCGGATTCTCATATTATTTCTTTCAAAAGGTTATTTTATTTAAAATCCAAAAATATAGTGTAAATTTTTATTTCAGAATAAAGGACTTAGTACGTTCGAGAATTTAAATATGTATTTTTTCCTAAAACACATTTGAATATATGCAAATATTGGGACATAGAACAATTCTTACTTAACTGTAAAAAAGTTACTTAAGGAAAGCGAATTAAAATTGAATTAACCAGAAAGGTTGGGAATATAAAGATTTTTTTAAATCTCTCACTATCAAAATGTTATAAACCAAAAAACTTTGTTTTAAAGTTCCATTTTAAAATCTATGACATTTAATCTAATCTTTAAAATTAAAAAATTATTAATTTGTTTTATTTTAGATTAAATATATATAAATTCAAAAGATATTTTTCTAATTCCAAATTATTTTTTTCTTCTAGAAGATTAAATTTTTACAGAAAATAAATTAGATTAATCTTCTTTTTCAGTTGGATTCTTTATACCCCAGGGCCACACATGTGGAACTTTGTCTTTCATATTTTCCCTTGCAGCAACAAATCCAACTACATCACGTGCATCAATTCTACCCAATCCTCCATCACTATATGACAATATTACAATTTCTCCAGTGTCTCTTTCAATCAAAAATTCTGACGGCTGCATGTAACTCTCTTCATTTGTTTCTGACTTTTTCCAATAAGATCCTATATCATCAGCAAGTTCTTTTGTCACACCATAACCTATTGGGTAAGATTTTTTTATCCTACTTCTAGGATAGCAATCTCCTTTTGCTACTTCATTAGCAGAGTCAAAATCATCAACACTTGCAGCAACGACACTTACTCCTACTTTCGAAAGAGATTCGAATTGCTCTTGATACCCCTCTAACTGAGAGGTGCACTTACCTCACCAGCCTCCTCTATAAAAAAGAATCATACCGTACTTTGATTTGAAATCATTTGGCAAAATAAGATCTCCAGAATTTACAGTTTTAAGTTTTATTTTGGGGAAAACAGATCCTGAACTTAGATTTACAGTCATAATTAATCCATAATTGATAATTTTCGATTGTAAAAAATATATATAACGAATCTTAATATATCTTTCAGAAAAAAAAAATAAAATATGTTTTTTAAAAAAATTTTTTCGGTAAAAAAAAAGATGAAATCTAGATTAGTAAATAATAATCATTCAAACTAAACAAATGAAAAATATAATTCCACAATATTTTCATTCAATTTTTTTGGCAATAAGGATAAAACCAATCAAGACTTTCATGGGTAGGTACACTTGGTTTATATTCAGCGCCAACCCATCCATTATATTCTGAAGAGTCGATCACCTTAAATAAATTTTCAAAGTCTATTCCTCCTGTTCCTGGTTCATGCCGACCCGGAGAATCTGCAACCTGAAAATGTCCTATTCTATTTGCATATTGTTGAATGAAATTAAGATAATCTTCTTCCATGGTATGCATGTGGTAAATGTCATATTGGAAATATACATTAGGATGTTTTAACTCTTCATAAACATCAATTATTTGTTCATTTTTGTGAATAATAAATCCCGGTAGATCTTTTATATTTGCCGCCTCAAAAACTACTTTTACCTCCAGTTCTTGAATAATATCCGCAGCATAAACAAGGTTACTTTTGAAAGTTTTTAAATATTGATCTAGGTTTTCTTTTATAAGACAACATCCAGGAAGAACATTGATGCATTTAGGTCTTAAAATCTCTGCATATCTAACTGCCATATGAACTGCCTCTATAAATTCCTGTTTTTTAGATGGAACCGATGCAAGTCCTTCCCCTCCATTCATCAGATCTCCAGCAGGGACATTAATTAGGACAAGCTCAAGGTCATTCGAGACTAACTGTTCCTTGATTTGTTCGGCGGGAATTTCATATGGGAACTGAATCTCTATTCCATTAAATCCACATTTTTTAGCGGCTATGAAACGATCCAAAATGGGTATTTCATTAAAAAGGAGACTCAGATTAGCAGAAAAATTAAGCATATATGATTATTGATTTTTTGTTTTGTTGTTTTGTTTTTTTGTTGTTTACAATTAAGTCCACTTTAATATTAAAATTAAATACCTCCTTAAATATAAAATTTCTTTGCGAAAAGATATTAATTAAACAATTATTATATAAAATGGAATACTTGTTTTATAGATTAATTTATTTTCAAATATTGTAATAAAAAAATTTAAGTTTGTTAAAGTTAAATAGTTTTTTGATTTAATATATATATTATCAATGAATTTCATTAAATTTAGTCAATCTTCCTAATTCTATGATTATTCTGATCTACGACATATAGATCATTTCCATCTGTT
>CACIWU010000019.1 GCA_902590435.1 uncultured SAR324 cluster bacterium | reverse complement strand
AACATTTGTTGCAGTTATAATTTCGTTTTGTTTTAAAAGAAATACTAAAAATGCTAGGAATGTTTTTCTAGCTTCAATTATTTATTTGCCAGCTTTAGGAACTATTTTAATTCTGGAACGATTTTTCCAAATTTAGATACAATTTAATGGAGAAAAATGGAAAAAAATGATTCTGAGGCAACTGCTTTTAAATTTTTTTATATAATCCTTTTGGGATGTATATCATTTATGGCTGCTGCATATTATTTTGCGTTTTGAGAGATATTATTTATGAATATAATACATAAAAATGTATTTTTTTTAGTTATTTTAACGTTTTTTATTAAAGAATAAAAATGATTGAATTTTTTATAGAAAATGCATCCTCGTTTGCCTCTGATATAGACAATCTCTTCGAGGTAGTTACCTGGATTATTGGTTTTTGGTTTTTTGTAACTTTCGGAACTTTCGTATATTTATTAATCAGATTCCGCAGGAAAAAAGGGGTAAAAGCACAATACGTTGCTGGAGAAAAACATAGTGAAACAAAATGGACACACTATCCACACTATGCAGTAATTGCTTTCGATGTTGCTATAATTGCACTCAACATATTCGTTTGGGTTGATATAAAACAAACTCTACCACCTAGAGACAATATGATTAGAGTAATTGGCCAACAGTGGAGTTGGACTTTTGTCCATGCTGGGCCAGATGGAGAATTAGATACTTCAGATGATATTGCCACTGCAAATGATTTGCATGTTAAGGTAGATAATACTTACCACTTTGAATTGCAATCTCGTGATGTACTCCATAATTTTTCTGTTCCTGCATTCCGATTGAGGCAAGATGCTGTACCAGGTAGAACAATTAATGGTTGGTTTAAACCAACAAAAACTGGCACATACGATCTTCAATGTGCAGAGATGTGTGGATATGGTCATGGTATCATGGGTGCTGCGATAACAGTTCATACAGAAGCAAATTTTAATGAAACAATGGACCAAATAAAAAAAGGAACTTACGAAAGTCATTATCAAAAACGCAGAGGCACAAAAACTGAAGCTCCATCAAAAATTTCTAAAGAAAATTCAAAAAGTACATTCACAGATGTTTTAGCAAGTATATTTTAGTAAAATTAATTAAAAAGGGAAAATGAGCCAAGCAACTACCGCAGTTCAGAAAGAACAACATTCAGAACATCATCAGGAGTTAAGTTTCTTGTATAAATATATCCTTCCATTGGATCATAAAATAATTGGCATGCAGTACATTTTTACAGGTTTGATAATGGCTGTAATAGGGGGATATTTTGCTTACGCCTTTAGAATGCAATTAGCATTTCCTGGAGAAATAGTTCCATTATACGGTTTGGTTGGACCTGGTGAATATAATATGCTTGTAACTAATCATGGAACAATAATGATTTTTTGGGTTGCAATGCCAGTACTTATTGCAGGATTTGGGAACTATATAATACCATTGATGATAGGGTGTGATGATATGGTCTTCCCAAGATTAAACAGGCTGTCATATCAGATCTTTCTTGCAAGTGCATTGGTTTTGATACTTTCTTTCTTCGTAAAGGGAGGCGGATTTGGTGGGGCTTGGACTGCATACCCGCCACTTTCATCTGTAGCAGAATATAGCCTAACTGATTGGGGTTCCTCTTTGTGGCTTCTTGCCGTAGCTTTAGAGTTTGTTTCTTTCTTACTTGGTGGAATAAATTTTATAACTACGACTATGAATTCCAGAGCACCAGGAATGAAGATGATGGATATTCCTATTGCAGTTTGGTTTATAGTAATTGCGGTAATACTGTTTATGGCTTCTGTTGGACCATTAATTGCTGGAGCAGTAATGTTGTTTATGGACCAAAGAATCGGCACATCTTTTTTCCTTCCTTCCGGAGGAGGAGACCCCCTACTTTGGCAACATTTATTCTGGTTTTTTGGACATCCAGAAGTATATGTAGTACTGCTACCAACTATGGGAATAGTTGCAGATATTATTACAGTATTCGCTAGAAAAAAATTATTCGGATATAGAACGGTGCTTTATACTGCTTTTGCAACTGGTGGATTATCATTTGTTGTTTGGGCTCATCATCAGTTTATCGCTGGTATTGATCCAAGAATGGCGAATGTTTTTGTTGTTACAACTGTTCTGATTTCTATTCCTTTGGCAGAAATGATGTTTTGTTATATTGCAACACTTTATGGTGGGTCAATTCAGTTTACAACTCCTATGTTATGGGGATTAGGATTTCTAGCTGCTTTTTTGATTGGTGGAGTTACAGGAATATATTTAGGAGCTAGTGCTATAGATGTCTATTTCCATGATTCATACTTTGTTATAGCTCACTTCCATTATACATTTTTCCCAATTACTATAATTGGTATGTTTGCTGCTCTTACCTACTGGTTTCCAAAAATGTTTGGACGTATGATGAATGAGACACTTGGAAAAATTCATTTTTGGGGTACTTTTATTCCATTTAACTGTCTGTTCCTTCCACTTTTCTTATTGGGGTTGGCTGGACAAAATAGGAGAGTATATAACTTTCTAAATTATCCAGATTTAGCAAGACAAGAATTGCACGATTTAAGGGTATTTGCTACAATGAGTCTAGTAGTAATGTTACTATTCCAATTTGTCTTCATATATAATTTTTTCGTAAGCATGTTTTTTGGAAAGAAAGCACCAAACAATCCTTGGGAAGCAAATTCACTTGAGTGGTCTATTCCTTCACCACCTCCGCACGGGAACTTTAAAACTCTACCTTCAGTATATCGGGGTCCATACGAATATAGTGTGCCTGGACGTGAATCAGATTACTGGCCTCAGAATGAACCCCCAAAAAAATAATGCGTCCGTAAAAAAACTATGAAAAACTGCTCAGACTATTTTTTTAAACTCTAAAACAACGGTATAATATGTCAATGCAAGGTCCTATCGCCACTCATCGCCAAGCTACAGGAATCCCAACTGGAAGATTAGCAGTTTGGTGGCTTTTAGCATCAGAGATTTTTATCTTTGGAGGATTAGTTCTTTGCTTTGTTCTTTTTAAGTTGAATGGGACTCCAGGTTTTGAAGATGCTTCTCTGACAAGTGTCGCTGCTGGTGCTATTAACACTTTTGTTCTTCTCACATCAAGTTTGACAGTAGTGTTGGCTCATGCTGCTATAGAAGAAGGGAATGTTGAAAAATCTTTTAAATACATCTGGTATACAGTGGGATTTGGATTTGTTTTTTTAGGAATTAAGACTTATGAATACACAGGAAAAATTATACATGGCCATATTATCACCGAAAATTTGTTCTGGTCATTTTATTATACCATGACTGGACTACATGCACTTCACGTCATTGGGGGTATGATTATAATGGCAATAATTTCCTTTGATATAAAAAAGGGTTATAATTTTCAACGTGTTGAACTAATTGGAATTTACTGGCACTTTGTAGATTTAGTCTGGATTTTCTTATTCCCCCTTTTGTATATAGCAAATTTTTAGCATTATAAATTCAACTAAAGGTTATTCATTATGAGTGAAACACACGGACATCCCAACTATATTAAAATTTGGTATTGGCTGCTCTTTTTGTTGATAATTAGTACAGTAGGTCCAATGCTTGAAATCCCCATAGTAACATTAATTACTGCATTTGGAATTGCCATAGTAAAGTCTTACATGGTTGCGGCAAATTTTATGCATTTAAAATTTGAAAAAAAAATAATTTGGTTGTTACTTTTAATGTCTATTTGTCTGCTGGGAGTATTCTTCTTTGGTGTTGGATCAGATGTAATGATGACTGAAGGAGATCAATGGATTGATTGTATTGAAGATAAATCCTGTGTAGAGCAAAGACTGTGAAAAAAAGTTCCAACCAAACAGTATTTTTGACTACCTCCGAAGTCTCTTTATCAAATACCTCGCCCCGCCACAAACCTCCCATTTCAAACGGAATTCTTGGCATGACTATTTTCATTGTTACGGAAGCCATGTTTTTTGCCGCTCTCATCAGTGCATATTTGGTAATACGATCGGGACAAGATGAATGGCCACCTTGGGGACAACCAAGATTACCGATTGAAACGACAGCAATAAACACAATTATTCTTGTAGCAAGTGGGGTTTTTATGTTTTTTTCGCATAAACTCTTCAAAAAAAATAAAATTATTGAGGGACATCGATTGATGGGAATCTCTATTTTGCTAGGCTCTTTTTTTTTAATTGCCCAGGGGAGGGAATGGTTAGAATTAATTGAATTCGGATTAACAGTATCCTCAAGCGTATATGGAGGGTTGTTTTATTTGATTATTGGAGCTCATGGATTTCACGTTTTAGGAACCATTTTAGTTTTATTATATTACTGGCAAAAATTAAAAAATTCAAAGAATCAAATAGAACTAGAAAATATCTTCCCGTTCCAAATACTTTGGTATTTTGTTGTTATAGTCTGGCCGATTTTGTACACACTTATATATCTAAACTAAATCCAAATATAGAATTATTAGAACAAACACTTCAAAAAATCTATAAAAATGTATTTGGTTCATTTACTGCAAGCAAATTTGCTACTATTAATACTGATTCCAAAAATTGCTAAAGCTTGTGCTGTCTGTTTTTCTGGTAAAGAAGAAACACTGGAGGCATTTTATATTACTACGGTATTACTTACTTTGCTTCCACTAGTAATGCTTGCCCTGATAGTCATTTGGCTTTATCGAAAATATCGTAAAGTTTCTTAAATAAATATTTTCTTATTCAAATGAAAAAATTGTTTAAATTTAAGTTTATAATTCCTTTTTTGTTTTTTATTTTTTTGGATTTTTTTTCGCTAAAAGCTGATGAGCTTAGGCCATCTGGTCTAATTTTCAATGACTATCCTGGTTCTACTGTGGTAGTAATTGATAAGTCGATGTGCCAATTGATGATTTACAAGTTTCAAGAATCTTGGAAAATGCACCAAGTTTTCCCATGTACATCTGGGAAAGTAAATGGAGATAAATTTAGAGAAGGTGATTTAAAAACACCTATTGGTATATACTGGCTAAACCAGGCTTGGGCAGGTTGGGAATTGGCTCAATATTATGGTAGTGGAGCAAACGTATATGGTACTGGAGCTTTTGAAGTAAGTTACCCAAATTACTTTGATCAGGTTATAGAGCGTAAAGAAGGGAATGGTATTTGGATTCACGGCACTATTAAAGGCAATCCTATACCAACACGTGGTTGTATATCTGTAAGCAACAAAAACTTCCTTGAATTAACTAGATCCGTAGAATTAGGAGATACTCCAGTAATTATTGAAGAAAAAGTAACATTTTCTCCCGCGGATGAAATAACTCAAGAGCAACAATTACTTTTAGGAACTATCGAATCATGGAGAAGATCTTGGGAATCAAATGATACTAATGATTATTTGTCATTTTATTCAAAAAACTTTCTAACTGAAAAATGGAATTCAAGAAGTTGGTCTGAACATAAAAGGAGAGTAAACACTCAAAACAAACGAAGAAGAATTCTTATAGATGATCTATCGGTATTAAAGAGCAAGAATATCTATCATATTCGTTTTGTACAGACATATACTTCCACTGGAATTAATGATGTAGGTTTTAAACATCTATTTTTGATAAAAGAAGATAATTCAGTAAAGATAGTAAGTGAAAACTGGACACCTTTAAAACAGCTCTCACCAAGTCCAGCATTTCAATATGCTTATAAAGAATCTCTACAAAACCAAATGTAATTATAAATAAAATTCTTAAAATATACTTCCAATACTATCAAAATCATAATTTCTAGCATTTTAAAAAATATATAGCATTAGATAAACTAATACTCCTGTGATCGACACATAAAGCCATACAGGGAAAGTTATTCTCGCTATTTGAGAATGAGCAGAAAAATTTCTTCTCGCTGCAAAAAATACCGTTGTTAATATAAGTGGCAACACAAGGATAGAAAGAAAAACGTGTGAAATCAAAATGAAGAAATATAAATAGCGCTGCCAACCTTCTCCATTGTATGGCGTATCTCCCTGAAAAGTATGGTAAAATAGGTAACTAATTAGAAATATAGCAGAAAATCCTAAAGCACTGAGCATCATTTTTTTGTGAAGAGCTTTTTTACGTTTTCTGATAGCAATAAAACCCATACATAGACTTACAGCACTTAAAAAGTTTAATAATGCATTTAATGAAGGAAGCAATCCCAAATCAATAGAATTTTCTAACATTAGAGGTTCACGAAAATATATTAGCCAAAAAAGAAAAACTAATACCCCACTAGATAAAACTAAAATAGAACTAATTGCTGTCTTGTTTGAAAATAAAATTTTCATTTCTTCTCCTAAGAATAATAATTTCAGCAAATCCAAAAAACAACAAACCTATCAAAGTCGCTGCTACAGCAGTATGCAATGATGATATTGAAGGCTGAACTCTAAATACTACGTTAAAAATACCTATACAGATTTCTATTAATACAAGAAAAACTATACCACTTCCTATTAAGTTATATCCGTATTTTTTTTTAAGCGAAAACCAAGCTATAATTATTAGTATTAAACCACCAATTATTGCTATAAGTCGGTGCATCATATTTATCCACTCTTTTTTGTATTCTGGGAAAAAACGTCCTTGAAACTCTTTCGGTATTGGAGGTAAAATATGCCCCTTGATACCTGAAAAGTTTGACAAGTCTGCGCCGCTCATACCAAATGAAAGATAACTTCCTTCATGACAACCAGGGAAGGCTGCACAAGAAGTCCCTGAATAAGTACTGCTGTTGTAACCCCCTGAAAGAATAATAATAAATGTAACTACCATCATCCATTTTAGTTTGCTTAGAACAACAACTGAACTATTTTTATAATTAATTTCAGAAAATATATTTATATTTTGAGAGTATTCATTTGGATTGTCAAAAACAATTCTTGTTAAATACACTAATAATCCAAATAATAGATTCCCCACAAGAAGATGTAATGTTACTATTGGTGGCCAAAGCACCATAATTACAGTAAGTCCTCCTAATATCCCTTGAAAACAAACAAGAATAAGGATAGCGACTGCTAGCTTTCTAAAGTTAAAATACTTTTTATTAAAAAATGTGAATAATGCAATTAATGTAATAAAAATCCCTAACAGAACAGCTACAAATCTGTGACCTACTTCTAGCCAAATTTCGAATCCAGATGGTGGTATAATTTGCCCATAACAAAGAGGCCAGTCGGGACAAGACAAACCAGCATTTTTAAGCCTCACATAAGCACCAAAAGGAATCAATGGCCAAGTAAGCAACACCGCTCCTAGGCATAACATCTTCATAAAATGATTTTTAGTTTAGAAAAAGAGTTCTTTGAAATAATTATTACAATCTTACAGAAGAAATTCAAGCTCCACTAAAATGATCTGAATCATCTATATATAGATGTAATGAATAATAGTGAAAAAATTAAATTTTAAAAATAAAAAAACTAATATTTAAAAAAATATATTTACCACTCAAGATTTTTTTTAGAATACCGATTATCCCTTTAAGACAAAAATTAAGATTCATGTAATAACAAAATCATAAAATATTGAATAATTTTTTTATTATTTATTTTGAAAGGATTAACAAATGTATAGAAATAACATAGATGCAAAATTACTTAAACGTATACAGTCTAAAGAATTTGAAGAAGCTGTTGATCAGGCAGTTAGATCTTTCATGTATGATTTGGATTACATGTTACTAGAAGAGCAACAAACTTCATCAAACCAAAATTATTCTAGTATTCAAGCAAATTCTGCGGTTAAGTGGATAAACCCTGTTTGATAAATTTTTGGTATGTTGATTTTTTTTTTGCATCATATCTTTGTATTTCAAGCACTAAGAGAAAAAGAATCATTCTCTTTCTGAGCAGTTCTCGACGGAGCTGGAATAACACAATCTGGAAGAATAATTTCAAAAACAACTCCACGATTGTCCAGCAAATTACATCCTCTTATAGTTCCACCGTGAGCTTCAATAAGCTGCTTACCAATTGATAAACCTAAACCAGTCCCTGTTTCCTTACCCTCAGTTTGAAAAGACTCAAAAAGATTTAATATTATAGAGTCTGGAATTGGAGATCCATTATCAACAATCTGAATTTTTAATTCACGCATTTTCTGAGGAATAAAACGAACTTCTATCTGAGAAGGTTTACCATCCTTAGTTTCAGGGAAATCTTGAAATTTCTCCCACGAATTTTTCACTAAATTAACTATTACACGAATAATTTTTCTTCCATCAAATCTTAGGAGGAAAGGAGGCTGCCCTGCAGGGACTCTATAATGTAATGGAAAATCTTCTAAAAAACCTAACTGAGATTCAATTTGTTCTTGAAAATCGTCTAATTGATATATTTCTGAACGAATCTCCATTCTTCCAGAAGCAAAATCTAGAATATCTGTTGTAAGCCCAGTAACATTTTTTGAAGAATTTTGTATCCGTCTTATATATGTTAAGGCCTGAACTACTTCCATAGCTTTAATACGATCTTTATCAAGAATTTTTATGAGTAAAGTGGCAAAACTTGAAATAGAACCATTTGCATTTCGTATATCATGACCAAACTCTGCAACTGTGTTTCCTAATTCGACCAATCTACGCTCTTTCTTTTTCGCTAATTGAAGATCATTTACAGTTTTTTCTAACTGTTTTTTTGAGTTTTCAAGTTCTAAAACATTTTGAGACAATTCACCTTGCATAGATTGAAAACGCTTCCATAACTCTTCAAGCACTCCAATTCTATGACTAATCATAGTTCTTGAATTAGTCTGTTTAAGACTGTACAAATCACCAACTTCATTTTCACGTCTGTATCTCACAAAGTGTTGACATAACACATCTACTTGATCAGTAATTAGTCGAATTTGTTTATAGACAAGTAAAGCGATTATTAATAAAGTCATACTACCACTAATCAATATACGAACCCAAAACTGTTTTTCTGAAAAGAATGGAACATTTTGATTGGCTAACAAAATTCCTTTTCTACCTCCTTTTCCAACCGGCAAACTGAATGAGATAATTTCATTATTATTATTTGTTATTTTTTTCTCGTCATAAACATTATTTGGAAAAAATTTAAGCTCCGATACTCCTTTAAATTTTTGATTCAATAATTGCTCAACCTTTACAGAATCAAAATTATCCTTTTCAGTAAATTGATCTATACTTAATACCAACTTATTAAGTTGATTAAGAGTTCGTATTGGGATAGAAGGGGTATTAAGGAAATTTAGTGGTAAAAAGGAGGTTAGTAAGTAAGTAAAGAAAAAAATTAAAATCGCAAGTATCAATAAATGAAACTTTTTAATACTATTTTCTTCTAATTTTTTTTGAGGTCTATCTTGTCTTAAAACTCTTTTTGAAGAAAGTGATACTCTTCTAGGTCTTAACTTTCTAGAAATTTTTTGCTGGTTTCTCAAAGTTAATTTATTGAGAGTATGAATCATTTTATCCATGCTAGAAAAAAATAAATAGGTTCAAATATTGAATGTACATTAAATTATTATTTAAATAAAATGTAATAATTTTTGAAATTCCAGCATTTAAAATAAAGTTGTATGATTTGTTATATGCTAAATCACAAACCAATGCAAGTATAAAAATTAAAAAACAATTGATTTTATTTTTAATTTTTTAATTTTTTTAAAAATTATAAATTATAACTCAATATATCAGTATTTTATGTCAAATATATAAAAATTAAATAAATTACAAAAAAACTCTTTGATTTCATAATATTATGTATATTCAATATCTTCAAAAAATAATTAAATATATAAATTTAAGGTTTCTTGAGAAATAAAGAGAATTTCTCTATATTATATCGCTATATATCAATACGATGATTTTTCTTGATTTTATTAAAAAGTTAAAATATAATTTACTAAATCCAAATATAATATTAATTTTTTTTAGCATCACTAATTAAATATAAAAAAAAATGAAAAGAGAATTCCAAGACATGCAAGAAGGAGTCAAACAAACTCTACAAAAAAATAATGACTATAAAGTAGCAGATATAAATTTAGCTGATATGGGACGAAAAAAGATTACTATGGCTGAACATGAGATGCCCGGACTAATGATGCTGAGAAAAGAATATAAGGATAAAAAACCTTTGGCGGGTGCTAGAATAACAGGGTCACTTCATATGACAGTAGAAACAGCTGTTTTGATTGAAACTCTTGTTAATCTAGGTGCAGAAGTTCGCTGGTCTTCATGTAATATTTTTTCGACTCAAGATGAAGCAGCAGCAGCCATTGCAAAAACCGGAATTCCTGTTTTTGCATGGAAAGGTGAATCTGAAAAAGAATATTGGTGGTGTATAGAAAGGACCCTAGAGTGGCCTGACGGAAGAGGACCTAATTTACTCTTGGATGATGGAGGAGATCTAACTGGTTATGTCCACGAGAAAAGTGCTAATTTACTTCCAGGTATTTTGGGGGTATCAGAGGAAACTACCACAGGAGTTCATAGGTTGGAACAAATGGAAAAGAATGGACAATTAAAAATTCCTGCATTTAATGTTAATGATTCTGTAACAAAAAGTAAATTTGATAACCTATATGGCTGTAGAGAATCTCTTATTGATGGGATTAAACGTGCAACAGATGTTATGATAGCTGGTAAAATTGCAGTCGTCGCAGGATATGGAGATGTAGGGAAGGGATCTGCACAGTCACTTCGTGGACAGGGAGCTAGAGTTTTGGTTACAGAAATTGACCCAATTTGTGCATTACAAGCTGTAATGGAAGGTTATGAAGTTGTTACTATGGAAGAAGCAGCCCAACTGGGAGATATTTTCGTTACCACTACTGGCTGTTCTGACATAATCTGTCGAGAGCATATGGAAATAATGAAAGATCAGGCGATAGTTTGTAATATTGGACATTTTGATATTGAAATTCAAGTATCTTCTTTAAATAATGATTCTTCAATTAAGAAAATCAACATCAAACCACAAGTTGATCAATATGTTTGGCCCGATGGGAAACGATTAATTATTCTTGCAGAAGGTCGGTTGGTTAATCTAGGTTGCGCTACCGGACATCCTGCATTTGTAATGTCAAATAGTTTTACTAACCAGATTATGGCACAAATAGACCTATGGGAAAATGGAGAAATTTATAAAAACAAGGTCTATGTTCTTCCAAAAATATTAGATGAAAAAGTTGCCAGATTTCATTTAGAAAAACTGGGAGTTAAATTAACTATTCTAAATGAAAAACAGTCTAAATATTTAGATATTCCAATTGATGGACCATATAAACCGGAACATTATCGTTATTGATGAGGTTTTTGATTAAAAACATTTTCAAATTTAATTTATTAAGATCCTCAATTTTGTTGCCAATACTTGCGGGTTTAATTCACATAAGTAGTTGTCAAAATAAACCTGTAGCACTAATGAATGCACCTCTGGATGTAGGTAAAAAATCACCAATACCTCCATCTCAAGAAGAACTGCTTACATCCAGGTCATACATCGCCTTCATTCCTGTACAATTTTCTGGAAATCTTTCACGCTATCACAAAGCTCTTAGTGTAAGTTTTGTTCAGTCAGTTCTAGAAGAACACGGAGACCTAAAAATAATCGACGATGTAAGAGTTCAGAGAGCGATTAATCGAAGTCAATTTGACCAACTTAGAACATCTCTAGAAAAAAGCAAATTGCGGAGTTTTGAGGAGAGCTTGATAAAACAATCAGTTGAATTAGGGAAATGGCTGCGTGTTAGATATATTGTTTTAATGAGAGTTCAACCGAGCCCAGAAAAAGTTTCCTTGAACGATTGGAGTACATATATAAGGTTCATGATTATTCGAGTTGAAGAACCAGTAAAAAATGAAATGACTCACGAATTTACTTTTGTTTTCTCTGAGTCAAATGATATTTGGGAAGAGCTTGGAAACTTGGTAAGGGGGAAATTCCCTTTAGGAGGTTATATTATAGAATCTAGAGCTAATAGTGCATATGTTAGTATTAATTTAGGTAGAGTAAATAGAGTTTTTGTAGATCAGGAATGTAAGATTTACCGAAGAGTAAAAAAAGAAAATAAACTAAAGAATGGTAAAAATATCTTTAGCATTGAATATGATAAAATTGGGAAATTAACATTATTTAGAGTTCAGAACGATTTTGCATGGGGAAGAGTACCATCAAATTTTAGAGATTCTATACTAGTAGGTGATGTAGTACGTTGTTATTAAATATGTCTGAAAAGTATCTTTTTGAAAAAAAGAAAATTCGCCAAACATTACTTCAAATGCGTCATTCTATAACTGAAACCGAAAGAAATGATGCAGAAAACAAAATGTTAACAATCCTAAAAAATTGCGATATTTTCAAAAAAGCTAAGTCAATCCATATTTATATCTCAAAAAAGTATGAACCTAAAACTCACAAAATGATTAAATTTTGTTGGGAGAATTCAAAAAAAGTTAGTGTTCCTTGTGTAATTCCAGGAACATTTGAATTATTTCATTCCGAACTAAATTCATTCGATGAATTAAGTATACAAGCATTCGGTGTTTCAGAACCTTCACCTAAAAAAAAGAATGCTACTAATCCTGAAAGTCTTGATCTAATCATTGTTCCCGGAATAGCCTTTGATCTCAATGGAGGAAGAATTGGATATGGAAAAGGATTCTACGACAGATTCTTGGCTCAGACTAGAGCATTCCGATTGGCTTTGGCTTTTGATTTCCAAGTAATTGAAAATATTCCTACCGAATTTCATGACGTTTTGATGAATGGAATTATAACTCAAACCAAAAATATTCGAATTTAAAAATCAAAAACCTATTTTACACAGATAAATAGATCATGAAAAAATTGATGTTATTTTTTTCTTCTTTTCTACTTATTATTTGCACAGTAATTTATCATCATAATTTAATACTTTCAGAATACGCAAAATTTTTTACTATAGACAATGCAAAGCCCGGAGCTGATGCAATCGTAGTACTTTCAGGAGGGAAAGCTACAAGAATTAATCACGCTTTAAAACTTATTTCAAAGGGATATGCTCCAAAATTGATTTTCACTGAAGAGAAAATAACTAGTTCTTTTATTTCAAATCTTTTTCCAACAAACGAAAAAATTGCTTCCGCAATTATGAAAAAAGTCGATATGAATGTACCTATTTTTACCGTTCCTTCTCTCAAAAACGGTGCCACATCTACGTTTGATGAAGCATACGATTTAAAAAAATACTTTGAAAAAAAAAAAATCTCCACATAATTTTGGTCACTGATGCATTTCATACAAAACGTGCATTACATGCATTTAATAAAGTTTTTGAAAACTCTACAATTTATTTTGAAATGTCTGCTGCCCAAAATGAAATATTTAATGAAGAAAACTGGTGGATTTCAGATCAAGGAATTTCAGCATATGTTTTAGAAAGTATTAAATATCCTATTTACTTAATTTCTTCAAAAAACATAGATTCCATTCGCAACGACTAATGACGAAGTTTACAATTTCAATACGCCCTTTTCAAATTAAAGATAAAAATGAGGTTGTAACTCTTTGGAATAACTGTAAATTAATCGTACCTTGGAACGATCCTTATAAAGATATTACAAGAAAAAATAAAGAACATCCTGAACTTTTTCTAGTAGGGATTATTGAAAATAGTATTAACGCTTCAGTGATGGGGGGTTATGATGGTCATAGAGGATGGATCAATTATTTAGCAGTTAATCCAAGATATCAAAATCATGGGTTTGGCAAAATAATGATGGAAAATGTTGAATCTAGATTAAAAAAAATGGGTTGCCCAAAAATAAATTTACAGATTAGAAAAGGGAACGATAAAGTTTTTACTTTTTATGAAAAACTTGGATATATTGATGACTTAGCCATATGCATGGGTAAAAGATTAGAAAAAGACAACAAATAAAATAATGACAATTAATATCTTATCTTAAATTAAAGATTTTTAAATGCCTGAATTAATTTCAATAGCTTTTTTTATAACCTTTGGTCTAGTTTTACTTTTTTTTGGAGCAGATTGGCTAGTTAAAGGATCAATTACTCTCGCTTTGCACTTAGGACTGAGTCCATTAATTGTTGGCCTAACAGTAGTAGCTTTGGGAACAAGTTTTCCAGAAGCTATAGTAAGTATACAAGCATCAATAGGCAACAAAGGAGGGATTGCCATTGGAAACGTTGTTGGTTCTAATATTCTTAACATCGCACTAATTTTGGGACTTTCAGCCCTTTTTAATCCTCTAAAAGTAGATTCTCATTTAGTAAAAGCTGATGTTCCACTTTTAGCTGGAGCAAGTTTTATGTTACTTGTTCTTCTTGAAGATTTGCATATCTCTAGAATGGAAGGCGCATTTTTACTTCTGTGCATTTGTGGATATATTTTTGGAAATATTATGACAGTAAAAAGAACTTCTTATGATGAGAATAAAATTAAAGGCATGGATATTCCAAAAGATACTAGTGAAAATTTTGGACGAGATATAATTTTACTACTTTTGGGTTTAATAGTATTAGGGATTGGTTCAAATTTTTTGGTAGATGGATCTGTCGAACTCGCTCGATTATGGGGCCTAAGCGAAGCCCTAATTGGCTTAACAATTGTTTCAATTGGTACAGGAACACCAGAATTGGCTACTGCACTTATGGCAGCATATCGTAAAAAATCTGACCTTGCTATAGGTAATGCAATTGGTTCGAATTTATTTAATATAATGTTTGTAGTTGGATTAGCAGCATTGGTATCTCCACTAGATGCTAATGGCATCAAATTCTCAGACCTTTATGTGATGCTTGCACTATCTGTTATACTTCTTCCTACTGTTATAACCGGACGTGTCATCGATCGCAAAGAGGGATTTCTTTTCCTTGCCATATATATTGGTTATTTGTATTATTTGTGGCCAGCTTAAGAAACAAATTTTTAGTTTTTAATACTCAAAATATATATTTTACTCAATAATTACATCTAAAGCCTACTTAATGCTTGATCTAGATCGGAAATAATATCTTCCACATTTTCAATACCGATAGACAGTCTAATTACTTCAGGACCTGCACCCGCAGAAATTTGCTGTTCTTCAGAAAGTTGACGATGTGTAGTAGACGCAGGATGTAAAATCAAAGAATGAGAATCTCCTAGGTTAGCTACATGGCTGAATAAATTTACATATTCAAGCATTTTTATTCCACTTTCATAACCACCTTTAACACCTATAGTAAATACAGATCCAGCACCATTTTTCAAAAATTTTTTCCCAAGTTCATAATAAGGGCTAGAATTAAGTCCGGCATAAGAAACCCACTCTACACTTGAATGTTTTTCCAGAAAATTTGCTACATCAATGGCATTAGAACAATGTCTTTCCATTCGTAAAGGCAATGTTTCAATTCCGTTAAGCGTAATCCATGCATTCATAGGAGATTGGGAACATCCCAAATCTCTTAAACTAATAGCATGGCTATACATTGTGTAAGCAAGATCACCAAAAGTTTCCGCGAAAATAAGTCCATTATATTCTGATGAAGGCTCACTCAAACTTGGATATTTTGAATTTTCACGCCAAGGGAATTTACCAGAATCTATGACTATACCTCCTAAAGCATTTCCCTGGCCAGATAAAAATTTTGTTGTTGAGTGAACCACTATATCAGCTCCCCAATCTATTGCTTGACATAAAAATGGTGTGGCCATTGTATTGTCTACTATCAAAGGAATTCCCCCTTCATTAGCTACTTTAGAAATACCTTCTATATCTGTAATAATTCCTCCTGGATTTGCAATGCTCTCAATAAATATTGCCCTAGTATTTTTAGTTAATGCCTTACGAAAATAATCTGGATTGTCTGGATCTACAAATATAGCTTCCCAACCAAATTTTTTAAAACTTTTTGCCATCAAGTTTATGGTTCCACCATAAAGCTTGTCAGATACTATTAATTCCTTACCAGGTGTCATTAAAGGAAATAATGCTAATGTATCAGCTGAATGTCCAGAAGAGGTTGCTGTTGCACCTCTTCCTCCTTCTAAAGTAGCTAATTTCTCTTCCAAGGCTGCCACTGTTGGATTAGTTAACCTTGAATAGATAAACCCAGGAGCTTGCAAGTTAAATAAAGAAGCTGCATGATCTGCATCATCAAAAACGAAAGATGTAGTTTGATATATTGGAAAAGAACGAGAACCAGTGGTTGGATCAGGAGCAGTACCAGAGTGAACAGCAAGAGTGTTAAAACCAAAATTTGTATCTAATTTACTCATTTGAGTCTCCTCCTCCTATTTGTAATAACTCCGGTATTAATTCCATTCCAACCTAATTCTCCAAAAAGACGAGCATATTCGATTTTAGGACAACGATTCATAACAACTTGCATACCTGCTTCTTCAGCTTTTTTTGCTGCATTTTTATTGATTATATCCAATTGCATCCAAAATACTTTTGAACCAATTTCAATAGAATCTTGAACTAAATCGTAAGCTTCAGTTGCGGGTCGAAACATATCAACCATATCTACAGGATCAGGCAGTGACTTTAAATTAGGAAATACTTTTTCACCCAAAATTTCTTTTTCCATTGAATTTGGATTTACCGGAATTACCTTAAACCCTTTTCGCATTAAATATTTCATAGCAAAATTACTAGGACGATTCCAATTTGAACTCGCTCCGACCATTGCTATACTACAAACTTTATTAAGAATTTCAAAAATGTATGAATCAGTATATGAATCGTGGTCAATTTTTGTTAGAAGACTCATTTTGACAAAAAAAGTTTATTTTTGGTGATTTCGCAAAATAATTACATTTATAGATTATAAATATAATTAAATTTAGGAAAAATTTTAATTTATAATTTGATGTAAAATTATTTTTTATTTTATTGCCAAATCATATCAACTATGCTCCCCTTACCATCCCATTTATCTGTAACTCCGGATGATTTCCCAGAATCACTCCTCTGGGATAGCACACTAAAAGTACTCTTTTCTGGTGCAACAACGTACAAAGAGAGCACTACTATAAAAATTACAATTAATGTTACAACTTGCCAAATTTTCATAGTTAAATATTAGAAGAAAATATTTAATTTTTTAATGATAACTCTTTGAAGATTTAAAAATATTTAAATTACAACAAAATATTACTTAGTGAATTTCAAAACTATACTCTCTTATGAAATTAATTTTAAACTTCTTTGAACCTTAGTCAAGAAGTATATTTAAATAATCAGTCTCCTTTAATTGAATATTTCAAATCACTAATGAAAAATTAGGAATTTATCTCTTGTCATTATTTTCAGTTACTGTTTAAAATCATTTTAACAATTCACTTCTTCAAAACAAAAATAATTACGAAAAAGTGGCAAAAGAACAAAAACTACCATACTATTTCTATTTACTAAAACATTCAAAATTTTTAATTTATTAAAAAAAATAATTTAATATTTGGCATAAAATAATTAAAAATTAATTCAAAAATATTTTTTTAGGAGATTAAAAAATGCGTTTATCAAACAAAGTTGCTTTGATCACAGGAGCTTCTAGCGGAATAGGCAAAGAATCATCTTTGTTATTTGCTAAAGAAGGGGCAAAAATAGCTGTGGTAGATATAAATAAAACTGAAGGACAAAAAGTTGTTGAAGAAATTAAATCCATTAAAGGCGAGGCCATTTACATTAATGCAGATGTTTCTAAAGCAGATGACTGCCGATCAATGATAGAAAAAACTGAAAATCAATTTGGTAAACTGAGTGTTTTGTTCAACAATGCAGGAATAATGGATAGCCGTGATGATGACTCACAAATTACTGAGGAAGATGTGTGGGATTTAACTATGGCTATTAATCTGAAAGGAGTCTTTCTAGGATGCAAATATGGAATTGCAGCTATGAGACGTAATGGTGGTGGATCAATAATAAATACTGCATCTTTTGTTGGACTAATGGGTGCTGCAACTCCTCAAGTTGCTTATACCGCAAGTAAAGGCGGAGTAATTGCTCTTACAAGAGAATTATCAGTTATACATGCTAGAGAGAATATCCGAGTCAACGCACTTTGTCCGGGTCCATTACGAACTGAATTACTAATGAAATTTCTTGACACAGAGGCTAAAAAGAATAAGAGACTTATCCATATACCAATGGGGCGTTTTGGCGAAGCAAAGGAAATGGCTCAGGCCGCTTTGTTTTTAGCCTCCGACGAATCTTCATATACTACTGGCACAGAATTTGTTGTGGATGGAGGCATCACTTCAGCTTATGTAACACCGGAATAACTTTCAAATGCTTACTTTTTAGAGAGAGTCTTAACATTGAACCAAATTTTTGATAAAAAGAATTTTCTCTAATCTTTATTTCAACCGTAATTTTTTTTATAAAACCTCTAACAATCTTTGATGTATGTTTTCGAATTTACCGTTACTCATTATTAAAACAATATCTCCGGATTTACAATTTGATTTTAGATGATTAATTATCTCGCCCGCATTTAAAAATTCATTTGCAATAATATCTTCATTTCGTAAAACTTTTAGTACCTTTTTAACATCAAGACGATTCTCAATTGGTATTTTTTCTATTCTGTAAAGCTTGTTTAAAATAACTTCATCCGCTTCCAAAAATGATTTTATAAGACTTTTTAAATGCATATTTAGGACACTAGTATTACTACGAGGCTCAAAAACAGCAATTAATCTTCTGCCTGGATGTTTTTGTTTTATTGCTGAGATTGTCTTACGAATTGCTGTAGGGTGGTGAGCAAAATCATCATAAACAGTTATTCCATTTGTTTCACCTCTAAATTCCTGTCTTCTTCGAACACTTTTAAATGAATCAAAAGCATCCTGAATTTTTTTGTCTGAAATTCCATTGTGTCGAGACAAAACAATAACACCTAGGGCATTTAAAACATTGTAAGATCCGAACAAATTAATTGTAAATTTTTGTTTATCTTTAGATTTTCTATGATCTTTTTCAACAACTTCAAATGTGGTTCCAAAATCAAAAGTTTTTATATTTTCTGCTTTAATATCACATCCTTTACTAAATCCAAATTTTATTACCTTAGAAAATGTTTTATCTAAAACATTCAACACATTTTTGTCATCACCATTCGCAACAATCAATCCGTTAGAAGGAATTAGTCTTAACATAAGTCGGAATGTTTTTTTTATGTCTTCGATTGAATCAAAAATATCTGCATGATCAAATTCTATATTGTTTAATATAAGTTGATTCGGAAGATAATGGAAAAATTTTGAACGCTTGTCAAAAAAAGCAGTATCATACTCATCTCCTTCAGTAATGAAATAATCACCACTTCCATCATTACAACTTGCTCCGAAATTTTCTGCAATTCCTCCTATAAAAAAACCAGGTTTCATGTTGGCCATCTCAAAAACCCAAGCTAGTAAAGACGAGGTTGTAGTTTTACCATGAGTACCAGTTACAACAATTGATTCCTTTCCAGAAATGAAATAAGTTTTTAGTAATTCTGCCATAGAAATATAAGGTAATTTTCGATCCAAAATTTCCTCTATTTCTGGATTTCCCCTTGAGAGAGCATTACCTATTACAACCATATCAGGAACCGATTCTAAATTTTTTGGAGAATACCCATTTAAAACCTCTATATTATTTTGTGAAAGGAAATCACTCATTGGAGGATATACATTATCGTCTGAACCGCGCACTTTATATCCACGCAATTTTAATAATACTGCTAATGACGCCATTCCAGTTCCGCATATTCCAGAAAAATGAATGATTTTATTTTTGGAGAGTAAAGCAAACATTTAGAAAGAAATAATTTTTTTATTTATAAAATTACAAAGATAAAAAAGTAAAAATTTTAAAATAAATATATAAAAGTATTAATTAAAAACGATTATCGTAAGCCTTTTCTTCAATTTTACAAGCAAGTAAAGTAAATGTTTCACGTTCAAAAACTCCTTCCAAACTCTTCAGTAAATCTTCTCGATTTTCGATCCAACTCCCAAACCCTCCCAAAGCCTCTGCAATTGCCGGGAAATTACTGGAACCAAATTCCACGCCTTGATTAATTAAATTAATCTTTCTTTGTTTTAGCTCTATCAAAGCAAGTGATTTATCTACAAAAACTACAATTAAAATAGGTAATTTTAAATCTCTCAAAGTTGCCAATTCTCCCAAAACCATTTCCATCCCAGCATCACCCACAAAAGCAACAATTGGGCACTGTAATTTTTTTAACTTAAATCCAATAGCCAAAGGTATCGCACATCCCATAGTACAAAGACCTGTTGATTGTAATAAGCTTCTGGCTTCATAACACTCCCAAATCTGATTTAACAATATTCGATGAGCTCCACTGTCTACTGTAGCAACTCCGTCTCTAGGTAAATAACTCCTTACAACATCTATAATTGCTGCAGGCCCCCATAATTCGTTACTTGAAAATATAGATTTCAATTTTTTTCTTATTTGCTTTGGCTTCTCGGTTTTCCAAATTTTTTTTGGGGCAATACCATTACTCAAACTTTTCAACCCTTCTCCAACATTGCAAATAAAACTCAAGTTAGATTGGTGTACAAAATGAGTATTTGTAACAGAACTAAACTCTATAACTCTCTCACTTTTATTCCAAGGATTACTCCAACCAGATCTCATCTCAATAGGATCATAGCCAGCAAGAATTTTCAGATCGCTATTCTTTACTAAAGGTAACAATTGTTTATCTGCTAAAGGTGAGAGGCCTGCGCCACCAAGAGCTAGAGAATCATCTTCTGGTAAAATACCTTTAGCTTTATATGTCGTTATAATTGGAATTTGGTATTTTTTAACAAATTCTGCAACTTCTTTCTCTGAACAATCGTTTAAAGAATCAATACCGGCTATGACCAATGGTTTTTCTGATTCCAAAAACCATCTTCTAGCAGTTTCCAAATCTTCGCCTTTTGCAGGAGAAGAAGAAGAGCTAAACTTATTTAAAGTAATTTCTCGTTTCGGTTGACAAGTAGAAGATACTCCAATGGGGACATCAATATGAACTGGACCTGGTTGTCCATCATACATAATAGCTATAGCTTTGTTAATTGCTGTATCTACTTCACCATCAACTATTCTAATACTACATTTAGTAATTGATTTTAAAAGTTCACTATGGTCAAAAACCTGATGAGTGTATCTCATAGCTTCATCTTCATCAACACAACCCGTGAGAAATATTAAAGGTATTTTGTCTTGAAAAGCATTTGCTATAACATTAACCGCATTTGCTACTCCTGGGCCTAAAGTAGCCAACAAAATACCTGGTGCTCTATCAGCATGATAACCACCTTCAGCCATAAATCCCGCACAGTTTTCATGTTTTGCAAGTACAAATTCTATTCCAGATTTTTTTAATCCTTCCATCAAAAATAGTACTTCACCACCTGGAATTCCAAAGGCACTGCGACAACCTGCTTTATACAAGATTTTACCAATTATTTCAGATGAATTATCCATTACTACTTCTTCTCGTTCAGTTTTACGTAACCATCTCGTGTTTGCGGTAACTTCCTTTCAAGAATTTTTGAGGCTACTACAGTTCTTAAAATTTGTGCTGTACCACCACCGATAGTAAACATTCGCGCATCTCTTACCATTCTTTCTAAAGGAAATTTTTTAGAATATCCAGCTGAACCGAAAATTTGAAGAGCTTCATTTGTTACTTTAATTGCCATTTCTGATGCAAATATTTTGGCTCTAGCTGCTTCAATAACCTCAGGGAACCCATTTTCAGTTTTTGAAGCCGCTTTTTGAATAAGCATACGTGCTGCTTCTAATTGTGTATTCATATCAACTAACATCCACTGCAATCCTTGAAATTCACAAATTGGTCGTCCAAATTGTTCACGTTTTTTTGAATATTCCAAGGCTAATTCATATGCTCCTGAAGCAATACCAAGAGACACTGCCCCTGCTCCAACTCTTTGAGCATTATAAGCATTCATTAATCCACCAAATCCTTTTTTAATTCCTTCGGGAGGGATCAAAATCATATCTTCTGAAACTTCTAAATTTTCAAAAAAAATTTGCGTTTCTGGTATCCCACGTAAACCCATTGCAGATTCTCTTTCTCCAATTATCAGACCTTTCTTACCTCGTAAAACAATAAATCCTGCAATACCTTTTGATTTGTTATCTTCAAAAACTCTTGCAAAAATCAAGTGAAGTTTTGATACTCCACCTCCGGTAATCCAATGTTTCATACCATTTATAATATAACTATCATTCTTCCTGTCAGCTCGGGTAGTCATCTCTGTTGCTGCGCTTCCTGCAGAAGGCTCTGTAATGCATATAGCTGGTTTGTCTCCATTTAAAACAAGATCTGCTGCAATTTTTTTTTGTTCATTAGAACCATATTTCATTATAGCTCCTATTGCTCCCATGTTTGCCTCTACAATTATCCTTGCGGTCACCCCACATGCCTTTGCAATCTGCTCTATTACTAAAACAACGTCCAAATATGTCATTCCTAAGCCTCCATATTCCTTAGGAATTGTCATCCCCATGAACCCTTCTCTTTTTAACAAATCTACATTTTCCCAAGGATACTCTTCAGTAAGATCAATTTCAGAAGCACGAGGTTCTATTTCTTCTTTGGCAAATTCACGTGCATTCTTTTGTAAATTAGTTTGAATATCAGATAATTTAAACATGGAATTCGTCATTTTTTATAAAATTTTTTTGAACGTTCTGCTATTTCCTTATTACTTAATTTATTGAGTTCACAATGGACTGCTATTAATTGAGAAGACATTTCAGATAATACCTTTTTCTGCTAAATTCTTTATTTCATTTTCATCAAAATCCAGAAATTCTTCTAGAATTTCTTCCGTATGTTGTCCTAAAGTCGGCGGGGGGTAACGATAGCTTACTGGAGTTGATGACATTCTGACTGGACTTCCTATTAAGCTGACCTTACTTGTACCAGAAAGATTATGATCCATTGAAATTTCCATTTCACGATGTTTGATTTGAGGATCGTCAAAAACTTCTTTTACAGTATTAACAGGTCCACACGGAACTTGGATTTTTTTCAAACTTTCTAACCAGAATTTTGTGGTATGTTTTTTAGTAGAATCATTAATAAGAGGGACTAAAAAATCTCGGTTAAGTACCCTGTCTGCATTATCTTTAAAACGAGCGTCTTTTGGCAATTTACCTAGACCAGCCATTTTACAAAATTTCCCAAATTGTGAATTATTTCCTATAGCCAAAACAAAATAACCATCACTAGTTTGAAAAACTTGATAGGGGACAATATTAGGATGAGCATTACCCATCCGATTTTGATCCTGAAGTGAAGTGAGATAATTTAACCCAGAATTTATTAACCAAGCTACTTGAGTATCTAAAAGAGCCAAATCTATATATTGCCCACTACCTCCATTATCTCTATGATATATAGCAGAAAGAATACTAACTGCTGCATACATTCCACACATTACGTCAGCAATACCCACTCCAACCTTCATTGGAGTTCCTTCAGGATCTCCAGTAACACTCATTATGCCACCCATAGCCTGAATCATAAAGTCATAGCCGGGCAATTCCGACTTTGGCCCAGTTTGACCAAACCCAGAAATAGAACAATAAATCAATCCAGGAAATTCTTCTTTCATTCCTTTGTAATCCAACCCATATTTTTTTAGACCGCCAACTTTATAATTCTCGATTAGTACATCACATTTTTTAGCAAGTTTTCTTATCAGTTCCTGACCTTCTTTTCTAGTAATATCAATCGTAAGGGATCGCTTGTTTCGGTTAGCACAAAGATAATAAGCACTTTCTGTTGTATCGTTTCCATCTGCGTCCTTTAGGTAAGGAGGACCCCAATTACGAGTATCATCTCCAACACCTGGTCTTTCTATTTTAATCACTTCAGCACCTAAATCTCCTAGCATTTGCGAACATGTTGGTCCTGCTAAAATTCTACTCATATCAAGAATTTTTATCCCTTTTAAAGGACCAGAAATTTCTTCCATAGTTTTTTTTATCTAGAAAATTATTCTTTATAAAATGAAATTTTAAAATAAGTTTAACCATGAAAAAATATTATATTTTTTCAGGCAAAGGTTCCTATACCATAAGCCCCGTTCAAAGTTTTTCCGTTTTCGAAGCGTGACATACAATACATTTCTATTGGGATTTGAGGTTCATGACCTAGAATTTTTTGGGCAAATGACTGCCCCATAGTAGGCGCTGATTTAAATCCGTGTCCACTAAAACCAACAGCCACATAAATTCCTTCATAATCAGGAACAGCACCGATGATTGGATTCCAATCAGGAGGGATATCATACATACCTGTCCAACTTCTAACTAATTTAGCATTTTCAAAAACCGGCATTCGATGTGACATTCGCTTGCCAATTCTTTCAACATGCTCCATTTCAACATAGTCTGTAATGTCATCCACATTATTTACTGTTTCTCCTTTATCTCCAGTTCCAACTAGGACAAAACCTCCGGAATCAGGTCTAAAGTAAATTTTTTCAGGAGTCAAAAGATCTTTAACAATCGGCCAGTTTTTTTTATAAGGTTTATCTATTTTTAAAGAAAGTACTTTGTGTTTACTTATTTCAAAGGGGAATTTAATTCCAATCATTTCACCCAAACGCCTTGTCCATGGTCCTGCAGCAAATATTAGATTAGGACTTTCAAAATTACTTTTGGTAGTTTTTAATTTTTTAATTAATCCTATCTCATTTATATCTTTAACTTTAGTATCAGTATAAAATTTAACTCCCAAATCTTTAGCCCTCTTTGAATATGCTGTTGTAGTCAAATAAGGATCGCAATATCCTGAATGTGATTCGAAACCAATTACATCCACATCATCCAACTTAAGTAAAGGGTGAAGATTTCTAGCTTCTCCCTTTGTTAGAGTTTGTGTTTCACTACCATATTTGTTTTGAGTATGAAAAACACTTTCCATTACTTTGCGAAAATTTTCTGAACCTAAAACAATTTGTCCCGTTCGCACAAAACCAGCTTCTCCTCCAATAATTTCATCAAAGTTTTCAAAAATTTTTAAACTTTCAACTGCATGTTGTACGTTCGATTCTATAGTGTAATGACTTCGAGAAATAGCACATGATTTTGAAGTCCCTCCAGAACAAATTCCTCCCATTTCCAGAACAATAATATTTTTTGCTCCCTGATTTGCTAGATTATATGCTGTACTACAACCAAATACCCC
>CACIWU010000018.1 GCA_902590435.1 uncultured SAR324 cluster bacterium | reverse complement strand
AGCTGAAAAAAGATGGACAAGAAAAAGGAAACATGAATTCCATTCTTCTAGAATTAACACAACAAGAAATTTGGTAAAGGCAATTAATAGTTCATTAGGAAAAGTTAAGTTATTTATAACCGCATCCGCTATAGGTATATACGGTGAAGGAAGAGAAGAAACCTTTAATGAAAATTCCAAAGTAGGGAATGGATTCCTTGCAAAACTTTGCCAAGAATGGGAGGCGGAGTCTAAAAAAGCAAACTGTCGAAACATACAGCTAAGGCTAGGTATCGTTATAGATAATGATAGTGGAGCGCTCAAAAAAATGCTTCCTATTTTTGAAAATGGACTAGGTGGTTCTATATCAACTGGACGTCAATGGATGAGTTGGATTCATATTGAAGATGTTGTGGGAATTCTAATGAAAATACTTTTTGAAGAAAATCTAGAGGGAGAAATAAACGTGGTCTCCCCTGAGCCTGTTAGAAACAAGGAATTTACAAAATTGTTAGCAAAATCTTTGAAAACAATTGCTATTTTACCTGTGCCAAAGATAGCGCTTAGATTAGTAATGGGCGAGATGGCAAATGTAATTTTGACAAGTCAAAAAGTTTTACCAAAAAAAGCATTAGAAAATAACTATTCTTTCAGATATAAAAATCTAAATGAAGCATTTACTGAGATATTTAGTTGGAAAGAATCAAGTTTTGATAGATTATATTTTCAAAAACAATGGACAAATAATCCTCTTGAAAAAGTTTTTGATTATTTTAGTGATGAAAAGAATCTTGAAGAACTAACTCCACCTTTACTAAATTTCAAAGTTGTGAATAAATCCACAAAAAATATTCAGGAAGGCACAAAAATAAATTATAAACTTAAAATAAGAGGTATCCCTTCAAAATGGACATCACTAATTTCTAACTGGAATCCAAGGACTGAATTTGCAGATGTTCAAATCAAAGGCCCATACGATAAATGGTATCACCGTCATCTTTTTAAAACTCTAGCAGGGGGAGTTTTACTTGAAGACAAAGTTGTATATCGTCTTCCCTTTTCTCGTTTTGGTAGCAACATAATAAATTGGTTAATACGAAAAGATATTGAAACTATTTTTAACTATAGAAGAAACAAAATTAGAGAATGGGACTATCCTTTAAAATAATTCTTGGCACAAAAAGCCCCAACTATTAGAAAAAGATTAATTACAGCTAAAATTATTATAGCCGAATAATAGTTACCATTAAGTTTCTCTGAAAGTCCAAAAACTGGTGGCCCAATAGCACTAGAAAATACTTGAGCTCCCATAACTGCACCACTAATTGAGCCAAGATATTTGCGACCAAAAAAACGAGGCCATGAAACCGTCATAAGACATGGCCATATCCCTCCCTGCAAGCCAAAACCAACAATCAATAAGATCTTAAAGAAAGGATTTTCTAAATTAAGTACACCGAAACAACCCATGCTGAGACCAAATAACATAACCATCAGAATGTACTTTAAAGGCATTCTGTCACTTGCCCAACCAGCTACCAGATGACTTATCATACTTATAAAAGAAATAGGAATAAAAATACTGTAGACCTCCGCTCTAGATAAACCCGCTATATCTCCGATTGAGCTAATATGGAATGTAAAACCAGTAATAATTAAAGACGCAGAGCATAAACCAAGACTAAATATCCAAAAATTATAAGTTTTTAGAGCATCCTTCAAATTGATTTCAGGTTCAACAATTTTTGTTTTTTTTTCCTTGAGATTATTTTGATACCCATCCATAACTAGTCCACATTCCTCAGGATTATCCCTGTAAAACAACCAGCCAAGAAAAGCCATCCCAAATCCAAAAAAAAGTGCCATTAAAACTATACTTCTAGAATGTCCGTAATCTTCAATAATTGAATTTAGGAATAATGGTGCACCAGAAAAGCCAAAGGCAACAAAAATTCCACTTATTCCACTAACTAAACCCCTCCTACGATCAAACCATTTGGCTAGAGTAATGCGACTTACCATTGCCAAAAGTCCCTGTCCAAATTGTCTGAGTAATAGAAATATTAATGTCATTACCAAAAGACTAATTAAAGTTGAATAATATTCCGGAAGTATTGATACCAAAAAGTTTATAAGGTCCAGAGATTTTTCAAGCAATAACAATGAAAATCCGAGTCCGATACCGGCAACAGAAATCATGATTCTTGTACCAAATATATCCACATAACGTCCTGAAATTGGTATTAACAAACTGCTTATAATTGTACCTATCATATATGAAATACTTATTTGCATTCTATTAAGATTTGTATTACTGATTAGATAATCAGTAAAAACTCCAATTCCCATAGTCTGACCTGGTAAACTTGCTAGTGTTCCAAGAGTAGTAAATATTACAATCAGCCAGCCATAAAAAAATGGGCTTCTAGAAGGGGCAAAAGGAAAGTTAGACTGGAATAATGTTAAAAAATTCATGATTTATTGACTAAATTTAAAAACTCTAGATTATAAATTCTTCAAATAAATAATCTAAGAAATATTATCAGTTTAAAAAAAATATTATTTTTTTGTTTAGTTAATATTTATTGGGGGATTTGTAATCTAAAGAAATTCAGAAGGCTCTCGAATTTACAGAAATTTAAAGGTTTTATAACTTTCATTGTATGTGCCTCATTGGAGGTCTACCAAGAGGAAAAACATTAAAACCTATTTGGAAAAGTTTTTTATGATCGAGATGGTTACGACCATCAAAAATAAAAGCTGGCTTTACCATTTTCTCATATATCCTCTCAAAATCGAGTTCTAGATATTCTTGCCAATGAGTTACCAGAGTAATAACTCTTGCACCTTTTACAGCGTCATAAACATCTTCATAAAAACTAAGATTCCCTTCCATATTTTTAACATCAATACGAGCGTTATCTAATGCTTTAGGATCATGAATCCTTACATTTGCGTGCTCTCCCAATAGTTTTTCACAAAGTGGAATTGCAGGAGAATCTCTAGTATCTCCTGTATTTTCTTTAAAGGCAAAGCCAAGGAGAACTATGACTTTGTCAGTTAAATTGTTAAATTGTTCCAATAAAATCTTATGAAAAAACCGATCTGTCTGCCATTCGTTAATACGAACGACACTAGCCCAATAATCGGCTACTTCGTGTAATCCATAAAATTCACAAAGATACGATAAGTGTAGAATATCTTTGCGGAAACAAGATCCACCAAACCCAATACTAGCTTCTAGAAATTTTGTGCCAATTCTGGAATCCATTCCAACAGCCTTTGAAACTTCGGTAATATCGGCTTCCGTTCTTTCACAAAGAGCAGAAATACTATTAATGGAAGAAATTCTTTGTGCAAGCATAGCGTTCGCAACTAATTTTGAAAGTTCACTACTCCAAACATTTGTCAATAACAAACGATCCTTAGAAACCCAGTGAGAATACAGTTCTGAAATCTGTTCCACAGCTTTACGACCTTTTTCATTTTGTTCCCCACCAATTAAAACTCTATCAGGAGTAGTTAAATCTTTAATTGCACTACCCTCAGCCAAAAATTCTGGATTTGAAACTACTGAAAACTTAGTTGAACTTTTGCCTGATTCAAGTATTTTTGACATAGCTTCTGCAGTTCTTACAGGCAAAGTACTTTTTTCCACAACAATTACCCAAGGTTTTCTACAATTCTCTAATATATCTCTCGAAGTTTTTTCCCAAAACTGTAAGTCCGCTGCTTTTCCAGCGCCTTCCCCAAAAGTTTTCGTAGGAGTATTTACTGAAACAAAAATAATATCTGCATCCTTAATTGCTCCAGCAACATCACTGTGAAAAAACAAATTGCGCCCACGGGCCTCTTTGACAATTTCTAACAAGCCTGGCTCATAAATCGGCAAATCATCGCTATTCCAACGATCAATTCGGTCTTTGTTGATATCAACAACAGTTATTTTATGTTCTAAACAAAATTTCGCAATCATCGCCATTGTAGGGCCTCCTACATAACCTGCTCCAATGCAAAGAATATTACTCATTTCATCCTATATTTTTTTAATTAAAAAAGTTTGCTTCTTTTATCTACAAGAAAAGTGGAGGTGCCAGATCATCTGGAATCGATTCTCCTAGCAAAACAAAATTTGTAGCAGCAACATTACTCAAATTATTTTCGAAATTGTCGCCAAATGGTTTAAGTTTGTATTCTCCATTATATAAAGGATCGTAAATTAAAAATGGTACAGGATTGAGTGAATGCTTCGTACAAATTTCTTGTGTTCCATCGCCATTTAGAATAAGCATTTGATCTGCATTGCCATGATCTGCAGTAACAACAAGGATTCCATTTACTGAATCTATGGCACTAACAATTTTTACTAATGCTTTATCTATAGCTTCTACTGCAAGAATTGTAGCTTGAAGATTCCCAGTATGTCCAACCATATCTGCATTTGCAAAATTTATCAAACCGTATTGATAGTCTTCAGACGAAATAAATTCAACTGCTTTATTCCCAATTTCTTTAGATTTCATTTCCGGTTTTTCAGCAAAAGAATCAATTTTGTCAGATCTAATTAGATGGTAATTCTCTAAAGAATTATCTAATGGCTCACGATATCCACCATTGAAAAAAAATGTAACATGTGGAAATTTTTGTGTTTCTGTCAATCTAAACTGCTTCATTCCCAACTCAAGAATTCGTTTTCCAAAAGGATTACTGACTACAGGCATACCAGTAAGATAATTTTTTGGAAATCCCTTATCCTGGTCATATTGAGTCATGCTAGCAAACATAACTTCTGGTCGATGTATACGATCAAAATGTAGGAACTCTTTATCTAAAATAGCATTTGAAAACTCAATAGCTCGATCACTACGAAAGTTAGTAAAAATTAATCCATGCCGATCTCCAATCTTACCAATAGAATCTCCATTCCGAATAATAACAAATTCAGGAATATCCTGATCAATCATTCTAGGGCTATTTTTTCTGAAATGCTCAATTGCAGCCTTAATACTAGGGAAACGGTTTTCTGATTGAGCTAAAACATGTGCTTTCCAACCTAATTCTATCTTATTCCAATTTTCATCGCGGTCCATTGTTATATATTCACGCCCACCACCACTTGCAAAAGCATAATCAATTTCAGGACGTTGACTCTTTAATACTGTAAATAAATTTTCAAAGGGTTCTGTAAATTCTAAAGCAGATTGTACCTTCGTGTCTCTTCCATCAAGTAAAGCATGAACATAGCATCTTTTTAAACCTATATTAAAAGCATGCGTAATAATTGCTTCCATGTGATCAACATGACTATGAATGTTCCCATCAGAGAGCAACCCCAACAAATGTAGAGGAGTATCATAAGAAATACAGTTTCTAATTATTTGATTTAAAACTGGACTGTCAAAAAACTCACCAGACTTTATTAATTTCTGAATCATAGTTGGCCCTTGATCCTTAATCATACCTGCTCCCATCGTCATGTGACCAACTTCTGATCCACCTAAATCCTTTTCGTTAGGCAAACCTACATGTAATCCATGAGTCCATAATTCAGTATATTTAGAACGCTTAAACAAACTACTCATCATAGGAATATTTGCTAGACTAATTGCATTCGTTGAATTAGATTCTCCTACACCCCAACCATCCAAAACAACGTGAATGAGAGGCCCTCGACCCGAAAAATTATTTTGGAGATTTTTTAAAGACAGCATTAGTTTTTGGAAGAATTTTTTTCAAAATTTATAATATATTCATTGGGCAAGAGTTCATAAAGAAATTTAAAAGCCTTTTCCAAATATACAGAATCCCTACATTCAAGAGTTAACTTAACTTTATAATCTGCACCTGAAACTCTAGGATACGAACCAAGCAATAATTTTGGAAAAGCATCTAAAGTAGAATCGAGAATGCCAGCAATCTTACCCTCATCTGCATTAAGGTATAATTCTTTAAGAACAATGGGCGTGGTCCTGAAAGTTTCTTTAATATTAGAAAAACGATTTTTTAGAAATTCTGGAATTCCTGGAAAAATAAAGATATTTTTAAATTGTAATTGTGGCGGTCGGCCTTCTAAAGTGTCTATCAACTTAGATCCTTTAGGAATCATTGCCATTCTTATATGGGCATCAGTCATCTCCTTTCCATGGTAACTCTTTATTATCTCCATTATTTGAGGTGATTTTAATAAATCTACACCAAAACCATCCGCTATAGATGAAACTGTAATATCATCATGCGTCGGTCCAATACCACCACTAGTAAAAACCCATGTGTATCGTTTGGAAAAATCAACTACTGTCTTACCAATAATTTCCCTTATATCTGGAATTGTAACGATCTGTCTAACTTCTACTCCAAGTATCCTCAACTCCTGACATAAATAAGATGAGTTTAGGTCTTGAACTTTTCCTGATAATATCTCATTACCTATAATGATAATACCTGCAGTTTTCAACGAGTACTCCAAAAAAATTTAAACCGATTTTAAACCTACACTAGGTTGGTTATATTAATTCAAATATGACGGTTAAATAACTAAATTAGTTTATTCGTTTTATAATATGATAGCCAAACTTTGTTTCAACTAAATTACTTACCTCACCAGGTTTTAAATTAAATACGGCCTTATCAAACTCCGGAACCATTTGACCGCGGGTAAAACGACCCAATTGCCCGCCTTTCGGCCCAGAAGGGCCATCTGAAAAAAGGCGCGCTAATTCAGCAAAGTTAGTACCTTTTTTGATATCTTTCAAAATTTTTTCTACCAATTTTCTAGCTGTCTCTCGACTACGTTTTTTTGTTGAGCGCAATGCTCCCTCATATGATATAAGAATATGACTTGCAGTTACGGCTTCTAACAAAATTCGTCTAAAAATCAAATATCCAAATGCAGAATCTACAGGATCACTAATTTGGCCAACCTTAAGTTTAAATGCAAGCTTTAGAAATTCCGGCATATTTGGTTGTTTCGAAGATAATAATGGTATCTTTGACTGCTCAGCCAAATCTGAATATTTTTTAATTAAATCTAAAAATACAACTCCTTCCCTTCGAGCCAAATCAGTTATTTTTTCCGAAATATTTTTTGCTCCAAGCTTATCATAGTAAATATTTTTTTTGGGAGACTTTGCCCCTTTATATGTAATTACAAGCATTTCAAGACTTATATCTTCGTCCTCCTCCTCTTTATAGCTTGGAACTTTTGTTGAGTCTATTTTTGAGGTAATACTGGGAATAATTTTTTTGTTCTTTTCTGCTAATTTTTGATTCCTTTCCAAAATCAGATTTTCTACATGAGTTGGATCAAAATATTTTGCATTTTTTCCTTCCTTGATTATCCTGATCGAAAATATTAGGTCTCCTTTTTCGATATTGTTTACAATATTCATTCCTTCAACTACCTCACCAAAGACTGAATGTTTATTGTTCAAATGTGGAGTTGGAACATGAGTAATAAAAAATTGACTGCCATTTGAATTGACTCCAGAATTAGCCATGGATAGTATCCCTGGCTTGTTATGGTTTAACTCAGGATGGAATTCATCCTGGAATGTATAGCCTGGCCCTCCAGTTCCATTTCCCAGAGGGTCTCCTCCCTGAATCATAAATTTCTTAATAACTCTGTGGAAACTCAAACCATCATAATACCGTTTTTTTATTAATTTTCCTGTATCTGGATCTCTCCAACTTTTTGTCCCCTCCGCAAGTCCCACAAAATTTGATACTGTTAAAGGCGCACGTTCATAAAAAAGCCGAAGAATGATTTCACCTTTTGATGTATTAATTTCTGCATAAAGCCCTTCATTCAATTTCTCAGCAAAAACCTCCCCGAATAGTAGAAATAAAAAAATAAAGGAAGTACAACAAGAAAAAAATATTTTAAAAAAAATAGATTTTATATTTATTAATCTTAACATTATATTTTTTCTCCCAATAAAAGTATATTCTTTGTGAAAAATAGATCCCCTTTTTCCTAAAACTTTTATAAAATCATAAAAAATATTAATTTATGAAATCAGTCTATTCATTATATCAAATCTAATATAGAACTCACAATAAATAAAAAATAATCAGTAGGATTCTAACAAAAATTCAACCGCTTCCCATAAATCTTTTTTCCAGTAATCTGGCTCGAAAGATACATTCCCATCCTTTGAAGAGTTACCGGTTAGAACCCCAACTGAAATTGTTCCCCATTTTGCAGCTGCTTCGAAATCGGTTGAAGAATCCCCAATAAAAACCGCTTCATTAGCAGAAAAATTGTTTTCTTTAGAAGCTCGTTCTAACAGTAATGTCCCTGGTTTTCTGCAGTCACACAGTTTTAAACTCTTTCTTCGTTTACCGTTCTCCCATTCGGGATGATGAGGACAAACATACTGTCCATTGACATGGGCTCCATAATTTTGAAGTTCTAATTCCATTTTATTTGTTATTTTTTGAAAAACTGACTCCGTCAGATCTCCCCTTGCAATTGAAGCTTGATTAGTTATCACGAAACAAAGCCATCCCCTATCATTTATTCTTGCAATTGCAGCTGCACTTTTTGGAATCATTACAAACTTTTCAGGACTTATGATAGGTCCGGGTTCATGATTTATAACACCGTCTCGATCCAGCAAGATAACTCGCAATTTTTTTGTTAGATTTGATAGCATGATTCATTTTAGAGATTCTAAAACCTTCTCTCTCTCTTTTTTAGATAAATTAGCCAAATCACGAACCGCTTGGAAAAATTTCGGCCATTTTCTGTCATTCTTTTCAAAAAGCAGTTCAAATTTTTGTACCTTACTGTTATATCGCCTTACTCCAAGCAGATGTGTATTATTAAGTTTTTTCTTAAACCAATTGTCGTATGATAAAACTTGAAATGATTTTTTTTTATTCAAATAATTTTCACGCAATTTCTCAAATAATTGCTCTTTTTTAAGAAGTTTTTCTTTATCTGAGACTTTAGATGCAAACAAAATTTTCATTTCAAAATATGTATTTTTAATTAACTCATTGAAAAGTCTTATATCCTCCCTAGCACTTAGATACCATTGAAAAATTTTTTCGCCATCATGCTCAAACAGTTCCGTATTTTTGAATTGCTCAAGAAATTGCAATAAACCTTCTTTTTCTACAAAGACAGCAAAAGATTCATTAAATGACGTATCATTTTCCAAAAAAACAATTTTATGAGCCATCTCATGAATTAGAGTTGCAACTAGGTCTGCATCATGCCTCATAAGAAAAGTACTAAGCACTGGATCTGAAAAGTAATCTGGCAGCCATGATTTGTTTAACCAACCAAGTGTTGAATACGCTGTTACAGGTCTAATTGAAACATCAAAATTATCTGAACGCATTTCAGAAGCAAGTGAATTTGCATCTGCTTCATCAAAAAATCCCCTGTATTCTTGACACCCAATAAACCAGTAGCACCATTGATATCCCTTCAGCTCAAGAGGTTTCGCTGCGGTTACTATCATTGTAACATATGATCTTTCAAGTTCTACATAGCCAGTGTAAGCATCATTTAAAGAAATTGTAAGATGCTTTTTTGCAAAACTTCTTGTACTTTCCACTATTTTGAGTTTACGTTTTAATTCTGATGGGGTATTTTTTGAATTCATTAAATCCTGAATCTCCTGCTTCCTATTCAGAAGACTGATATGACCCGAAGCAGCTTGCCAGTAAAAACCCAAATCTGAGCAGCCGCCTAAAAAAATAATTATTACAATAACTAGTTGGTATATACCAATAGAAGGCACAGAATTTTTTTGGAGATACTATTTTAAAAATTGTAGAAAAACCTCAGCTGGTTTCAAAATTCCCGTATGTTTTGTTAATAAATTATTTTCTGAATCAAGAATAACATACAATGGAAGAGCAACCGTTTTGAATCTACTAATTTGTAAGCTTTGATTTGCTGCAGCTTTCTCTCCTCCATCAGTGTATAGTTGAACCAACTTAAAATTCTTTTTAAATTGCTCCATAACTTCAGGGTGTGAAAAAATATTTTCTTCCATCCAGCGACAATTAATGCAAGTGTAGCCTGTAAAGTCAATAAAAACTCTTTTATTTTCTGATTTTGCTTGCTTAAGAGCTAAAGATAAATCATTTTGCCATTGCAAAGAATGAGAAGCCATTTTGTCAGAATTTACCTTATTTTTATCAATACCTAAACTACTTTCTGAAAATGTTTGAATATTGGGAGGTAAATAAGTATCCACCCATGGATTTAAAGGAATGCCAAATAGCCCTCTAACTAAATAAATTCCCATAATTCCGAAAATGAATGCTGATGCATAGCCATTTAAACTTGGAAATTTAACTCTTACATTATAAATTGTTAACCTTCCAGACAAATATAGTACCGCTATAAAGCAGAGAATTACCCAAACAAAAATGACAAAATTCCTATCAATAAATCCTATTTGCCAAACTAAATCAGCGTTGCTGAAAAATTTAAATGCTGCTGCTAATTCAAGTAATCCAAGAATAATTTTAAGATGCAACATCCAATTCCCAGATTTAGATTGCATCAATTGGATAAACCTTGGAAAAAGACCAAGTAAGAAAAAAGGAATCGCAAACACTGTTGAAAAAACAATCATCCCAACTATAGGCCAAAACCACATCCCTTGAGATGCTGCAATTAGTAGTGTCCCAACGAACTGGACTGTACATGTAAATGAAGTCAGAGTAAATGCAAACCCCATTGCTAAAACACCAACTCCGCCCTTAACTCTTCTAGACCATCGATCCGCAATATTTCCTAATCCTTTAGGTACATTCAATTCTAAAAATCCCATAAGACTTAAGGCAAAAAGAACAAACATCATCCCAATAACTAAATTAACCCACCCGTTTGTAGCAAATTTAACTGCTCCTGCGGCACCTAAAAATATAGAAAGTAACATTCCGGTTATTGTATACGTTACGACGATTCCTATACCAAAAAGTGTTGCTAACTTTATTGTTGCTAAAGCATTTGCTTTTCCCTGTTTAGTAAAAAAAGCTACCGTTATGGGAATCATCGGAAAAACACACGGCGTTAATAAGGCTAATAATCCTGCAATAACTGCTAATGCAATAAATCCCCAAAAACCTTCCTTGAGTGCATCTTCCATTGATGAAAGATCTTCAGGTGGATTATCTACTGAAAATTGTGGTATTTCGTATTCAGATCGGGTATTACCATTTTCAATTGGAATTTTGATTGGGAACTCATAAGTTTTTGGGGGAAGACAAACTCTCTCGCTACACGCTTGAAATGATATTTTAGCAGAACTATGAAGGGTAGATTGGTTTCTGATTTCTAAAGGAATTTTTATATTCTGAAATAAAGTTGCTTTTTCCTCGTGAAAGCTTAATACCAAGTTTAAAAGAGAATTTTGTGCACTGATTGGATTACTTTCATAAACAGGACCAACTAAAATCAAAGAGTCATTTGAGATTTTAAATGTTGTTGGAATAGGAGAAAAATCATCTTCTCCTGGAATAACTGAAAAAATATGCCATCCTTGGTGTATTTTTATATTCAAAATAACACGAGCGTGTTCTCCAGGACGAGGCCTTTCAGGTTCTAGAATTGCTTCGAAAGAAACAATTTTTTCCGGTATTTCAATTTCATCGTCAAACTGTGCAAAAGCAATTGTCGAAAAATAATTATTCATCAACAAAGACAAAATAATGATTTTTTTCAATTGACTTAAAAACTTTAATTTAATTTTTTTTACAGAACTAATAGGAAGCATTTTCTGTGGGCTTATAAAGAAAAAAGATTAGAATATAAATCTTCTTAAAATTGCAAATAACTATCCTCATAAATTAATTTAACATAATACAAAGTGCCCTCAAAAAAAGTTTATAAATTTTCTGGACGTAATTTACGAAGCACATGTCCGGCTTTCCACATTTCTTGGTTATTTACTTCCTCAAGTTCAATTTCTAGTTTTTCTCGATAATCAGATTGAGAATTTGATTCTATAGAAATTCTTGCTTCCTTTCCGTCTAAAACGCTTTGGTAACACTCTTCAACAACTGGCTTTATTGCATCACGAAAACGAGGAGCCCAATCCAAAGCTCCACGTTGAGCTGTTGTAGAACAATTAGCATACATCCAATCCATTCCTTTTTCTGAGACAAGAGGATATAAACTCTGCAATGCTTCTTCAATGGTTTCATTATAAGCCTCTGAAGGAGAATGTCCATTTTCACGAAGGACTTCATATTGCGCAAGAAACGCTCCTTGTAACAAGCCCATCAAAACACATCTTTCACCAGTCAAATCACTGTGAACTTCATTTTCAAAGGTAGTTTCAAATAGATGTCCAGATCCGATAGCAAATGCTGTAGAAATACATCTCTCTCTTGCACGTCCTGTGTAATCTTGGTGAATTGCAAAAGAAGAATTAATTCCTCTACCAGCTTGAAAATGAGTACGAACTGTTAATCCACTTCCTTTTGGGGCAACTAATATTACATCCGTATATTCTGGTGGAATAATTTTCGTGTCTTTGTGAAATACTATCCCAAAACCATGTGAGAAATATAGTGCATCACCATCATTTAAATTTTCTTTAATCCCGGGCCATGCGGCAATTTGTCCTGCATCTGAAAGCAAAAACTGAATAATGCTTCCACGCTGAGCAGCTTCTTCAGTTTCAAAGAGAGTTTTACCTACTATCCAACCTTCTGATACAGCTTTATCCCAGCTACGACCTTTGCGCAATCCCAAAATCACATTGAAGCCCTGATCTCTCATATTTAGTCCTTGTCCTCTTCCCTGAGGTCCATACCCCAAAATAGCTGTAACTTCATCTCTGAGTATATTCTTACACTCTTCTATCGGGAAATCTGAGCGTTCGATTATAGTTTCCTTAATACCATTAATTTCAATTTCCTTCATTCTTTCTCCATTCTATGTAAATTAATTTTTTTCTCTCTAACAAAATAAATTTTTTAATTTACAATTTGCTAAATATATTAACAAATGTCAAACCAATCAAATATTTTGGAAACACGATAATTTGGATTTTAAGTTTTTTTAATCAAGCTACTTGTTTTTTTTCTGGAGAGATTAAAGTATTGCAAACCAGGGATACTTCCGATTCATTCGAAGAATAGTTATTTTTTTTGCCATACTTTGAAATTTTTTCCAATTCAGTAATTCTACGCAGAATTTCTTCTCCCGTCGCTGGAAGATTTAGTTGAGGGATAGTTCCTTTACTTATAAAGGATAAAGCATGTTTAACTGCTATCCAAACAGACAAGCACAACATTAGAGGGGGTTCGCCTACAGCTTTACTTTTATGAACATTAATTTTGTGGTAGGGATTCTCAATAGTTTCTAGATTAAAAACGTCAGGAATATCCTGAATATTAGGGATTTTATAGGTCGTTGGTGAATATGACAAAAGCTCGCCTTTGTCTGAGTAGCGCAGATCTTCATTGGTTACCCATCCTACGCCCTGAATAAAACCGCCTAAAATTTGACCTCTATCAATACCAGGATTTATTGATTTACCAATATCAAGCATTAAGTCAGAGCGCTCTATCTTTAGGACTCCAGTAAAGCGATCTATTAATATTTCAGAAATAGCAGCACCTGTCGTAAAATAATAGAATGGTTCTCCCTTTGCTGTATCACGATTGAAATTAATTTTTGGTGTCTTATAGAATGCTCTTTCTCCCAAATTAATTCTATCCATAAAAGCAAAACCAACTAAATCCCTAAAAGTTATCCTTTTCTCAGGAAATCTTAAATCGTAAATTTCTGTAATTCCCTTATCCTTCATTTCAAATTTAATAGATTCTACAGAAGGTTCTATTCCCTTTTTTAAGGATGAAAAATAACAACTAGCAAATTCTATTAAATTATTTTTTATTTTTCTCGCTGCTTTAATAGCCGCCATACCATTTAAGTCGGTTCCAGCTGAGGCTGCTGTAGGTGGAGTATTACTATTTTTTTCTGTTGAAGTCTCCATTATTAGTACATCATCATAAGAAATGTTTAATTCCTCTGCAACTAATTGTCTTACCTTTGTATTCAAACCCTGACCCATTTCAGTCCCACCAGTTGAAACTTGCACCGTTCCATCTTTGTAGACATTAACTAATGCATTTCCTTGATTCAAAAATTTGGTAGTAAAGGATATTCCAAACTTCATTGGAGTTAAAGCTAGTCCTTTTAGTTGGGTATTTGAACTTTTGTTGAACTCTTCAATTTCCTTTTTTCGTTGATTATATTCTGATTTTTCTGCTAGCTTATCAATTATTTCCGGAAGAAGATGATTCACTACCTTCTGTCCGTAGGGTGTTACATTATTATTATTACGTAAATAGCAATTTGTACGTCGAATTTCTAAGGCATCTTTATTTAAAGATATAGCTATCTCTTCAATGACATTTTCAATATTTGCCATTCCTTGAGGTCCTCCGAAACCCCTGAATGCAGTATTAGGAGGAAAATTAGTTTTACAGACAGTTCCATTAAAAATAAGGTTTGGTATAAAATAGGCGTTATCCGAATGGAATAATGTTCTTTCCATAACAGCATTAGACAAATCTAAATAAGCTCCGCCGTTTGAAAAAATATCAAACTTTAATCCTTTTATTTTCCCTTTAGATGAAAATGCTACTTTGTAATGAATTTTGTATGGATGTCTTTTCCCAGTAGAACGCATGTCATCGTCTTTTGTATATGCAATTCTAGCAGGCCTGTTAGTCTTTGATGCAACCAATGCAACCATAACCGCTGGTAACACTGCCTGAGTTTCCTTACCTCCAAAAGCACCCCCCATGCGTTTACAGATACAAATTACCTTATGAAAGCTTAGTCCTAAAGCCTCTGCAACAACTTCTTGAATTTCTGTCGTATTTTGAGTTGAACAATTAATCGTAATTTCTCCTTGTTCTCCTGGCAAAGCAATTGCGCTCTGCGACTCTAAATAAAATTGTTCCTGTCCACTACAAACAAATGTACCTTTTAATTTATGATCCGATTCTTTCCAAGCTTTTTCAAAGTCGCCCTGTTTAAACTGGCTAGACTTGCCAAGATATTTTTTCGCTTTAATTGCTTCATCAATAGTTAGAATCGGTTTAAATTCTTCAATTATAAGTCGAAGTTGTTTTTTAGCATTCCGCACCGCTTTAGAAGATTCTCCAGCTATCACAGCTATTGGTTGACCCACATATTCAACTATTTGCTCCGCTAAAAAACACTCATCTTTTATAACAGGCCCATATAGATTATGTCCTGGAATATCTTTACAAGTAAAAACTCCTACAATGCCGTCAAGTAAACTAAGTTCTTCAGAATTTATACTTTTTATTTTTCCATGTGCGAAAGGACTGGAAATATAATCCACAATTAACTCGTTTTTTGAAGAAGTTAAATCATCTATAAACTGAGCTTCTCCTGTAACATGTCCTATTGCTGAATCATGTGGAACTGGTCTACCTACTATACTCATGCTGCCTTTTTTTTAGTTTTTTCTTCATGCCATTCACAAAAAAACTTGTGCAAAATATTTTCTGCTAAAAGCAAACGATAATCCGAAGACGCACGAACATCCGAAATAGGAGTAATTTCTTTGCAAGCTAAATTTCCTGCTTCCCTAAATGTTCTCTCATCCATTGTCTTTCCTTTTAAATAATTTTCAACTTTAGGTAACCTTAAAACTACAGGTCCAACTCCACCAAAAGCCAGACAAGCTTTTTTTATCTTGCCTTCTTTTATTCGAATCATAACTCCCGCAGTAAAAGTTGATATATCTAAATCCTTCCTTTTTGATACTTTGTAAAGTTTTAAAATATCCTCATGATCTGGTATTTTCCAACGTACTTTTGTAATTAATTCACTTGATTTAATATTTAATTGTTTATAACCACGAAAAAATTTATTTATCTTCAACCAACGTTTTTCAATATTATTGCTACTTTGCCTTGTATTAGATAATTCCACTTCTGCATCAATTACGTAAAGAAAAGGTAAGGAATCTGCTATTGGCGATGCATTTACAATATTACCAGCCAGAGTACCCTCGTTTTTTATTTGTCTGGAAGCAAAAACTTGAATAATTTTATAAAATTGAGGTATTTGCTTTTTACAAATTTCCTCAAGATTTGTCCACGTCACTTTAGATCCAATATTAATAATTTGATCATTAATATTTACTTCTTCAAGTTCTTTCAAATGAGTAAGACTCAAAATACAATTTGGATCAATTCGCTCCTTGTTCATTTGAACAGAAATATCAGTCCCTCCAGCAACTACAGTAACATTATCATTTTTTTGTTTGAAGTCTAATGCCTCTTTTAAAGAAGTTGGTACAAAATATTGAAATTTTCTTTTCACTCCATTCCAACTTACTTGATATTTACAATAAACTGATTTAAAAAAGTCTGCTTTAAGGTCATCGAGCATAGCTTTTGAGTTAAAACTCTTTGTTATGCTTTCATAATTAGAAACATCTATGGACAACGCTGCATCAATAATCTGTTCATACCCTGTACAGCGACATAAATTCCCCGTCAACCCTTCTTTAATTGAGCTTCGAGTCAGTTTTGCCTTTGATTCCAGCATAGCTGACATTGACATTACAAATCCGGGCGTACAATACCCACATTGTGAACCACCAGCATCTACCATTGCCTTTTGAACTTTATTTAGTTCGGATTGAAAATTATTTTTACCTGGCTTTTTCAATCCTTCAACCGTTATAATATGAGAACAATCAAGTTGATATAAATACTGAATACAACTATCAATACTTTGATAAAAAAATTCTATTCCACCTTTTTGATTTAACTTCATTCGCCCCACAAAAACAGTACATGACCCACAATCTCCTTCTGCACATACAACCTTTGTTCCAACCAATCCTAAATCTTTACGTAAAAAATCTGAAAGAGTTTTAAAACCATATTCACCAGAAATTTTATGGCGTTTTCCATTAACATACAAAATAAGATAACTTCGCATTTAACTCCTAATTAGAATTTTCCGACATTCTTGATCCCATTCCCGTCATCAATTGCCCAATTTCCTCCACCAAAACTTCTTCCTGAGAAATAATATCAATAATTCTCCCTTCAAATATAACAGCTATTTTGTCAGCCACTGCTAATAATTCATCAAGATCCTCCGAAATCCAAAGTACAGCTAAACCTTTATCACGCGCATTACATATTTGCTCACGAATAAAACCAGTTGCATGAATATCTAATCCACGAGTCGGCTGTGAAGCCAGTAATAATTTTAAAGGCCTAGAAATCTCGCGAGCAAGAATTACTTTCTGCATATTTCCTCCAGAAAGAAGACCCACAAGAGTTTTTTCAGATGTTGCACGTATATCAAATTCATCCATCTTTTTTTGACTGTATTCAAGTATGTTAGAATTGTTAAGAAACTGACTTTTGCAAAAATTAGAGTTATTAAAATCACGGAGTAAAAAATTATATGCAATAGACATCCCTGAAGAGACACCAAACTTTTTTCGATCTTCAGGAATATAACCGACTCCCCTATCAATCATTTCATTTACAGTAGGTTCTTCAAGTAATTTGCCTTCAAACCAATATTCTCCAGAAGTAATTGGCCGTAAGCCACTTAAAACATCGGTCAACTCTGGTTGACCATTACCCGAAACACCAGCCATACCTAAAATCTCCCCTTCATGTAAATCAAATGAAATACCATTCAAAGCTGGATTACCTAAATCATTAGTTGCACAAATATTTTTTAGAGACAAAGTTAATTTATTATTTTTTTTATTTTTTGAAACTAATTTAGGCTTATCTTTTTCTTCAAATATTGCTCTCTGAAAAAATTCATTATCTTTTTCTGAATCAGTTATATCCAAATTGCCAATCATTAATTCAGCTAATTTTCCTGGGTTAGTTTCCCCTTTCTTCAAAGTATCCATAACTTTTCCTCGACTCAGAACCGTAATTCGATGAGATAAAGCCATAACCTCTTTCATTTTATGAGTAATGAAAATAATAGAATGTTTTTCATTGGTCATTCGTTGCATAATTTCATATAAGGCCTCCGATTCTTGTGGTGTCAATACTGCAGTAGGTTCATCCAGTATCAAGATTCTAGCTCCTCTGTATAAAACCTTAACAATTTCAACACGCTGTTGTTCTCCAACAGAAAGTTCTTGAATCTTTTTTTCCGGATCAACAAATAAATCATAACGTTCACTAATTTCTCTAATTTCATTTTGAACTTCATTTAAATTAAGTTTAAGCACTCCAGGCATTCCAAGAATAATATTTTCTGCAACTGTATGATTTTTTATTAACATAAAATGCTGAAAAACCATACCAATCCCTTTTTCTATAGCTTGTCTTGGATTGGAAAAATTTACATTTTTATTAAATACAAGCATCTCCCCAGAATCCTGCGGATATAGACCCGCTATAATATTCATCAATGTTGATTTGCCGGCACCATTTTCTCCTAAAATCGAGTGAATTTCTCCCTCTTGGAGATTAAAATCTATGCTATCATTTGCAACAATACCTGGAAATTTTTTTGAAATACCTTTTAATTCTAGTGGCAATATTTCTGAATCTTTAAATTTTTCTATTTCTGTCGATTTCATTTTTAATTCAGATTGATAAATTTTAGGATACATATTTCAAAAAAATATCTTTTTTTGAATCTTAAGTCAATAATAGACAATTACAAAGGGAAACGGCAAGTTTTTTGGAGACTTCAATATATATTATTAAAAGTGGGGGAACTGACTATTTTGAACAGATTAAAAAATATTTATCAACTGTTTTGGATCAAATCCAAAACAGTTTTTGGAACTTGGTTAGCTTGAGCAATCATTGCAGTACTTGCTTGAAGCATTATTTTATCTTTAGTAAGAGTTGACATTTCCGATGCCATTTTTGTATCTCGAAGAGTGGATTCTGCTTGAGTAATATTTTCCTCATTTATTTTAAGACTATTAAGATGACTCTCTAGCATATTTTTTTGAAATGATCCCATTTCTCCTCGATATAAAGCTATTTGCTCAATTACCTTATCAACAATTTTCGCAGCATCCTTAGCTCCTTGCAAAGTTTTTACGTTAATATCTGAAAGACTATTAAAATTACTATTGTTCTCTATATTATTGCCTAGTTGACCAGTACGTATATTTAAAAATGAAAAAGCAGGGTTTGATAGCTTGTCAAGTCCAACTTGAAATTCTTTAGACATTTGAGAAACATGGACATATCCTTCTATCTTTTGATTGTTTGAATTTCCTACAATATCTTCATTCTTTTGCTCTATAAACTTCGTACCTACCCGCAAACCATTTTCATCAATAACCGGAATTTCATCAAATCCCAATTCATTATCGTACATTATTGTAACACCCTCAGCCTTTGAACCTTTGAGCGATGACAAAAACTGCCCCTCTCCCAAAGCCATCTCTCCGTTAATTGTACCTTCAATATTTTTACCAGGATCTGACAATTGCGCCACATTCGATTCATTTGAAAGTATTCCAGCAACAGAACTTGTTGCCGAAAAAAAATGTGAACCTCCAAAATTTTTGTGCCTTACATATAGTTTGTTGTCAGCTGTCAAATTTACCTCAAGTTTTAATCCATTTTCATTAATTTGCTGATTTAAAGAAAATACAATCAATTCTCGAATTTGAGCAGATACTTCATTTTTAGAAAAGTTTTTTGGATCCTGATCGAAATTCTTAATTATTTGATCTATTTCTTCACCTAAATCTCCAAGACTCGTTTTTAAAGAAACATTTTTCCCTCCTTCACTAAGAAGTATTTGTAGTCCATCTTTAACGTTATTTACATCTATAGCAACCTTCCCGATTTTTCTCGCTCTTGTTGCTATTTGGTGAACGTCCACTTCCCAGCCTTCTTTTGGAGAAGCTAGTGCTTTTGAATCTGCAGAAACAAAATGTAAATAATTACCAACAGCAGTACCGTTAACTCCCATACTACCGTCAAACAATTTCTTGCCTCCAAATTCTGTATTTTGAGAAATCCTATCAATTGTATCTAGAAGGTATTCTATCTCTTCTTGGTCAGCTGACAACATCTCTGGACTATTTGTTGCTTCATTCATTGCATGTACCGTTAATTGTTTGATTTTTATTAATAAATCACTTACTTCATTTAAAGCTCCCTCACCTGTCTGCAACAATGAAACTGAAGAAGAAACATTATCATAGACTTGTTTAAGGCCCACAATATTTCCACGTAATTTTTCTGAAGCAATTAATGTAGCAGGACCGTCTGCCCCTCTATTTACCCTAACTCCAGAACTAAGTCTCTCAATACCACCTTTTACTTTGCTAAAGTGATCCGAAGTATGTCTTAACGTATTTAAAGCTGATGGATTTTGTCTTATTTTCATTAAAAGTATTGTCCTAGTGAATTTTTTCCACGCACAGTTCCAATATTTAGAATATAAAAAATTACCTTTGCGTTTAACCTTGAATTTTGTTTATTAAATCGGCATTTTTATAAAAATCTTTAAAAACTCTAAACAAGAAATTACTTTCTTTTTTTCAATTTACCCAACAAAAAAATTTCCACACTTTCTGATCGAGAACTTTTTGGTTTACATAACTTCACATTAGTAAAAACTTTTTTATAATTATGAATCAATAAATCAATTTTTGATCCTTGAAAAGCTTTTACAAGTATATTTCCATTTGGTTTTAAAAATTCTTCCGCAAGTTGTAGTACACGTAGGTTTAGATCTAAAGAACGTTGAGAATCGACTGAACGAATTCCAGTTGTTTTTGGAGCCATATCACTTAATATAACATCAACTGCATTACAATTCATTTCTATTACTTTGGTATTCACTTCAAAAATATCTAATTTTAATACTTTGACGTTTTCCGGCAAAGATATACTAACTGATTCTAGATCAACACCCAGCACAAATCCCTTGTTCCCAACTTTTTTAGATGTATATTGTAACCATGATCCTGGACTGCAGCCAAAATCAATTACTATATCACCATTACTAATAATCCGATGTTTCTTATCGATCTCTTCTAACTTATATATAGAGCGAGCTACATAACCTGCATCCTTTGCCTTGTAGAAATAATGATCTTTAATTTTTTTCAAAAAATACTTTCCTGCTTAATATTTTTTGTATAATTTATAATTTTTTTAACAAATTTGTAATGCAAAGTTATATCCACCTGATTGCAAAAATAAAAAAATTTATCAAAAATTAAAATCGTCACAAACTTGTAAAATAGAATAATTATCAAAAAAACTTCTTCAAGATCCTCACTATAATTAATGGATGAGTTATTTCTTAAAAAATCAATTAAGAAAATATTTTTCAGTTAAGTACTAGGTTTTTTTCCTTAATTTTGAATAGTATTTATTTTATTTTTTTTATCTGAGTACTCTTTTTGTGCTATCTTTTATAAGTATAGACAATACCATTTTGGAAAAATGTATTGTAATTCTTAAGTTATTAGGACAGAATGCTTTGCAGAAACAGGGTGTTTGATAAGAGAATTTAAAATTAGATCTATACTAAATCTAATTTTTTAACTTAAGTTATAGTTTTTGAATTTGTCATCAAATCTGTTAATGATTACCATATAGAATTCTTAGAAAAACATAATTTACTTCATAAATAATTTTTAAATTTACTTAAGAACCTATGTAGGAATTTCATGCTAGATAAAATTGGAACACTTTTGGGAATGTTAGTTGGTGCATCCCTAGTGATTTTTGGTATAATTTGGCCCGACCATCTTTCAAATTATTATATGTTCAAATTCAGAGAATTTGAGATGGGTCTTGAAGCTTTAAAATCTGCTGAAGCCTCGATAGAGGATATCCGTTCACTTAAGGCAGAGTTCAAAAATTTTCAAGAATCCTGGCTTGGATCTATGTCAAGATTTGCTGATTTGAAATCATTTTTGATTGTAGCGGGAGGTTCTTATGCGGCAACCTTGATTGCCTACAGATTTGGTGATGCAATGCGTGCAATTTTGTTCATCGCTAAAGCGTTTTTAAAAGGCAAGGCAGATAAAGATTTTCTAGATGTTTACCGTACAATAGTAGGTTTTTGTGAAAAAAGAGCTAACAATGAATTAATCTCTGATGAGGAAATTAGTGCAGTAAAAAATTCAGATTTACAAAACTGGTTACAAGATTTTATTGCAGTGGATCTAGTTACAGAAGAAATGATAGAAGAAATTGTTCGTTCCGAAATTGAAATGTACAATTATAGGTCATTTGAAGAAATTGATATGCTAGAGTTCATGGGGAGAGCCGCACCTGCATTTGGCATGATAGGAACTGTTGTGGGTCTTATACTTATGTTAGGAAGTGTGGCTGGTGAAGGAGGAGCTGATATTGCAGGATTAATGGGTGGAATGGCAGTTGCTTTGATAACAACATTATATGGGGTATTAATCTCACAGCTGATTTTTTTACCTATTGCGTCAAAAAGATTTCAACTAAAGGAATCTCAAGTACTGCTTTTAGAGATGATTAGAGAGGGATTATTATATCTAAAAAGGAGAGAGCTCCCTGAAACTGCAGCTAAAGATCTTATAATTTACCTCCCACCAAAACTAAGGAAGAAGGTTATGAAAGAAGAACAGGCTAATATGGGCCAAGGACTGGGGCTATAGAATGAGCCGAGCAAGCTCAGAGGGTGGATGGATAACTACATTCGCAGACTTAATGACTTTGCTATTCTGTTTTTTCGTTCTACTTACAACTCTTTCTACCCAACCAAAAAAATGTGCCGACATAGAACTGTTTTTAAAAAATAATAAAAAGAGATACCAAAAATATGAATTAAGATCAACTAAACTAAGCTGTATTATTTCTCTACCTCAGGATTATCTATTTAGTTCTGGAGAGGCAGTTTTAAAGAAAGGAGCCTTTAAAGAACTGTCGCCATTATTTTTAAAAATTCTTGACATCCCTGAACACAGAAAAGATCTTCTTACAGTCGAAGGTCATACAGATAACGTTCCAATGAAAAGTAAAAAATTTCCCAGCAACTGGGAACTTAGTGCTGCTAGAGCTACAAGTATTGCAACAATGTTGATTAATCGTTTAAAATATCCTGAGAATTCTATTTCAGTCAATGGGTATGCTGATACCCGACCTAAAGCAAGTTACAAAGACAGTATTGGATCTCCAATAAAGGGAAGCGCATTAAAAAAAGCTCGTAAGATAAACAGAAGAGTAGAAATTGTACTTACCACACCACCAAAATCTATGGAAGAATCGACTCTTCTTTTCGGAAATAAAAATTAATTTTCCTTCATCCCTAACCAATTTTTTACTTCCTCGGTTTTAATAAAAAAAAAAATTTTAAAGTTTTTAAATTCCTTTTTGAATTTTAAAACTTTTTTGGCGTGAAATTAGCAATACAATTATGTTATTAACAAAAAAATTCTTATTTTATTTTTCTAGAGTATATTATGAAAAAAACTATTAAATTAACAAAATTTGCTATATTAGCTCTGCTAATTTTATCAATACCTTACATTGAAAAAGCAATGGCCCAATTTAACCCCTCTAATTTATCAAGAATAAGATTGTCAATATCCAATGGAGGAGAATATATGCCAGGTTTAGATGCCACTTCAACAGGAACCAGTCTAAGTTATACGTTAGATACTTTTGGAATTGGATATACTACTTCTACCTTGTCGACAAAAGATTCGAGTAATATTGAAGAGAAATATACAAGTAATGTTTTAGATTTGTCAGTGATGACAGGTATGGACAGATTTACATTTCAAGCAGGATATGGTTGGTTACTATCTCACAAATGGAAACATGAAACTAAAGATACTACCACAAATTCTTCTGAAGGAGGGGGGGGATTTTTTAATGTTGGTTTTCAATTAGGAATTTTTGAATTAGTAGGTGGATATAGAGTTTGGTCTATATTATACAACATAAATAAATCATATAAAAGAACCAATGGTTCTACCGCTACTAGCGATGAAAAAGGACAGTTGGCCTATAAAGAAATGTATTTAGGAATTGGATACATATTTTGATTGAATATTATATAATATCTAAAGTCGATCCCTTTTAATCAAATATTTGTTTAAAATGAAAAATTATATCTATCTAATATTTGTTTTTTCCTGTTTTTTAATTTCATCATGTAAGGACATTGAAGATGCTCTAAGAAGAAAAAAAGCTTCCGGTACTTCTGTATCTTGTAGCGAATCCTCTACTAAAGCAAGTGGTACTTCTGCACAAGATGTGAAAATTACCAGTTGTGCTACAGAAAATAATACTGTCGTTTTTGGCCAGACATACCAGCATCAATTAACTACAAGTGGTACATATTCTGGAGAACTAACTTATTCTTTGGAAAACCAACCTTCAGCAATGACTATATCATCTTCAGGACTTGTTCAATGGACACCTGGGAATGCTTCTGATATTGGGACACATTCAAGTATTTCAGTTAGCCTAACTACAGAATCCGGATATATATTAACTCAAACGTATGATCTCACAGTTACAGGAACATGCGTTTCTGGAAATGTCATGTCTATTTGGTCTGGGGATCAACGTTCAACCACAGATGATAGTGCATGGCTAGGTAATGTCACCGCATATACAGACAATGCCAATGATGGAGATGTATGTGGTCAGAATGATAATGAGGATTGTACAGCTTTTAAAAACTATGACTACGATACAAAATATGGTTCTTCGGTGAACTTACATATTGGACCTAGCCCCTCAGCAACTAAGGGCAACATGTTTTTTTACAACCAATATGATGATACATCCAATGTTTACTTATTTTGGATGTTTGGAGTTGGAGGATCAAGCGTTGCTAATTCTGTAAATATAGATGTTTTTACTGTTAATAACGAATCATCAGACTCTGTTGTCGAATCTGACGATGGCCCTGAAACTTCTCGCACTTCACAAAGCTCTTCAGGAGGTTTATACAGTAGCAGTTATAAGGGACGATACTCATATGCTAATTGTTGCTCAGATGGAGGAGTACTTGGTCCATTTTCTGGAGATTCTTACAGAATTTTTGTCGATAAGGGAGGGACTTCATCAATTGATTCTAATACACTCACCTTAGGAAGCTTAGATTCATTCACATATTGGTCAAAAGATGGTTCATCGTTCTCTCTTGGGAGTGTAGACAATTTTACCATAGGCTATAGCAGTACTCTTGACTGTGGTAATTAATAAGCGTACAAAAAAATTAAAATATACGATAAATCTAAAAATGATTTAATCACAAAATTTTTTAGATGAAATATTAT
>CACIWU010000017.1 GCA_902590435.1 uncultured SAR324 cluster bacterium | reverse complement strand
GAACTAAAGTTTCTCTTGAAATACTTTACTATTATTATAATATATACATCCTTTTTTTCAGCTTGCATTACTTTGGGAAAAAACTTTCCACATTCAAATGTAAAATCAATTAGAACTGGAGAAACTACGAAAAATGATATTCGTAAATTATTTGGTTCACCATGGCTTTCTGGAATTAATGATGGAGAACTTGCATGGACTTACGGAAATTACGACTATTCCCTTTTTGGAGATAGAAAAGCAAAGGATCTTGTAATTCGTTTTGATGAAAAGGGGATTGTAACTACTTACACCTTTAGTACAACTGAGCATAATGATTAAATTAATTTTATTAATTTAATAAAATTTTCATAAATTTATGCACCTTCACAAAGTGTGTAGAATAATTAATTTTTATATAAAAAATTTTGAAAACAAAATCGAGTAATTTTTTAGCTGTTTTTTTTGTGCTAATTTTTTTTCTTAGTTTCTCTCCTTTCAAATTAGATGCACAAGAGATTTTATTCGATTCAGAACCACTAAGTTCAGAAGATGCTTTTAAAATGGATTACATATTTAAAAGTCCAACTGAAATAGTTATTCGATGGAAAGTACATAATTCATATTATCTATACAAGGAAAAATTTTCTTTTAGCAGCAAAGACTATTTTATAGATGAAGTAAAATTACCTATTGCTAAAATTAAGGATGATTCTTATTTTGGAAAAAGCGAAGTATACTATAATATGGTTGAAGCAACTTTAATTATTAGACCTAAAACACAGAAAAAAAATAACAGAACTTTAGCTTTAGAATATCAAGGATGTTGGGAGGGTGGTGTTTGTTACCCTGTTGAAAAAATTTTTTTAAAACTATGATTACAATTTTAAAATCAACATTTATTTTTTATATTATTAATTCATAAACTATTTTTATTCACTCTCTTCAATGCCTAAAACAATGTCCGATATTTCATAAATTCTCAATTCCTCCCTCCACAAATTAGCATCTGCATACAAAGTTATCGTTTGTTCTTTTTTTTCAATCTTTTTAACATGTACATCTAATTGCATATACTTATTTTTTGGAATTATTTGCCCACGATATTTCCAGGTTACTGTACTCAAAACAGGAGTAAAACGTGGATTCTTGAATGAAACTCCCAATTCGTTTTGAATGGCTACACACTGCAATGCTTGAATAATTGCTTCAATCCCCAAAGAACCAGGCATAACTGGATCTTGAAAAAAATGACAAGGGAAAAACCAATCTTCTGTGTCTACATCTTTTCTAGCATAAGCATAACCATTTTTATACTTACCACCTGTTGGTAATACAATTATTTCATCAGAAAAACTAAGCTGACCTTCACATATGTAAAAATGAGAATTTCCTGATTTTTTACCCCATGTATTGCTGAATTCTATAGAATTCAAATTTAAAGAAATAGATTTTTCTTGATTATTTTCAATTATCCACGGAACAACTTTTTTCCCACTATCCAAACCAACTTGATTTAAAAGAGCCTCATCTGTAAAATAACCAAAGACTGTACTGCCATCATAAAACTTTTCACCATCACAACTCAAAGAAAATCTATGATTCTGAATAATTGTATCTCCTGAAATTACTGTGCTGATCAAATCTACATTATTTACAATTGTTCTCCCACGTAAATCCAAAGATTTGATAAGTGTACCATTCCCATCTAGGTTCCTGTAATGTAAATCGGCTTCAGGCAACATTAAAATCGCTCCAGAATGAGTTGATATAAAACCACATGGCTGAAGGGCAATTTCCATTAAGATAGAATATGGCATGTGTGAAGGATGAGAATTCTCTTTGAAATACCATGCATCTTCAGGAACATCATACTCACTTACAATAGACATGGGCTTTTCAAATTCCATGCGGTTACCCACAAAATCATAAACTCGTGAAATAAGACATAAATCTTTATTTGGGTTCCGCTGAACAAGCCTTCCTTCGTAATTAGAAAAGTCCGAGCCAAAACACTTTTGCACATCCCCCAAGGCAAATTCCCATATCATTTTTTCATCTGCTATAAGATTACGTTCTGTTTTCAGTTCTTTAGTTTTGTCATCTAATTTTTCAGAAATACCTATATGATAGGGTTTCCTTTTACTTTTTGTGACACGATGTGACCTATTTTTTTCAGCAAGTTGAACTCCCAAGTTTCGAAAATCAACAACTATTTTCCCATCCAACAAAATATCAATATCAGCTATAGCATAAGGATTGGGTTCCAAACCAATCTCTTTTACTTCTAAATGATAAGTTATTTTTGAATCTCCAGGAATCACTTGTCCTCTACAACGAACAATTTGTGGCAAATCGTGAATAGGTTGAAATGTGGCATCTTTAACTAGGGTTTGTAATCCAAGATAGAGTAAGAAAAACTGAAGTAACTGAACGCATCCTTCTGCCATTAAAGATCCAGCTAAAACTGGATCGTCCTTAAAATGACAAGGGAAGTACCAATCTTCAGGGGATAAATCTTTTTCAGCAATAATAAACCCCAAACCATAGTGTCCGCCATGGTTGTCCACTGAAACTATTCTGTCTGACATCAAAAATTTATCCGGTGCATTTTTCAAAGATAGATTTTTTCCATCTTGACGATATTCTGAGCCAAAACATCCCGCAGGATTACCATAGGAAATTTCTAAAAGTTCTTGTCTAGAAAATAACGTTTTAGAACAATTTAAAAGAGGTGGGAAAAAAATTTTTTTTGCATTCTGCTTTATATTCAATTCTTCTTTAGTCTGCAATACTCCACGCCCCTTCGACAAATCTTCATCTGAAAAAAAACCCGCACAACCACCATCCATTCTAAGTACCATTTTATTACCAACAAAACATTCATAATTAAAAAAGAACAACAGATTTTGATCATGTTTGGCAAAGGAATTAATAGAAATTTCATAACGCAAAGTTTGTCCCTCTAATGGCATGTCTTCAAGGTAAGTCAAGGTACAATCTAAAAGACGATAGACTTTCTCTCCCTTGCATTGAAAGTCTATACCCAAAAAGCTAATAAGCATTAAATCACATTGACCTGACTCCACTGCAACTGCCCAAGGGATTTGTCCATCTGTTGTATACCAAGCATTTTCTGGAATATCATATTCTGTAGTAATAGTTGATGGCTTAAATTCACCAAGTTTACCTTTAATTTCTGTCACGCGACTAACCAACAAATAAGGCTCCATCGGTAAACGAACATATCTCTTGTATGAATCTATTTTTTCATACTCAGGGCCAAATACATTTGATATTTTGCCTCCAGCTAGTTCTAGGAGATCTTGATAATCAAAAATAGCGTGTTTATCTTTTTTTATACGTTGGATTGGAATTTCCTCTTTTTTATTTTTAATTTCTAACCTCAATTGTTCATTTATATAAGGATAATCAAGATTAATTAAATTAGAAATTACACCAGATAATTGTCGTAATCCTTGCTGACGTGCATCTAAAAAAGCTGAATGTGCATTATTTCGACTAGAACCAAATTCATCGAATAATTCAAAAAAAGAAGAATCCTGTTCGAATTGTCGAATAAAGTTTTTAGCATCTTTAATTTCAGAAATTGTATTTAAATTTTCTGACTGATAAATACTTTTAGACTTTTTCATACCTGAGATTTCTAATGCTTCATGTTTAATATCTTTAATGTTAAGTTTTAAAGAACTTTGTTCAAAAACTTCCTTAACTGACTTGCCTCCGAGTTCGATTGTTTGAACAAGTTTTTTAGAAGATTTTAAAGATATTTCAGGAAAAAGTAATTCTAAATTAATTGGGACACGGTGACTTATAAGGCCTGACAATGCCTGAAGAAAGGATGTTCTGGAGTCAATACCTTTACGATTAACTCCAATTGAAAAATGATCTCTTTTATTCAAAATTTTTTTAATCCAATTTGAGCATGTCGTGCGCGGACCTAAATCTACAAAAATTCTTGCCCCATCTTCATAAACACTTTCAACAAGACGATTATAATCAACTGTTTTTCCGTATATCGTTGCAATGTTATTGCTCAATGTTTCACTATCAAGCTTTGTTTTTCCATAATCAATTGCTGAGAAAAAATCAATTTTTGGATGTTCCACAACTAAATCTGTGTGGATTTTTTTTATTTCTTTATATTCTTTTTTGACAGGTTCACAATGAACAACATCATTGACTGGAATGGGATGAATTGGACACTCCAATTTATTGATCACTCTTTCACACGCATAAGGTTCTCCTGCAATTACTACTTCTTCTGGTGTATTAATTAAAATTAAATATACGTGTGGTTCTTTTTCAACTATTTCCTTAACTATTTCATAAGATTGCCGGACGGAATAACATCCCCAAAGACTTTTATCTTTGTATTCTTCATTGCTCAATCCCCATTCTTCTCGAACAGCATTCATTGGTCCTGCTAAACGATCCTTAAAAAGACTTGAATTCTTAAGAACATCACTCATATTGGACATACTTTCCCATACACCCAATCCATATAGCATTGATATCTCTCCCATGCTATACCCGAAAGCAATATTCGGTTCAAGTCCAAAACCTTTACGAATAACGTGAGTATTCAACACAGCAGAACTTACTCCACTTTCAAACATTGCTATTGGATTTTGGACTAAATCTTCTTGAAGTGATTCTTTTTGCTCATCACTCAATTTTCCCATAGTTCTAGGATAGATCAGCTCCTCCTGTAGGAGTTCACATAAATAATTACTTCCAGTACGTTTGTCTTTAGGGCCTGTTTCTTTAAAATATTTTTCGTCCAAGTCATGCAACCCTGGAAACATCTGAAATAAAGAACAGCCATATTCAACATATGAATTAAATCCTCCAGGATATGTAAAAGCAACTTTGTTTTCTCGTGCCAATGGTAACGCAGTAAAATAACTTCCTAGAGGAGATATCCAGTCTCCTTTTCCAAAAAATGAACTTTCTATTCCTGATTTGGCAGATTCAATTTCTTTTTGAAGTTCTTCACGGGTATTTCCCATAAGAACTGCGCAAAATTTTGAATCAAAATTTTTTGAATTCTCAAAATTTTTATAGGCCAAATTATAAATTTCATTCTCCAATTGAAGATTCTTTTCTAATTCAAGCAAATTATTATTCACTTCATTCATATCCTGACCTGAAACATGAAATAACAACAATTCTAATGATTCAGATACTTCTATCTTCTTTCGTGAATTAATTTTTGCTTCAGATAAAATTAGATGAGAACAAACATCGTCTCCGCCAAGCCCACTGATTGCAGCACTTCTTTTTTTGATTCCTGGTTTTATTAGCCAAGGCCTGGATTCCACAGGGATATAAAAAGAATTTTGCGACTGTAATTCTTTTTTAGGCAAACTCCAATTTGGAACCCCAGGAATAAAACGATGATGCAAACACAGAGCAGTTTTTATTAGGCTTACGATTCCTGAAGCCGCAAATGTATGTCCAAAATGAGCCTTTGTACCGCTAATTGCGCAAGTTAGTTTCTCCCCAGAATAAAGATTGCCTAATCCTATCATCTCTTCCTTATCTTCATCTTCATTTCCACTTGCAAAAACTTCCAAGATACCAATTTCGTTTGAATTAAGATTAGCTTTTTTTAATGCTTTTTTACCAGCATTTTCTACAGATATTGCAGATTTTTCGTTTGAAAATTCAACTGCATCAAGAATTGCGTAAATTTGTTCATTATCTTTCTTTGCATCCTCTAAATTCTTTAAGACAACTGTACCTGCTCCTTCACCAATCATCCAACCGTTAACATCTTTGTCAAAACTAAGAGTTGATTTTGAAGAATTTATAGGGTTTTTTCTTTGGCGAATGAAAATGTTTTCAGGACTTCCAGCAAGGTCTACTGCGGTAACTACAACAGAATTAATGTTTCCTTCAGCCAAAAACATTTTTGCAATATCAAGAGCTCTATATACTGAATTTTCTTCAGACGAAACCGTAAAAGCAGGGCCAGAAAAATCCCATAGAGAAGAAACCCTGGCAGCCATTAAATTGCCGATAAAACTTGTGAATCTATTAATTTGAACTTCCTCAAGAAGACTATCTTTTGAAATTGAAATAAGTTTTTCTTGTTCATCATCACTCAAAAAAAAACCAGAATTTTTCAAACTTTCTTCAATTTGAGAAGCTAGGTTAACTCGGCCCCTAAACCTGTGTATTTCTAATTCAGTTTCCATTGCTACAATTACAGCTACATTTTGCCCTTTGAGGAGCTTAGTTTTTTTAATTGCTCGATCCGTGACTTCTAAAGCTAGCAACTGTTGTGGAATTAATCTTTCTTTTGGATCTGGCTGCAGTTTAAATCTAAGGAAGTCTATATCAAACGATTCCAACCATGCACCAATTCGGTTTTTTAATAATTCAGAATGTTTTTCAAATCCTTTAAATCGACCATGTGGTAATTTTCGGAAATGCTGCTTATTATCAAAAATTGTTTTATAAAATTCATCTAACCCGTTACATCCTCCAAAAATTGCTTCCATGCCTACAATAGCAATAGGAATTTCACTTATTTTTGGAAAATGTTTTTGTTTTGAATTACTATTAACTTTTTTTCTATTTGTTGATTCAAAGATAATATGAGCATTTGTACCTCCAAAGCCAAAAGCACTTGCCGCTGCGACCCTTTTCGATTTATCATGTGGCCATTTTAATTTTTTACTTACTATATTATCTTCAGAAATTCCTTTATTTTTTGAAGTTAAAGCTTCTTCGATACCAATTGTCTGAGGAATTATCCCATTTTGAAGGGATAAAATAACTTTTATCATTCCTCCCATCCCTGCATTGGTAAGCATGTGTCCCAAATTTGACTTAACCGAACCAATAAGAGGTATGTTATTTTTTTTTGAATGGTTTTCAGGAGAAGCAAAAAACATTTCCATTGAGTCCAACTCAACTTTATCTCCAAGTGGTGTGCCTGTAGCATGGCATTCTATATAATCAACCTCTTCGAAAGAAACATTCGATGATTTATAAGCTCTCTCAAATGCTTTGACCTGTCCTTTAGAATTTGGACTGAGTACGAATTGTCCCCTACCGTCATTAGATAGACCAATTCCAGAAATTACAGCATGAATGCGATCACCATCTCTTTCAGCATCACAAAGACGTTTTAGGAGAAACATTCCTGCACCTTGACTCGCATATAATCCACCTGATTTTTTATCAAGGGGTGCAAATTTTTCAGACCGTTCAGGATAAGCATGAAAGATTGAGAATCCCATATTTACAAAAAATGGATCTGCAGCGCTAACTGCCCCAGCGAGCATTAAATCAGTTTTTTCAGTCTGCAAATAATAACAAGCTATAGCAACCGCATACAATGATGAAGCGCACGCTGCATCCAATGCTAAATTGTAAGCAGATAGCCCCAATCCCTTAGCAAGAAATGATGCTGGAAGCCCAGAAATACCTAAATTTTCCTTTGCAAAATCTTTTTCCATTGCAAAAGAAGAAAGATTAAATTCAGGACAATTGAGAATTTTTTTTAAATGGGTTTCAATTACATTTTGATAAAAAGGTAAGATCAAATGATTTGATGCTTTTGTAGGAAATGAAAGATTACCGAGAATAACTCCACAATTTTTAAGTATTTCTTTTTTATCAAAATATCCACCGTCTAGAAGAGCTTCTCGAGCGACATGAAGCGACCATTGAAAAGATTCCCCTAATTTTTCTATTAACTCTTGAGAGAGTAAAAACCCTTCTGATTCCAAAGAAAATTCTTTAATATATCCACCACGTGTGCAGTAATATTTATCTGTTATTCCTTTTTCTTCAGCTAAATATTTAGCAACTTCAACTTCTAAGTTTGATGAGGTTGCTGAAGTACAGGAGTTTTTTCCCTGGATTAAATTTTCCCAGAATTCTTTAGTGTTTTTTGCCCCTGGGAAGAGACATGACATACCAATAACAGCAATCTGTTGCATTTATTTTTAATAAAAAATTTTAAATTTTTGTAAATTTTTTTAAGTAATCCAAAATATTAAATATCAATGATTCTTAATTTATTTAAATTATTAATCTTAAAATTATTTTTATATTTTTTAATAATTATTTTTTGTGAAACAATTTATTTAAGGATTTACTTAAAGTTGTTTCTGCCCCTGATATTCTGCAAAATATCAAACCTTTTTCATCAAAAATATTCAGGTCTGCCTTAAGAGAAGTGACTGAATGATCATTGATTGATATGTTTACAAAAAACTTTGTTATAAAGGGAACCGCTTTGAAATGTTCAAATTTATTAATTTTTAAAGGAAGGCTACCTGATTGATAATAAAGTCTTGACCATACCAACATTGCCTGAAAACCAAGATCCACTGCAAATGGATTAAAAGAGTGTGAAGCGAATTGCCCTTGTTCCGAGTCAGAAATTTTTTCTAAACTACACTCTAAAACCAAACCTTTCTCATTAATATTAAGTAATTTATTTATTCCTTGAAATTTAGGGCCATGAAACAATGTCCCGTCTTCATAAAAAGATGAGCCTGGTTTATTCTCCGTATTACTCATATCAATTTTTTCAAGAAACGGTGATTTTGTTGATTGTTGTACCAAACTAACTATTGAACTGTAATGAAATCTTGGCTGATTATTTTTTGTATTTCCTTGTCTAAAGTTGCTTGAAACTTTGACTTCCAATTCTTTATAAATTGTATTTTCTTGCTCTATTTCCTTAAGTTCAACAAAGTATTGAGCTGTTTTAGTCTTATCAAATTTAATTCCGTTTAGCACTTTGAAACTTTTACAACTGTTCAATTTAAACCCACTGAATCTCTGCTCACAAACATCTGACATCCAAGACATTGCATGAACGACTGGTAAAACAGGGTTCTCACCAATCATATGATCACTAAAAACAGGATTATTCTCCAAATTAATTGCGCTTAAAATTTTTAATTGCCCTATTTTTTCCTCCTGTTTTTTTGGAACAACCATCGAGTTTCCAATTAGCAAAATAGGATTAGATTGTCTCTTTGATGTCACATCTTCCACAAAAATCCTTGTACCATCATGAACCGAAATTACCTCAACATTCCTTTCTTCAAAAAATCGTTTTAATTCTGGAGTAACCATTCCACCCTCCCATGGTCCCCAATTGAAAGAAGTAACATGGCAATCAGGATGTTTTTGACTAAATACAAGAGCAATTCTATTTAGTGCTTCGTTAGCCATTGCATAATCAGACTGCCCCGCATTCCCGTAAAAACCTGCTGCAGATGAAAAAATAAGTAGATGAGTTAATTTATCTGGATCAATGCTTTTTAAAAGAGCATCTATTCCATTAATTTTAGTAGAACAAACTCTATCAAAATCTTCTTGAGTTTTTTTCTCTATTAATTTATCCGCAAGAACTCCTGCACCATGAATCAATCCTGTCACATTACCAAATTTTTTCACAACTGGAGAAATTGCTGCTTTAAGCTTTTTTTCGTCCGTTACATCTACACTAACATATTCCGCTTCGCCTCCAGCATTTTTTATACGCTCTAAATTTTGCAAAATTGTTCGCCCAGATTCAACATTTCTAACCAACTGATTAACTTTTAACGGTGTTGGTTTTTCTCCTTTTTCAATAATAAAATTCATAGCCTTTTGTTTTAGTCTTTCATCATCGCTTACAGATTTAGCCCATTCGGGTTCCTCTTCTAATGGAGAACGACCTAACAAAATAAATTTACAGGGGATTTCTTCTGTGAGTTTTACTAAACACTCTGCTGTCACTCCCTTACCACCTCCACTTACTAAAAATACTGATTTTGTAGAGAGTGTTTTTTCTTTTTTACCAGAATTTAAATTTAGAATTTTTTTTGGAATAACTGTCATACGTTCGATTCTTGATTTTCCTGAAAATCTATAACCAACTTCCTTTAGCCTCAAATCTGAATCATTCATTTCCTGCAAAATATAATCAGAAACTTTCTCTACTTTAATTTCAGTGTGTAAATCTAAAAAAACGACAAAATACTTCTGACCATTCCACACTTGCCGTTTTAATCAAACCGGCAAGTCCACTGCTTACCGCACAAAATTTACCCGAACCCATCCCTAACTCTCCATCCATTCTTGTTACTGCTACAAAAAAACAATGCCTAGTTCCTGATTTACTAGATTTCTGTAAATATGGATACAAATTTTTTGCAGATAGAAAAACCTGCTTGAGAAAAATATTTGCTCCATCTTCTAATTTTTTATCCGATGAATTTTTCAGATTCGGATGTAGGTGAATAAATCCTCCGATTTCTCCGTATTTTTCGGCAATAGACTTGAACGATGACTGCAACTCTTCTTCTTTTGAAGTTGAAAACTCAATTATAGAAGTTTCTTTAGGAAATGCTTCCCTTTTTTTGTTTAAAAAACTTGAAATCCCAGAAAATTTTAAAATTATTGGTTTCCAACTTTTTTTAAGAATTGATTTAGCAAGTAATGGTGCTAGAGATGAACCATCGTCTGTAATCAAACAGATTGGATTATCTGGAAGTTCTTTAATTAAGAGTCCAGGAGGAGCAATTTGAATAGCTTGAGCTATTCCTAGGGTTACCTGATATTTTGGAAATTCTAATTCATGCTTTGAGCTCAGGATTTTTTTTTTACCGAATTAGAAAATTCTGATTTATTAGTAGTGATAATGGACGAGTCCTCAGATTCTGCTGGGGACAAAGAATCTAAATGGTCTACAATTTCCTTCAAGGTTCTTAACTCACCAATTTCAGTTCCCTTTGCCTGAGGAATATGAGGAAGTTTTTCCTGCAAAGCCCACATAATTTCGACTCGCTTTATAGAGTCTATTCCGAGGTCGGCTTCAATGTCCATATTCATTTCAAGCATTTCTTTTGGATAACCAGTTTTTTCATTTATTATATTTAATAATGAGGATGTTATATCTCCTGAAGAAAAACCTTCAATTACTTCTGCGCTTCCATTTCCTGAAGTATCAGAATTTGAAATTTTGTTTTCAGGAATAATAGTCTGAATTGATTCGGAAGCACCGTGATTAATTTTGCTGGAAGGATTAAACAAAATCTTTTCAAGATGTTCTATAATTTGACCAATAGTCCTTAGTTCGGCAAGATCATTTGCTTCAATTTGTGGTAATTCTTTAAACTTTTCTTGTATAGCCCACATAATTTCCACTCGCTTTATCGAATCTATTCCAAGATCAGCTTCCATATCCATATTCTGTTCTATCATTTCAGAAGGATAACCGGTCTTTTCACTAACAATAGAAATAAATTCCGTGCCTACATCATTCGAGTTTATAGAAGTACTTTGATGATTTTTGCTATCTTCTGAAACTAGATTCTCCTCATCACTTAAAACACTCCCCATTTTACTTTTTAGGTATTCAACTATTTGACTAAGAGTACGCATTTCAGCTAATTCATCACCAGGCACTTCAGGAAGCTCAGGTACTTGATCTTGTATAGAACCTAGTATTTCAACTCGCTTTATAGAATCAATACCTAGGTCAGATTCCATGTCCATACTCAAATCAAGCATCTCCTGTGGATATCCAGTTTTTTCACTAACAATAGTCATCATTACCTCTGTTAGATCGGAATTTGTACTAACAGAGCTTAATTCTGAAATAAATTTTTCTTGAATATTTTTTTGAATATGAGATTTTTCCTTTATATCTGAAACATCTTCGTTAAAACCATCTTTTAGAAAATCTACAATTTGCCCTAATGTTCTCATTTCCCCTAATTCATCAGCTGGTATCTCCAAGAGTTCCGGGATTTTGTCCTGAATTGAACCTAGTATTTCAACTCGTTTTATAGAATCAATACCTAGGTCAGATTCTATATCCATGTTAAGTTCAATCATCTCTTTAGGATAACCGGTCTTTTCACTAACAACTTCCATTGTTACATCTAAAACACTTTCAGGTGAGGTCTGAGGCAAATCAATCTGTGAAACATTTTTTGTTGGAGCATATGGAACATTATCGGGAATAACTTGATCTGGAACTTTTTCTATTGGTAAAGCAGGATCATTTGTTCTTTCAGATACAGAAGCCACTTCTAACTTTTTTTGAATAGACAATTCAGGAACTGGCTTTGGTATGTATGTATTTTGAATAGATGTACTATCATCAAAATTTCTCTCTGAAAACCCTAACTCCATCTGTGTAATGTTTAAGGCAGACTGAGATTGTTCCGATTGCTGACTGAGATATTTTTCATGAACCTTTAAGGTTTCAGCTTGATGCGCATGAAACATTCGCATCTGACTATCTATTTCAGATGGGACTTGTTTCCCTAATGAAGTAAGTTCAATTTGCTTCTCCAAAAAATGAAAAACTGTGCGTGAATATTCAACTTGCTGATCAAGATATTTCTGATGAACCTGTAAAGTTTCATTTTGATGCTGATAGAAACTTGATAAATTTTTCTGCAATGTTTCAGTTAAATTCTTTGGTATGAAAGCTTTCTCTGAAGTTGGTTTTTGCTTACTCATATTTAAATTATTTGTAGGTTTTTGTTCTGAACTTTCTACTTTTGAATGGGAAGTGTTCATTTCATAATAATTTACTCCTTTATACTTAGAATCTTCTTCAATAGTTCCGGCTGAATTGTTTTCCAAAGAAGTTGATGCTAGAATGGAACCTGAATCAGAGTGAGAAGATTTTGAGCTACTAACTTTAAATCCATCATTCAATGTATTTTCAAAATCTTCGCGAGTATTATCACTAACATAATTTGCGCCGTTTAAACTAATACTAACCCCAGATTTTTTGTCCTGTATTTTTGGTAATGATTTTTCATATGGATCAAATTTCTGTAAAGGTAAACCAAGTACACATAGTTTAACCAAAGCTTCACGTAAAAGATGATCACTATTTTTTTTGGGATTTTCATTTAGAGCAATTGATTGGTATTCTTTTCCTGAAAGAACATTATCTACAAGTTTAGTTAAGACATTTTTTGGCCCGAATTCTATAAATATTCTGCCTCCATCATCGTAAATATTTTCAATTTCTTCTCGGAATCTTACAGAATTTAAAATGTGCGATTCGAGTTGTTTCTGAATTTTTTTTGGAAGAGTTGAATACGCTTTTGAAGTAGCATTCGAATAAACAGGAATTTTAGGTTTTTTAAAATTTACCGAACGGATTGCTTTTGCAAAAGGTTTTTGTGCATGTCCAACTAATGGCGTATGAAATGCAGCTGAAACTTGCAGTTTAACTACAGTATATTTTTTCTCCTTAAGGAAGTCGTGTACTTTCATGATTGATTTTGTAGGACCTGCTAATACTACCTGTTTATTGGAATTCAGGTTTGCCATTACAATTTCAGGGAAATCTACTATTTCATCTTCTAAATTTTTTACTTTCCCCATTACAGCCAACATACTACCTGCATCAAAATCTTTATCTTTAGGAGCTGCCATCGCTTGCCCTCTGGCATAAGCCAATTTATAAAAATCTTCTTCTGATATTACTCCAGCAGCCCAGAGAGCTGTCAATTCTCCAAAACTGTGCCCTGCAGAAAAATCTGCCTTAAGTCCAGCATTTTTCAATATCGTGAAAAGACCTGTGCTAATTGCTCCAATTGCAGGTTGAGCAATTTCAGTTAGTTGGATTTCGATTTCCTGTGCTGATAATTTTTCTTCATCAAAAACTTTAATTGGAAAAATTAATTTGGATAATGATTTTTTTTCTATAACTGTTTCCTCGCTTTTATCTTTAAATATCTTATCAAATACAGTAAATGGTTTTGCCATCTCTGGAAAATTTAGGATCAAATCCTTACCCATATTTAAATATTGAGAACCTTGACCAGAAAAAAGTGCAACAACTTTCCCTTCAGTCTCCATAGCACAACTACGAAAAACTACTCCTTTGGTTATCCACTCTTTTTTTTCTTTATTGATTTCAAGATTGGTAACTGATTGTTTCAGCAATTCTAAAGTATTTTCAATTGATTCTGTAACGAATCCTAGTCTTGCATGATTTTTTGGAATGGTATTTCCAAGTGAACTTTCTACTAATTTACGATGTAAATGATCTGCCCCCTCCTGGTTCAATTCTTCAATCAAGTTTTTACAAGTAACAATCAACTCTTCAAAAGTAGTTCCCGACAAAAATATATTATTAAAAGTTTTTTGCATTCTGAATTCAACAGATTTTGAATCATTAAATTCCTCCAAAACAAAATGGAAATTAGTTCCTCCGAAACCAAATGCACTAACTCCAGCTCGTCTTGGATAGCCATTCGTAATCCAAGGTCTTGTTTCTGTATTTAGATAAAAAGGAGTTTTTTCTATACCAAGTTTTGTATTGGGTTGCTCAATGTTAATTGTAGGAGGAAGGATCTTGTGGTGCAGTGCTAATACAGTTTTAATTAAACCTGCAATACCGGCAGCAGCTTTCGTATGACCGATTTGTGATTTAATACTACCTAATGCAATATACTGAGAATCAATTGAATCAGATTCCAATAAATTGTTTTTAGCAAAAACCTCTTTTAATCCTTCAAATTCTGCCAGATCTCCTGCTGCTGTCCCAGTACCATGAGCCTCGAGCAAGCCTATACTCATCGGATCAATATTCGCATCTTCATACGCTCTACGAAGAGCCTTAGCCTGTCCTCCAGATCTTGGTGCATAAATACTTTTAAATCTTCCATCACTTGAAGTACCAATACCTTTTATAATTGCATAGATATTGTCACCATCATGTTTAGCATCTTCTAAACGTTTTAAAATGACCATCCCCATTCCCTCACCTATCATTACACCTCCAGAATTTTCATCGAAAGGTCTTGGATTTTCACCTTTAGTGAAGGCTGGCGTTTTACTGAAACACATGTACATCATTGGTGAATTGTCAGCATCTACCCCTCCAGTTATCATCATATCTGAACGATATTCAAGCAGGTCACTAACCGCCATTTTCATTGCACTTAATGAACTTGCGCAAGCAGCATCAACAGTACAATTTGTACCTCCCAAGTTTAAACGATTAGCAATACGTCCAGCGATAACATTTCCTAGCAATCCGGGAAATGAATTTTCTTCCCAACGTACATATGCTTTTTTCATCTTTTCAATAATTTTATTGGTATCATTTTCTGAAATACCACTGCGTATCAATACTTTTTCCCAGATAGGATACTGCAAACGTGATGTCAGTGACCCAAGAAGTTTCATGCCTGCAGTTACTCCCAGAATAACTCCAGTCTTGTCTAGGATTTTATCACTTGCATCACTATAACCAGCATCTTCCATTGCAGATTTTGCAACCATCAAACCCAGCAGTTGAGTAACGTCAGTAACTTCTAAAATATTAGGTGGTATTCCAAACTCTATTGGATTAAAATCAATATCAGGAATAAATCCCCCACGTTTACAATATGTTTTGTCAGGAGCATCTGCATCCATATCGTAAAAATCTTCTATTTTCCATCGAGACTCTGGAACATCAATAATACTATCCATTTTACTTACAATATTATCCCAGTATTGATTTAAATTTTTTGCCTCTGGGAACAAAGCTGACATTCCTACAATCGCAATAGGATTGTTACACATTCTTGCATTCAGCTTGTTTTTAGAAATATCACGTGAAGATGTTTTATTTTGTGAGGTTTTTTTTGAGGCTGGCATATTCCTGCTTAATATTTTGATGCTCTACTGAAGAAATTACTGTGCTCAAATAATTTTTTTTATGTGGACAAATATAGCGCTAACTTGCGTTATCAAGTTGACGCTAAATAACTAAAAAAACTTTATCAAATTTTTAATTATGTTAATAATATCGTTGAATGAAAAACGTTGCAAGTTCATACTTTTTGAAAAAAACTTAATTCATTTTTAGAAAATAATCTTGAAAATCTGTAAAAATTAATTTAGTTTTAAATGAATTATGAAGCTATTTAAGTTCCCCAATAGCTCAGTTGGTAGAGCAGATGACTGTTAATCATCGGGTCGCTGGTTCGAGTCCGGCTTGGGGAGCCAGCTTCTGTCTTACTTTCCGCTATTTCAAATTTTTCAAAAGTAATTTAAGCGATGGAAGGGACCATGCAGAGCAACTGTTATTCCTTCGTGCTGCAAATTACAGAAAAGTGTTTGACCTGAAGGTGAAAAACAGACTCCTGCAATTTCATTGCTAGTATTAACATTTTGGGCCAAAGTAATGAGTTTTCCTGAACTAGTTAAGACTCTAATATGACAATCCTCTCCATCTTCAGCCATTACAAGATCTCCATCTGGAGAAAGACAAATATTATCCGGCATATTTAATGCCTTAGGGTCTTCGGACTGTACTACTAAATCAATTTCTTCTTTGTCAGGGGTGTAACGAAAAACTTGGCCCTTTTCTACTGGGCCACCAGTAGTGCAGCAAAAATAAACTTGGTTTGAATCAAAAAAGATTCCTTCACCTCTTTTAAAAACTGCGGCTCCCAGCCTTTGTCCCTGAAACCTTAAGTCATCTTCATCCTGATTATCTAGATCAACCCATTTAACTTGATAGGTCTTTTTCGTATCAAACTTAGAGTAGGTTGTAAATTTTTCCTCGTCTTTAATCACAAGTGCCTGAAGCTTGCCTACAAAAGGTTGGTTTTTATTTTTGGGAACAAAGCGATAAAAACAACTATCATCTCTGTCTTCTGTAAGATAGGCGTAATTATTTCTAGGATCGATACATACTGCTTCGTGATTCATCCTTCCATAAGACTCAATGATTTGAGTATTCATGCAATCATTAAGATCTGTCGGACAAAGATAAACGTGTCCATGCCCAAATATAAGTGATTCTTCACAAGAGAGCCATCCCCAAGGAGAAATTCCCCCTGCGCAGTTTCTAAGTGTATTTTTTAAAGTTTGTCTCGAATCAACCAAGTAACGTTTTTTCTCATCCCAAACTAATCTCGTCACTCCCCCAGGAAAATGTGCTCCAAGTTTGAACGGAACAGCACCTGCTAAATGCCATTGGTAATAATTGATTTCGTGGTTACGCATTAAAATAATTTGGTCTCCTGTTCCAGGGAAACATCCCATTCCATCAGGGAAACCAGGTGTACTGAGTTTATCACTCATGTGATCACCAACTTTTTGAACGATGCTATATTCAAATTGTGGATGAAGATTAAGAACTTTTCTTGGATCTTTTTTTAATGGCGTATGCTTTTGGGATTTATTCGAAGCAAGAATCTTCCAGGGAATAAGCCCTGCCGCTCCTATATTAAGAAGAGATTTGATAAATTTTCGTCTTTCTAGTGTCATAATAAATCGTCCTTGTGTCATCCCAGATTGTATAACTTTCATTTTCTATTTTATACTGTCAAGTTCTATTAATATATGTTTAATGAAAATAAAAAACACTTGAGTATGAATTACTGCTTTTGGTTTCTTATGAAGGATTGATTAAAGCAGGGATGCCAAATGAATAAGAAGAAAAAACAAAAAATATTTTCATTGGACCAAATAATTATTAATTAAAGATTTCGATAGAATCTTTAAAACTCGATGGAAGGGTTAAACTTTTTAGAACAATAATGCCTAATGGCTCAAAAAACAATTCAGGTTATCGATAGATTGAAATTGAGACTTGGTATTTATCGTTCCTGGTTTTCTTGCTTGATTTACATGTTAATTATAAACTTGATACTTAGTCATATTCATGAACCTTAAGACCTCTAATTAAATAAGTGGTTTCAGTATCATAAACTTGTCCAAAGTCACTTGAACCTTCTACATAGTATTCTCCTATTTCTAAAATACCGGTAACCCAAATGGCATACAAAAGTTTTTCAAAATGTTCCGGTTTTTCTAGAATTACGTGAATTACTTGATTTGGTGGTGGTGGAGGTACATGAATACACATACCATAGACTGGTACAAGAAGAAATTCCTTGATGTATTCAAATCCATCCTCATCTCCACCATCGTTTTCTACTAAGGGGACGGCAAATCCAGGGATTTTTATTGATTTGCCAATTAATTGACTTAAGCTTTGAGGCCTCTCGCCAGTTTTATAGTTCAACTTCCTTAAATCTGCCCAGGTAATTATCTTTGTATCAACTTCTGAACCTAAAACTGAAGAAAAGACAGTAAAAAGTGAAAAATAAATAAAAACTAAAAAGATATTTTTCATGAAAGTTAAATATTTTTTATAAACGTATTGTCATTCCATCTGCAAGTGATTGATGATAAGCCTTTAATGCTGGAATTATTCCCATCAACATAGCAGTCAAAAGAATTCCTCCTAGTATAATTATATCCCTATTACTTAGAGCATTAATGGGAATAAATAAACCAAAGTAGTTCTCTAAAATAGGTTGTGAAACAAATAATGCTAAGTATAAAATAATCAGGCCCAAAATAATGCCTGCTAAAGTTAAAATAATAGCTTCAAGAATTAGTAAGAAAGATATAGTTCCTGGTCCTGCCCCAACTGATCTCAAAATTGCCATTTCTCTTCTACGTTCATTAAGTCCAGATAATAAAGAAGTTACCATCCCAAGAAGTCCTGCAAAAAGCACAAACCACGTTATTACTCTCAATCCTGTTTCTGCAGTCCTTAGAATATTCCATAGCTCCTGAAGTGCCACTCCCGGCATAATTGCGCTTAGTGGTTCTTCTTTATAGGTATTAACTTTTCGTTGTAAGTCAAAAACATGTATTTTAGATTTCAAGCCGATAAGAAATGAAGTTATTTCCTCAGGAGTTAAGTCTAATTTCAGGACTTCTTCCGCGCTAATACTCTCCCCTTCCATTGGAGGAGCTCCGCTTTCCCAGTCTATGTGCATTGCAGTAATTCCTTCTAAACTTACGTGCAGAGATTGATCAACAGGAGTTCCAGTAGGTTTAAGGATACCTACTATTTTAAATGGCTTATCATCATGGTTAAGAAAGGATTTTTTCCCTGTGCCATGAGCTATTATTATTTTCTCGTTTAGCTTATAATTGAATTTGATTGCTATTTCGCTCCCAATCACTGTATCAAAAACTTTTGAAAATGGTTTCCCTTTAAGAAATTCTAATTTCCTTTTACTACCATAACGAAAAAATTTAAAATAGTCTAAGTTAGTACCTACTACCCTAAAACCTCTATGAGAGTCTCCTAAAGATATAGGTATTGTCCATTTCACTCTTTTATTATTTCGTAATTCATTATAGCTTTCCCAACTAAGATTATTAGGAGAGTTACCTATACGAAAAATTGAATATAGAAGAAGCTGTAATGAGCCTCCCCTAGCTCCAACTATAATATCTGTTCCGGATACAGCACTGCTGAAACTTGTTCTTACTCCCTTTCGAATATTTTCTACACCTATCAATAATGTTACGCTTATAGAAATAGAAATAATTGTCAGGATTGCTGTTCCCCTTCTATTCAACAAACTTTTACTGAAAAGATTAAACATTAAACCTCTAATTTACATTATTGTTTATCTCATCCATTGAGATTTTTCTGCTGAAAAGATTACTTAGAGTAGAATCATGGCTTACAAATAGTAAAGTACTTCCTGCTTTTTTGCATTCACTGAAGAGAAGTTCAAGAAAAGAATAACGAAGATCTGAATCTAAAGCAGATGTAGGTTCGTCTGCAATAATCAATTCTGGATTGCCAATTAAAGCTCTTGCAGCTGCAACTCTCTGCTGCTGGCCTACACTAAGCTCGGTTACAGGATTTTTCTTAGCTAATTGTTCCTCAAGACCTAGCGATTTTAAAAGTCTTTCAGTTTCTTTGAGCTGATCAATTTTTGTTTTTCCGGAATTCTTAGCACGAATACTTGAGAAACTTAGAGGTAACATTACATTTTCCTCGATTGATAGATACGGAAGAAGATTAAAAAGTTGAAAGATGAAGCCAACATGATCGACTCTGAAAGAATCTCTCCCTGAGCGAGAGAGATTCTTAATGTCATGTCCAAGCAATTTAAGTTCGCCTGATTCTGAAACTAAAATTCCACCAATTAATCCAAGTAGAGTGGATTTGCCGCTTCCGCTTGGTCCCTGCAAGAAAACATGCTCATGTTTTTTTACATTAAATTCTGGTATATCTAAAAGTAGACTGTCAGAATCTTTCCATCGGAAACTAAGGTTTTTAATTTCTAAAATGACTTTATCCATGGATTATTCCCATCCTTTTATTCGATCATCCTTAGACTCTAATTCAATTGATCCTTGTTTGTTTTTAGTAATCCAACTAACACGAATTTCCTCTATACGAGGGAAAATATTCATAAGTTGAGTCCCTATAGAATCAAGATCATCTAAATGATGACAATTCCATTGATATTTTGAATGGAATTCAGAATGAATTTCAGATTTTTCTGATTTATCATGACCATGATCATCTTTTTCATCGTGTCCATGTTCATCTTTTTCATCATGCCCAAATAAACTATCCCAAAATCCTTTTTCATCATGTCCATGTTCATCTTTTTCATCATGATCATGCCCACCTTTACCAGAGAATAGACTTTGAGAAACATTAATACCTACTAAGAGACATTCAGCATTAGCTGGTATCGAAAAAAGTTTAGAAGGTTCTGAGAGAGTTTGTATTGCCTCATTAAAATTCTGACGTTGATCTTGAGATTTAGGGAAATGTTCAAAACCTATCAAACTTTCTGAAGGAACCTCAAAATTTAAATGAAGTTTTTCTCCTTCCATAGCCAGCATAACATTTGCTGCACCATGCTCATGAGAATCTTTTTCACGAGATGCCTGTGCTGCAAAATTAAAAGAAACAAAAAGACACACCAATACAATAAAAATATTTTTCATATTTACCTAATTATTTGAAGTTAAAAAATTTTAATAAAAGAATTAAACTTCAAAATAAGGAGGTCCTCTAGCTGGTGGAAATGCTGCTAATGATAATTTCGGTAAAGTGGTAAATTTTTTAAATTTCTTTTCATCAGAAATGTTAAAAAATTTAGGTGGTCTGCTAACAAAAAAGAGATTATTTGATTCTAAATTAACAAATTTTACTGGATCGTTTGATGATTTTTTTTGAGATAGTGGAGGATGAGAATGCTCTGGATTGTTACATTTATCTAGTATTAATTCTTCAAAATTAGTTTGAAAATTTATTTTCTTCTCTATCGTTGGGAATGTCCATTGAAATAATAAGACAAACGGCATTACAATATTTAATAAATATTTTGTCTTTTCCATATATTTTATAAACATTTAAGATAGATAAGGATTTAAGCCTACGTTGAAATTTTGCTATTTATAAATAATATTTTCAAGATATATTTAGAAAAACGTGATTAATTTTAGTGGTACAATTTAGGTGTCCATATAGATGTTTATTACCAGTGATATTAACTATAATTTGTCAGCACTAAATAACAATTTTTTGCTTTGATTTACTGATATTCTAAAATTAATATAAGTAATTATTACTTAATTTAATTTAATTAAAAGGACTTAGAAAAGACTTTTAATCATTGGATCGCTGATTCGAGTCAGGCTTGGAGAGTCCTTTTTTTAACTTAATTACCCACCTTTTTAAATATTTCAAATAATTCCTTAGAGAATAATTTGGGAACTAAAAGTTCATTTAAATATAATTTTGGACTCCAGTTACAATTATGTATGTACCTATTATGAAAAGGGAAAATAAAAATATATTTCTGAAAGCTTTTTCAGTTAACCACTGACGAATTCTTTGACCAATAACCATTCCAATAATGGCTGGGGCGATGGAAATTGAAGACCATATAAAAAGTTCTGAAGTAATAAATTCATTACTTTGAAGGGATAAAATCAAAGACAAAGTTGATGCTGTAAACAATATTCCCATCGACTGAATAAGCATATCTCGCCTAAGCCCTATAGACCGAAGGTAAAAAACTCCTGGTACTACAAACGAACCGGTCATACCTGTTAAGATTCCATTTATTGAACCCATTAGAGGCCCCAACCACCACTGATGATTTTTTTTTATATTAAAATTGAATCCCGAGAGGGAGAGAATTGCATAAATCACTAACAAACCTCCCAAAAGTGCTGAGAGAAGATCAAATTCAACTATTAAAAGTGCCATTCCACCAAACCAAACAGTCAAAGTTGCTGTCAAATAAAATGACCATAGTCTGAATAAAATTTTGCTAAATTTCCCACCCCTCGCAGCTTGCCAAATATTTGTAACTAAAGATGGCGCCAGTATTAAGACAATAGAAGTGGTCAAATTTGTATAGACGGTTAAAATGGCAAGACTTATTGATGGGAGACCCCATCCTATAACACCTTTAACCAATCCTCCAATAAGGAAAGTTCCTAAAATGAAAATGATTGTTGAAATTTCAAGCATTAATAGATAGTTTAAGTTAAGAACCAGCAAAGAAGAAATTAGAGAATGTGGCAACTCACTTCCCCTAATTTATTTAAGTTATTAGCAAAATTGTCAATAAAGATTAAATAAATTTAAATTAAATAATACTTCTGAATACTTAATATAAACTAATATGTCTAAAAATTCTAAAGAAGATCAAATAATCGATAAAAAGAATGCTTTTGCTAGAAAAACAAAAAGACAAAAGACTGAGGAAGAATTAGAAAAAGATGTTTTTGATACGGTGAAAAATATAATTGAAGAAAAACAAAATAAACTTAAGGATGAACCAAAGTGAAACACATCCTCATCATTCTCTCAATCCTTGTTCTTTTTTCACTTAAAGGAGTGAATCTATAAAAATGGATATACAAATTTTTCAATACAAAGAATCTCATATAGGGGAAATAAGAATTATTTTGAATGAATACTTGTCATTTATAGCAAATGAATTGAAAAGATCTCCATGGAATTTTAACCTAGATGTAGAACATGAAGTAAATTTCACTATGAATAATTTAGAAAAATTTGCAGAACCAAATGGAAGATTATTGTTAGTTGAAGTTGATCGAGAAATTGCTGGAACAATCAGTTTGAGAAAAATTAGAGATGATGCAGGAGAAATAAAGAGAATGTATGTAAAACCAAAATTCAGAGGAGAAAAATTAGGAAATCTTTTGATTGAAGAGGTGATTGATATTTCAAAAGGAAATAAGTTTTCAAAGCTTTATCTCGATACAGCAAATTTCATGTATTCAGCAATTTATCTTTACAAAAAATTTGGATTTAAAGAAACAACTTCTTATCCAGAAAGCATTATTCCAAAAGGTTTATTGGATACCATGATCTTCATGATGAAAGAATTATAATTAAGTAACTCCAAAAACCATCCCCATCATCTTCTGTTAGTAATCCCCACTATTCCTTCACAGTCAGACAACTATAATTTGTGAGGGTTATGCAAGTTCTGGAAACTCACATGTAAGAATGCACAAGAGAAAATGAATTCCTAATTTATATTATATCTGTTTAATTATAATGAAAGAAGATTTTTTGTTGGTTAAAGATTCATCTTATTACATAACGGAAATAAATCTTACCCACATCCAAACTACAGTTGCTGTTGCTGGCACCCATATAAAAGTACGTATTGGCAGAGAACCATTAACAATTAATTGGTTAAAAAATATATGATAAATCGAATGAAAAACTCTTAAATAGAAAAACCAGTATGCCAACTTTATAAAATATTCATCAACATTTCCTGTCATGTATATACAAATGCACACAACATAAAAAAGAATAGGGAATTCAAATAAATTTGTTAAATTCCTTTGGGCATTTTTCAGAATCCTGCTTCCCTTATCAAATGGGGGATGTCTATGTTCTTCACCAGATACTGACTTGTTCAAAAAAATCTCTTTCAGTCTTATTGATGTTGAAAATAAAAAAACAGCTACTGTTAGTAACATTAAATAATACATTGGCAAAATTATTTCTGTATTCATTTTTCTTACCTTGATTGAGATTCAAAATTAAATTAAAAAAAATTTTACTGTAAATTTGTATTGCAGTCTATAAATTAATAATCCGACCAAGCTCTACTTTTAAAATCTTAAAAATAAACTGATCCTCCCCCGCAAGTCTTAAATTATTAATTGTAAAGTGGTGTAGATCATGAAAAGTAACGTCCCCAAATTTAGCAACATCAAATGCCTTTTAATATGCTTTTAAAATACGCATTACATTGTAGTTTATAAATTAATATTTTACTATTGAGATAATAATTTAATCAAAAAATTTTAATTTTCAAAAAAGAAAATTTATAAATGAAAAAATATATTGGACTATTACTATTTCAGTTATAAATGGGCACTGGAGAATCTAAAACTACTATTGATAAGTTAGGAGCTGCTTCTAGTAAAGAAGTATGGTCAATGGATTATCATCTTTGGTTGAGCGGAGACAGCAAAAAACTTTACACACATGAAAGTTATAAAAATAGTGACATCGTTTTAGAGCATATAAATATTGCTGGAGAAATACTTAATGAATTATTTACTAGTGTTGAATTATAACTTTTTGTTATTTTTTGTAATTGTTCAGAAAAACTAAAAGAACCATTATCCGACTTTGGGGTTTCTTAAACAACTTTCTTAAACGGTCTGTAAATAATTTAGAAAGTTTTTGGATTAAAAATAATTTTTTTATTAGTTATAATTTATGAATGATGATTATGTAAAAATTCTAGACTTGCTAAAGAAATATCTGGATCTTCTTTATACTGGTGACACAGGTATTATTGATCAGTTATTTTTTCCACAAGCGACTGTAAGTTCGGTTACTAAAAACAAAATTATAAGTGTAGATATGATTGGATTTAACAAACGAATCTCTACTCGTAAATCACCTGCGAGCGTAGGAGAAAAAAGAGAAGATAAGATATTATTAATTGACATTTCTAGCCCTACAACTGCTATCGCAAAGGTTGAATGTATGATTTTAGGCAACAAATACACGGACTATCTTTCTTTGATAAAAGTCCATGATAAATGGTTCATAATTTCAAAAGTTTTTCATATGGAAACATAACAAATTTGATACTATTATTTACTAAATAGTTTCTTTAATTTAATATTAATTAGTTACAGAGTCTGTTATTATGAGTATTAATTTCAAATTTAAATAGCTGAAAAATGCACCTTAAAATCTAATTTGTATACAATAAAATTAAATTCTTTATTAATTATTAATTTTTTTTACAATAAGTCTGGCTAGTCGATTAATAATTATCGATAGAAAAATTGGAAATAACATAACTGAAATATACTTAGCCAAACTTATAAGACTCATTCCAGAAACAATAGAAAAAATTAATGATATTAAAATAACAAGGAAATAATTAATTTTTGGATAAATTACGTTAATCTGATTTATAAAAAATAACAAAAAAAAAGAAACTAAGAGTAGTATCATACACTCAAGTCCTAAAAATCCTATCGAGTTAGATATCATACTCATAGTTTTTGCCATCTTTTCTGAATTGTCATAAATTTTGGTTAGTGATTCAAGCATATGTATTTCTCCTAAAAAAATTAATTTGTTAAAAGATTTAAAAAAACTCAATTTAAACAAATTACTTGTATTCTATGATCAAATTTTACGATTTTTATTAAAAAACATTATACCACTTAACTTAAAACTTAATTGTTCCAAATTTAATGTTTTCTTTTTTTTTAAAAGTTTATTAAATAATCAAAATATAAATAGTTAAGGAAATATTTTTATGGCACATATATCTACAATGGAAAAACTAGGCTTAAATGCACCAAAATTTGACCTTGAAAATTTCAATACTAGGATTAATAAAAAATTTGTATCTTTAGATTCTTTTGACGAATATCCCGCATTATTGGTAGCTTTTATTTGTAATCACTGCCCCTATGTGGTTCATATTCGAGATTCATTTATAAGTTTTGTATCTGAATTTAATAATAAAGGTTTAGGAGTAGTAGCTATCAGCTCAAATGATATAGAAACCTACCCTGAAGATAGTCCTAATAAAATGACTGAGGATTCTTTAAAATATTCTTATCCCTTCCCATATTTATTTGATGAGGGCCAGGGTATAGCAAAAGCATACAGAGCTGCATGCACTCCAGATTTTTTTCTATATGATAAAAACCGAACTTTAGTTTACCGCGGTCAGTATGATTCAAGTCGCCCAAAAAATTCTGAGCCTGTAACAGGTATAGATCTTCGTGAAGCAACAAATAAATTGATTAAAGGCTCAAAAATATCTTCTGAACAGAAACCTAGTATGGGATGTAATATAAAATGGAAAAAGGGTAATGAACCCGATTATTTCTATATTTGAATTAAAAAATGTATTTATATAATTAAGTTTAATTGATAAAAATATTTAAATAATAAATTAGAAAAATTTGACATTTCTAAAATATATATTTTTCAACTAAGGGATTTTTTGAATAAAATCATACGGAACTATAGAAATAGAGAAAACTAAAAATGAAAAACTAGAAACATGGGAACACAGTTTTACAGGCTCCTTAATTCATATAGAACATCCAGAATATACTGCACTTTGTCCAAAATCTGGCTATCCAGATTTTGGTACAATTGGTATTGACTATATACCTGATGAGAAAGTATGTGAATTAAAAGCAATAAAATTATATATTAATTCGTTTCGCGAAGAAAGAGTCAACCACAAAAATGTGGTAAACATAATTGCTGATAAGTTTTTAAAGGATGTAGAACCTCTAGCGTTAGGCATAATTGGGGACTTCACAAGAAGAGGAGGGGTAAAAATGGTTGTTACTTTCTATAGAGGAGAGGGATCTATTCGAAAAGGAGAGTTCCCTGTATATACTAATAATATTTTGTAATTTTTTTTTTGCAAAATTTTACAAGATATATATTTTTGAGAATTTAATTAAAGTGAGTTCTTCTATATACTAATTTTATAAAAT
>CACIWU010000016.1 GCA_902590435.1 uncultured SAR324 cluster bacterium | reverse complement strand
AGAAAAAATTATTATCGAAGGCCTCGAAAGGAAACAAAAAAGTACAATTAGTGATTTTGGAGAAATAAAGATCATTGACGGTCGCTTTGGACCTTATATAAAATTTGGAAAGAAAAACTACAAAATACCTAAAGAAAAAAATCCAGAAGCATTAGACGAACAAGAGTGTAAAAAAATTATCACAGAATCTTCTTCTCAGCCAAATAGAAGAAAAAATAAGAAAATTAGTAAAAAACAAACCGCTTAGTGATTAATCCTAATTTAATTTTTGAAACTTTCCCAGTTGGCCCTCTTCAGTGCAATTGTTCTATCATAGGTGACCCCGAAACTAGAAATGCAATCTTAATTGATCCTGGAGGTGATTCAGAAAAAATTTTACAAAAAATATTAGATCTTTCCCTAAAAATAAATCGTATTGTCCATACTCATGCTCATTTGGATCATTTTCTTGCTTCTGCAAGAATAAAAGAGGTAACCGGTGCAAATTTGGAGCTACATAAAGATGATTTGTTTCTTTGGGATTCTTTAGAAGATCAATGCAGAATGTTTGGAATTCCTTATAAAGAGACACCACCACCAGATAAATTCCTAGAACATGAAGAGGAAATTAACTTAATTGGTATTCGAGGCAAAGCTTTGCATACACCTGGACATACTCCGGGATCAATGTGTTTTTTTTTCGAAAATTATAAATTACTAATAGCAGGAGATACACTTTTCAAAGGATCTATTGGGAGAACAGACTTGTGGGGTGGAAATTTTAAAATAATTGAAAAGTCAATTAAAGAAAAACTTTATACACTAGAAGAAGATACTATAGTAATAACTGGCCATGGGGGATCAACAAGCATTGGAAGAGAAATTAGAACTAACTCATACGTACGTGCTTGATATTTTTTTCATGTTCAATTAAAAACTCCTTCCAGGCTATTCCTCCTGAATATCCTGAAAGATTACCATTTTTCCCTATAACTCTATGACAAGGTACTATTATAGGAATCGGATTTTTTGAGTTCGCATTTCCAATAGCCCTTACAGCTTTAGGTTTTTTTATATGTTTAGCCTGCTCAAAATAACTTATTGTTTCACCGTATGGAATACTTAATAATGCTTCCCAAGCAGTCCTCTGAAATAGAGTTCCCTGAAAATTTATAGGTAAATTAAAATTTATTAAATTACCAGTAAAATAATTCTCAAGTTCTTCGCAAGATTTTTTCAGGATATTATTTGCAGGTTGTTCTAAATATTCTTTACTAATGTCTGATTTTAAAATTTTATCAACAAAACAAACCTGAACTAAATAACCTTTTTTTTCTTTAAGTATTATGTATCCAAAAGGTGATTTATATATACAGGAATTCATTTAATAATAACCAAACAATCTGCATTGATTTAATTAAAGATTAAATTTCTCAATTAGAAAATCATCATATTCATCTGCAATAACGGCAATACTTGCAACAATCCACTCAAGTTCTTCAGGATCCAAACCTCTAACTGGACGAATGTAACTCAAAATTAGATGCTTATTTCGTATACCGAAACTAGCACCTTTTAATTTAAGTGTTCCGTTTAGTTTAAGCACATATTCGTTAACTACTTCATTTTGTTGAGAATATTTAAAAAGATTAGCTGCAACAACCAATTCTGCTAAGTCATCCAAGCTTGTAAGAAAAATTTGAACCTTAACAGAACCGCAAACAACCCACCATTCACTATTACTGACAAATCCTTTCTCAGCTTCTCCAGACTTATGCAGAAAATCAGTAATCATAGAACTGTAATGGTTCAATTCTCCTCCACAAAATAACGATTGCCATCACAAAAAAGACCAAAATACTTTATATCAGACATTATTCATTATCTTTCTTACTATCAGGAAGATAATTTAGTAATTGTGCTGCCAAACCAGCAAAGAGATATGTAACTACCGATCCTGGTATAGTAGCTATAAAGAGGATCCAAGGAAATAAGAAAAAATAAAATACTTGTTCAGAAATCATAATATCGTCTCTATAATTAATAAAAATTTAAAAATTTTTCTTTTATCGCTACTCTTTGGTTTGCAAATTCAAAAACAGACCTATATCATAATTTACTAAACGATTAACATATTAGTCAATATAATTGTTATTAAATGTAACAACAATCTGGTTAAAATAGAATTCCCTAAAAAGTTTTGGAGATATTTTTGAGATATTCTACTAAAAAAAAGACATAATATATTATAAGAGTTGTAAAATTCTTTATACATTATATTTAATTTAACAATCATTAATTGAAAATGATTGTAATTTTTTTAAAAATTTTTAAGAATTTTGCATATTTTTTATCTAATTTTCTTTTGAGTTCTAATTCATGACAGAAAAACAAACAACACAATTTTATCCTGTCCAAGAAGGATTTATTCCAACTATAAAAATCATTGGTGTTGGTGGAGCTGGGGGTAATGTAGTTACACAAATGTCAGAGGAAAATTTTGATCAAGTAGAAACTATCATTTGTAATACAGATGTTAAAGCATTAAAACGCAATAAAGCTAATAAGAAAATCGAACTTGGGAAAAAATTAACCAGAGGAATGGGGGCAGGAGCAAGACCTGAAGTAGGAGAAGGTGCTGCTGAAGAAAGTCTTAAAGAAATAAGTGAAATTATTGAAGGTGCCGATATGGTTTTTCTTGCTGCAGGTATGGGAGGCGGAACTGGAACTGGTGCAGCACCTACCATCGCTCGTTTAGCTACAGAAAAACAAATTCTCACAGTAGGAATAGTTACAATTCCTTTTTCATTTGAGGGAAATAAACGAAAAACTTCTGCACTTGCAGGCGTGGAACGTTTACGAAATTTTACCGACACTTTACTTGTGATACCAAACGACAAATTACTCGATGCTAGTACACAAAATACAAGTTTCCTCGAGGCTTTTAAAATGGTTGATATGGTTTTAATAAATGCTATTAGAGGTATAACAGTGCTTCTTAGCGGGGTAGGAGATATTAATGTAGATTTCGCAGATGTGCAAACAATTATGAAAGGCATGGGTAAAGCTGTAATTGGGAGGGGCGTAGCAAAAGGGAAAGATAGGGCATTAAATGCAGTTGAAGACGCTTTAAATGGATCTCTTATGGAAGATACAGACATAAGAGGAGCAAAAGGTATTTTAGTTCATGTAAATGGACCAAAAGACACTAGCGCCTATGAAATTCAGGAGGCTATGGCTCTTATTGAAGACATGGCGGATGAAGATGTAGAACTAATCTGGGGAGCAACATTTTCTGAATCGATAAAGGATGAAGTTACAATGACAGTTATAGCAACTGGATTGTCATGAAAAATAGTTATACAAAATTATTTCTTTAAAAAAATTTTTTTAAAATGGATGTATTCAAAGTAAATTTTATAAAAAAATAAAATAGTTGTTTCCCCTACTAAAATAAAGAAAATTTGTTCCATCTTTGTTCCAAAAAAACTTAAAATACCTAAATAATTTAATGGTTTTTTTATTAATCAAGATTTTATCAAACTAATCTTTCCAAAATATAAAAAAATATTTTATTTTTGTTATTCATTATTTTTGTTACCAATAATAAATATATTTCGGATATTTTTTAGATGAATTAGTTAAAAAATAGATTAAATACAGATTATAAAACTTGATAATTATTAAAATATATATGTTGAAATTTTTATTAAAATATATATATTTTTTTAAAATAAATCATATTAAAACATGTCAAATAAAAAAAAAATATTCTCTCACATTTCCAAAGAAGATCTACCAAGGATGGTCGATATTTCGGAAAAATCTAAAACAGACAGAAAAGCAGTTTCCTTGGCTAGGGTTCATCTTGGAAAAGAATTAGCGGAATTACTAAAAAAAACAAAAAGTACTAAGAAAGGACCCGTTATAGAAACTGCTGTAATTGCAGGGATACAGGGAGCAAAAAAAACCTCAGAAATAATTCCGATGTGTCATCCTTTAAGTCTCAATGGAATAAATGTAGAAATCAACATAGAAGAAGAATATGCTGTAATAAATGTTTCTGCAAAAACATATGATCGTACAGGTGTAGAGATGGAAGCAATGACTGCAGCATCTGTTGCCGCTCTCACCATCTATGATATGTGCAAATCAGTAAACAAAAGTATAACTATTGAGTCAATTCATTTGATTGAAAAAACAGGCGGGAAATCTGACATTTATTTGAAAAAATAATTTAAATATAAAAAAATAATGTCAATATTATTAACTATTTGAAGGTTACCTCTTTACCTAGATTTTTACTTAACAAACTGGAAAAACAGTCATAAAACTCTTTTTTTTCAGCCTGGGCATACCAAATTTTTTTTTCAACATTGTATTTGAAATGCCAACCACGAGAATTACCTGCCAACCAAATTTCTTTAATTGCCCTTTGGGTATTTATAACAATTTTGTTCCCATTTTTTTCAAGATTAACCAATAGTTTATCTGGAGTTGAATCGTAATCTATATCTTCTTCATATTCATCTAATTTCGCCTCTACTATCTTAAACAATTGAGAAACTTTCAAAAAATACTCTTTGTTTTCCATTTACAAAAATATTGTTTATATGCTTGGAGTTAAGTTAAGAATATAAAAAAATTTATAAAAAATCTTAAATACTAATTTAAGTTAATTATCTATAATACTATACACTTTATTTGTAACAAAAAATATTTTTTTATAAAATTTTAAAAGTTTTAAAGTTGTTCAATATTAATTGGAACTAATTTATATTAGGAATATCCTAATTCGAGTCTAATTATAGTCAATACAAAAAAAATCTTCTTTAAAATTGTCTTTTTCTGAAAAAATTTTCAAAATAAAATCGATTAGACTTTAAAAACTTTAAACAAAAAATTAAGGGAAAATAATGTTTAGGAATATTTCAACATTTTTTACTATTTGCTTACTAATTGGGTATTCTAGTTTAGTTTTTAGTGGAAGTCTTAACAATAAAGATTATCGTTATCCTTTAAGGGAGTATCGCAGATTTGTTTTACCAAATCAAATGAAAGTAATGCTAATTTCAGATCCAACATTACAAAAAGGTGCAGCTTCTCTTACGGTATCTGTAGGTTCTATGAATGATCCTAAAGATAGTTTAGGTATGTCGCATTTAATTGAACACATGCTTTTTTTAGGAACTGAAAAATATCCTGATGAAGGAATTTACCAAAAATTTATTTCGACTCACGATGGTTTCAGTAATGCCTATACAACCGATGACAGAACTAACTATCATTTTGAGATAAAATCTAATTACCTTGAAGAAGCTTTGGATCGTTTCTCACAATTTTTTATATCTCCACTTTTTGATCAAAAACTTTTGCAAAGGGAAATTAGAGTAATAGCTGAAGAACATTCCAAAAACATTTCAAATGATTTTAGGAGAATTTTTCAGACCAAACGTAAAGCATTTAAAAAAGGACATCCTGCCAGACATTTTGCGACTGGAACGATTAATACACTAAAAAATGTTACTAGAGAAGATTTAATTTATTTTTACAAAAATCATTATTCAAGCAATCAAATGATGCTTGCCGTGGCGGGGCCACAAAATATGAATTTTTTACAAGAATTAGTAGTAGAACGATTCAATCGGGTAAAAAATCTTAAGCGGCAAGAAAAAATTGTTTCTTCTAAATTCATGGATAAAGACCCACGCTTCCGTTTAATGAGAATAAAAACAATTAAAGATTTAAGATATTTAAAATTGATTTTTCCTTTATCAAAAACTCTTCATTACTATAAAAGCAGGCCATTAGGAATGCTTGGATTCCTAATAGGACATGAAGGTTTTGGGAGTTTACTTTCGTTACTTAAGAGAAATAATTTAGCATCAAACTTGTCTGCAGGAGATGGCATTTCAAACAAATCTTTTTCAAGTTTTGATGTAAATATTCAACTTACAAAAAAAGGTCTTAAAAATTATAAAAAAGTAATTGAATATTTTTTTCAATATATAAATTTAATAAGAAAAAATGGATTACCAAAATATATTTTTGAAGAAGTAAAATTAATGTCTGAAATCGAATATAAGTTCGCCGAAAAATTGGAAGGGACTTCGCTCGTAAATAGTTTTTCTACGCTAATGATGTATTACCCGTTTCGAAATCTTGAAGTTTCTCCTTATTTAATAACGGACTATAAACCCAAGTTGTTTGACAGTATTCTATATAATTTGACTCCGGAAAATATGTTAACTATTTTAGCATCTCGTGATGCAAAAACATCAGATATAGAAGAGTTTTATTCTGTTGAATATTCACTAACATATAACAGTCCAAAGTGGATCAACAAATGGCGTAAATCAAAAACAAATCCTTATCTAAAACTTCCCGAAAGAAATAAATTTTTACCAGAAAAATTCGGAATTTTAGATTTTCAAGGAGAATTAAATATAAGTTATCAATCAATATTAGGACTTAAAAATGAAGGAATAAGCCCTATAGTGATAAAACATTTAAAAAATAATCAAGGAAAAACATGGGAATCAATTGATAAATTAATAATTGGAATTTCACCACAACCCGAAAATGAAAAAACATTGAAACAGCTTTTAAGAAAACATGTTTTGGGTAAACCTAAAATTATTTTAGAAGATAATTTAATAAAATTCTGGTTCCAACAAGATTTTAGATTTAAACAACCTAAGGCTAAAATAATTTTAAGAATTCTTTCACCCAATGTATATTCTTCTCCAAGGAATGCTGTTTTAACTCAGCTTTATATCGATTCAATCCTAGAGGGATTGAACGAGTTCGGATATCCTGTAAGATTATCGGGATTAGATTTTAATATTAATTATGACAAAAAAGGAATAATTTTAAGTTTCGAAGGATATTCTGATAGAATCTTAAAATTAACTAAATCCATTGCTGGTCATTTGAAAAAAATTAATATTAATAAAAAAACCTTTAACTCTCTTAAAGAAATTAGAAGTCGAAAGTATAAAAATTTTATTTTTCAACAGCCATTCAAACAGGCTTTTTATTATCGATCATTACTACTAGAAGAACAAAAATTTTCTGTCTTAGAATATGAAAAAGAAATTAAAAAAATACAGTTTAATCATTTGAAAAAATTTACAAAAAACTTATACAACAGGGGATTTATTGAAGGTTTGGCTTTTGGGAATCTTAATAGTGTTTCTTTAAGGTATACCATAAAAGATTTCATTGAAAAATTAGGACTTACTCCCTTATCTAATGAAGAACGGTATATTAATTCAGTAAGGCAAATACCTAGTGGAAAAACTCATACAATTATAAGAAAAATGAAGGAAAATAATTCTGCGATTTTAATAGAATTCCAAATAGGGCAAAGAAGCCCAACTTTACTTGCTGAATTAATGTTAATAGATTCTCTAATAAAGGTTCATTTTTATAACGAAATGCGCATAAAACAACAATTAGGATATATTGTTGACTCATCTATTTCAATAACAGGAAACACATTAGGATTAATATTTGTTATTCAATCTAATAGTAAAAATTCAGAGACTTTGAAAAAAAGAATAGACGGTTTCCTAGAAAATTTTAATTCTTCTTTAAAAAATATCACTGATTTTGAAATAAATGAAATAAAAAAATCAATTCTGAACAAAAAATTACAAAAGACAAATTCAATTAATAATGAAGCAAGTAGACTTTTCTCAATTGCATTTGAAAGAAACGCTGATTTTGATATAAAAAGTAGAGAAATAAAAGCTATAGAAAAAATAAATCACACTGACATACTTGAATTTTTTAAAAAATATTTAATACCATCTAGTAATAGAAAATTAATTTTAAGAATGATTGGCAATAACGTTGAATCAGAGAATTTTTCTAAAGAAGAAATTATATCTATTTCGAATTTTAGAGAAAAATATAATTGTCCAAAAAATTGTTTGCCATGATTAAATGTTTTAATATAAGAAATTAAAATTTTAAAAAATAATAATCAATTCCCAATATTTAAATTTTAAATTATTTTTTTAAAATAAATAATTTAAAAATTGGTTGAATGGTTGTGGTATGAACTTTGCGAGCATTAAAATTAACTCCTAAAAAACTAAACCCTATAAAAACCAAGTCTAATGAGTTCAGAAAAAGAAATAATACTTAGAGTTGATACTCAAAAAAAGATAGGAATAGAAGATGTTATAGATATGTTAAAAGGGTTACGCGAAGAAACAATTTTCGAAATTGTAAGAACTTCTGAACAAAACATTGATAAAGACCACTATGAGAAAATGACCTCTTTGAAAAATGATGATATAAAAATTAAATCCAACCTTGTAACTGGGAATACTGACTTACCGCAAATCCGAGAACTTAACGAAATTGCTGCCCTTCTAAGAAGTATGGATAATGAACAAAGTACTTTCGAAACCTAAATAATTTTCAATGATATAAGTCTTTTTTTATAAGAGTTAACTTCTACTGCCATAACAACAAATCCTGCTTCCTTCATGATTCTACAAATTGAGTTTACGGATGAATGAGGATTTTCTCTTAATAGTTCAAATAAATAACTCAATGTATCACTATTAAGTTTACTGTGCGGAGGATTTTTTAATGCTTCAATCGTTTCTTTTGTAATATTATAAGTTTTAGAAATCTCTTGCCAATCATAAATTTCTAAAAGATCTCTTATTTCATTTCCTTCATCATCAGAAATATTTTCTATTCTTCTAGGTATAATAATTCCTGACAACTTACACCATCTTCGCAAAGTGCTTTCTGATATTACTTCTTCAATGGCTATTTCTTTTAACAACTCTCCATTTTTAATTCTTTCAATCAAAACTGATTTTTCAAGATTAGTGTACCTCCTTTTTTTTGTTTTTGTTATTCTTTTCTCTCCAAAAAACGTTTTTTGAGCAATATCCCTAACATAACTTGTTTTTACTTTAAAATCTTTTGCGACTTCATGAATAGATTTACCTCTATCTAACTCAATAGCAATTTCAATATTTATTAAATCTTCCATTTTTTTTAATAGATGAACGACATAAAAATAATTTATATAAAAAAAAATGAATTTGAATTAAATTAAGTTAAAATAATAATTAATATTTTTCAAAATGGAATCGTCATTTTAAAAAGATTTCTGTTTTTAAATTTCTAATGAATATAAAAATATTTTTAATGAAATATATAATTTTAATGAAATATATTAAGTAGTTACTTAAGTATTAATAACTCCAACCTTACTCCAAAAAATTTTATTTTTAATTCAATTTTTTATATTTTTCAAAAACTAAATATAAAATTTTTTTTCTAAAGTGTGCCAAGTAAATATAATTAATAATTTTGATTAGTAGTTTGTATAAATTATAATTAGATAAAATCTTTTCCATAAACTTGCAAACAGAAATGTAATTTAATTACAATTAAGATTTATAAATGACTCTGTTAGTCAGAAAGCAAGGCAATCATTTTTTCAAAATCTAACTTCCACTTCGAACAAAAAAGTTTTACATTAGATAAATATAATAATTTAAATTGTAATCATAATATTTTTTTAACTTTTAATTTTTTACAAAATTACAGAAAAATTTTTTTAATCAATTATCTTTTATAAAATAATAAATCTTACATAAAGTTTTAATGTCATTATTAATTTGTTTACCAGAATCAATGAATCCTGATATGTTAAGTGCCTCGTTAAAGTCACTTGATTCAAGTTTAAAAGTTGAAATTGGACCTGAAATGGTAAATAAAAAAGAAGAAGTTGAATTTGCTGTCGTATGGGATCATAAGGATGGAATTCTTTTAAATTACCCGAATTTGAAATGTATTTTATCCTATGGACACGGTGTAGACAAATTACTTGCAGATACTCAACTACCTGCTGATGTTCCGATAGTTAGATTAAAAAGTAAAAAAATGGCTGATAGCATGAACGAATATTTGCTGACAGTTGTATTAATGAACAGACGACAATTACTCAAACACGCTCTATATCCAAATGAATTTGAATGGAATGTCTCTTCAAGTCTAAATCTTAACTCGATTGGCATACTAGGGCTAGGATTTTTAGGAATATCTGCTGCACAACACTTTATACAAATGGGATTTCAAGTTAAAGGATGGAGTAGATCAGAAAAAAATATAAAAAACGTAAAATGTTACAGTGGGAATAAAGGATTAATTAGAATGCTAGAACATACAGATTATTTAATTAACTTACTACCTCTCACAATTGAAACTCAATCTTTGCTAAATTCAGAGACCTTATCAAATCTAAAAAGAGGTGCATATTTTATAAATGTAGGTCGTGGAAAAACTCTTGAAGAAAAAGATTTAATCCCTCTAATTGACGACGGACAACTAAGTGGAGCTTGTTTGGATGTTTTCAAAACAGAACCTCTTCCAAAAAATCATCCTTTTTGGAAACATAAAAATATTCTTATCACACCACACAATTCTAGTACGACACCACATTCTTCAGTTGCACCACAAATTATCGAAAATTATAGAAGGGCAATTTGCGGTGAAGAGTTGCTAAATTTGGTTGATGTAAAACTTGGGTATTAACTCATAATGATTACCTATATATTAAAAATTTTTAGGAATAAATTATTATTGTTTTTAATTATAATTTTTTGTAAATATACCTCCTCTTGTGGATTGAAAACACCTCCTCAAAATATTCCCGAAATAAAATCGAAATCAACAATAAATAACTTGAATGTTATTCAAAAAGGCAATCGTATCCGATTATCTTGGGTAATTTTTGAAATAGAAAGAATTAATGCATTAAAAAAACTCTATAAAGATCCATTCGAGAACGAATCTGAAAGAAATGCGATTTTTGGCAAACATAACTTTTATTATAAAAAACTTAAAAACCGTCTCCCCAAATTTTCAATTGATTTAATTTGTAAATGGTTTCAAGATAATTTTAATGATTTGGATGAAAGAACAAATGCCCTAAAAAAATGGTATAATGAACAATTTGATAATGGTGAAGAAAAGGGAGATGCATTTAGAAAATTAAACAATAAAGTAATATTACAAGACTATTTTGTAATAAAAGAAGAGATAAAACCTTTTGATTGCATAGATTGTAAGTATAAGCTAAACAAAATTATTAATGTAAATTTTTCCAGTAAATCAATAGTTCGAGAAGGAAATAATTTCTACTACTATTTAGAAATTCCAAAAAAAGATCTCTATTTTAGAGAATATAAATTAAGCCACCATGGTCCCAATAAGGAATTTTTTTCACCCGTAAAAAAGATTAGATTTAGAAAAGCTAATTTATTCCCAAAAATACCAACTCCAACTTTTAAGATAATCCAAATAGAGGACGCAAAACAAACATTTAAGTTTGCTTTTGGTAATTTAGTAATAAAAAAATCAACGCTAGATGATGATTTAAAAAAAGAGAAAAAAGAAAATTTATCTCTTAAGAAAATCAAAAACCCTAATAATAATGAAGAAAATAGATTAAGAAAATTTTTTTTAAAAATTTCTTGGCCAGTAATGCATAGAATAAGTTTAAAAAGATTCCGTGGAAGTGGTGATTATTTTGAAGAAAACAATAATTTTCAAGTGAATCTTTATAGAATCCGCAATAATGAATATTGGCCAGAAACCCCTATTAATACTAATTCTAATTCAAAAAACTTTTTTCTAGATAAAATAAAATTATATTTAAATACTACCAATACTAAAAAAGTATTAGATTTAAAACAGAAAAGATCTTCTTCCATTGTCCCATTTTATGTTGATTTTAAAGGTCAAAATAGCGATACTTGGTTGTATAAAATAAGATTGGTTGATAGTTTCGGCAATGAAAGCTTAGCTTCTGAAACCATAACGGTCAACTTGCCAAAAGTTAAAATTGATGGACAAAACATCAGCAATTAAGCCGGTGTTACTTATCCTAATTTCGTTTTGAGAAAAATTAATTATTTACCGTTTTTTTTCATAAGTGTTTTGCTTTTTCTTGGATGTACTAAAAAAAGTAATAACATTCAACAGTTATTACTTACAGATAAAAATGTTCAAGAATATATAAGTGAACAAAAAAATATTCTAGGTAGTGATCAAGAAAACGTTGTTGCTCAGTACAATTTAGCAAGATCTTTTTACTTCATAAAAAAATACGAATTAGCTGAGAAACACGCACGCAAGGCTGTGCGTTATGATCCTTTCAATGCAATTTATTATGAATTATTAGGTAGTATTGCTTTTGCATTAAAAAGATACGGAGATGCAATTACTGAATTTGCCATTGCAATCAGAATTTCTCCAGAGCTTATTTCTGTATATTTAAAATTGGCTGCAACCTATGAAAAAATAGGGGACGATGGACGGGCTATTTCATCACTAGAAAAAGCTATCCAAATAGATCGGCTTTATGTTGAAGCACTATATCACTTAGCTCGAATTTACTTGCGTCAAAGAGAGCTAGAGGGATCAATAAGGACTCTCGAAACTTTGTTGAAATTGGAACCACAGAATAAAGAAGCATTGCTCATGAGAGTACAAACATATTCCCTTCAAGGAAGTTATTATTATGCACAAACTCTTGCAAAAGAAATGTTAACCCAATTTCCAGATTTTCCTCCAATTCGAAGAGAATTGCTCCGCATACAATTTGCCCAACAGCAATGGGCCGAAGCACAATCTTTGTTAGAAGATCTCCGATCAAAAGATTCAATTTCTTCTGAGGACAAAATCATTGAAGCATATTTGAATTTACATCAAAAGAAAGAAAGAAAGGCTCGATTACTCTTTGAAGAAATACTCCATAATGAGCCTAAAAATATTGATGCAATTATGGGTTTAGCTGTGCAATGGTTAAGCAAGGGATATTTAGATGAGTCCCTAATTTGGCTAACTCGAGGACTTGAAATAAACTCTAGTTTAGGAAGGGCACATTATTTACGTTCATCAATATTGTTCCGTCAAGGCGATTATTTACAAGGAGATCTAGCTATAGGTAGAGCATTAGAAATAGATCCTGCTAATCCCTCCTACCAATTACTTTTTTTGAGAAGACAACTTATGAAAGGAGAGCTTTCAGTTGTGGAAAAACAGTTACGCTTAATTCAAGAAAAACATCCATTGAATACTGAAGCACTACAACTGCAAGCCGATTTGCATATAAGTGTTGGCAATCCAAATGAAGCAGAAAAACTTCTGCGTCAAGCAATAATGGTACACGATTCACCAACAATACACTTTTCATTGGCTAGAATACTTTATCAGCAGAATAAATACCGTTCTGTCATAGAGGTAACAACACCACTTATGGAAGTTCTTTCAGGAAACTGGGAAATCATTTATTTACATGCTTTGAGTTTAAGCCGGCTTGGAAATTTTGAAAAAGCACTACAAATTAGTCAACCATATCTTGAACGAAAAGAAAGCCAGGGTTACGCACACCGTTTAGTTGGAGATTTGCTAAGATATAAAGATAAAGATAAAGAAGCCCAAAAAATTTTTCGTGATGGTCTTGTTCAATTTCCTGGGAATCTTTTTTTAGTAGATGGTCTGAGTGCATCTTTGGTAATGACTGAAAATTGGGATCAAGTTATAGAATTGTTGGAGACAACTTTAGAACAGAGTCAGCGGCTTTTAGGGAACCCCCCCATGCATCTATTATTTCTTAATAGATTGGTAGTTTCATATCAACGTACTAAAAAACCTGATAAAAAACTAGAAATTTTAAGAAAATTTCATCAAATAAACGATCCTATTACAGCAGCAAAATTACATTCACTCGAAGAACAACTCTTGTTCCCAATTTCATTACCGTCTCTCGACAAAGAGTTATCATCATCATTAATTCCTTAGACGTTCAAAAAAAAGAACTGAAAATAATAATAAAATAATGAGCTTAAAAAATAAAAAAACAAAAAAGTACAAATCTGCTTTTCATACCGCTGAAGTAATGTCACATGACCTTTCTCTTCTTCGTGGGAAAAAACAAGCAGTTTTTTTTGACGATTCAGAAATTAAAGGACTGCTTTCATTAAAAAAAATTGAAACCGTTGTTCAGCAATTGAAAAAAATAGATGTAGACTCCTATATTCAACGCGTCGTCAACCCATCTGAATCAAAAAAGAGGCCCAGTGCCCCTGAAATTATTCAACAATTAGGCGGGAAAATTATTAAAGAAGAGAACGAAGGCCCACTATATACTGCCGAAGTTGAATTTGTTATTTCAAATCAGATAAGAAGATTAGGATTTATTGCCCAAAATCACAAAATTCAAAATGGTGTTTGGTATCCAATTCACCATAAGAAAGCTGCAGAAAAAGTTCGTTTCTTTGCTTCACATAGTATACCCCTTGTGACTTTCATGGATACTCCTGGAGCGGCAGCAGATGCAGAAGCTAATTTAAAAAACCAATCACATAGCATTTCTTTTTTAATATCAGAAATGGCCAATCTGCAGTTACCCGTAATTGGTATTGTTTTCGGATGTGGATATAGTGGAGGAGCTATTCCTTTGGCAACTGCTAATATTCTTCTTTCAGTTAGAGAAGGTGTATTCAATACTATACATCCAAAAGGGCTGAGTAATATTGCTCGCAAATATGATCTTTCATGGGAAGAATCTGCTAAGCATATAGGAGTTTCATCTTACGAATTATATACTCATGGGTGTTTTGACGGAATAATAGATTATAATTATGACCAACCTCACCAATCAAAAAATATTAGAGACGCCATTATTAGTTCAGTAGAATCTACAGAAAAAAATTCATGTAGATTTTTAATTGAAAATGATTTTTTCTTTGATCATTATCGAGACAGTATAAGCCATTTTTTAAAACCTTCTAAGTTGTTAATAGAAAGTAACAGGATCACAGATCGTTCTCCAACGGGAACTTTGAATATATTTGGAGATGTTTATCGATTTCTAAGATGTCTAAAACTTAGACAACGAATTATTAGTAGGTCTATTGATAGTTATTCTCGTCTTAGTTCTCGTAAAACTCCTGTCGGTAAATTGCAAGAAAGACTAAAAAACGAACGTCTTGAAAAACTTCAAAAATGGTACAAAACACCAATAGAGATTCGTTTTCATGAAAAGCTCAATAGACGTTTTGAACAATTTAAGAGTGCAAGTGAAGATAGAGAAAAAGAACGAGGTCGCTTAGTTGCATTTTTCATCGGTGATCCGCGTGAGAATTATAAGAAATCTGTAGATGATCTAACTATGGAAATACTTCTTTACCTTTACAATTATTGGAAAGACAGTACTACTGAAAATTTTATTGATCTCTATGAACAAATGTCTCATTTCACTCTTATAGATCGTCCTCCCAGAAACCCGAATTTACTAGATTTATTAAAAACAACTGAAATAAACATCAATTTTCAATGCAATTTTCAAAATATTCTTCTCTTTGATTTACTTTATAATCAAGTAATAGAAGCTTTGCCAACTATTGCTGGAGAACTAAAAGGAACAAATCAAATTTCTCAAAAATCAGTTGAACAACTATTTGAACAGACTGTAGAAGGAGCAATGAAAGAATTCGAAAAAAATTCTCTTCAGCTAGAAAGTAATTCTGTAAGGAATCAATTCTTCAAATGGCTGGCAAGTTTTATTGACAGAAAAGATTGTGATGATGTTTTAGCAACTATAAGTGAATGGAAAAGAATTGTTTTCCCACGTATGAGCCCTCCACTTTTTGGGGTAGTAAGATATTATTTTTCAGGACTTCTTCCATCACTATATGAAGCACAACAGAAAAAAAGTCGTTTTAATGGAAAAATAACTCCTCGTAATATTGGAATTAAAGATTTTTGGAATCGTCTAGATCAATCATATAAAGATCTTCTAATCCAAAATTTGTTGAGGGAAAACAAAAAGAATGTGATTACTTCTAGTAAGATTATAAAATACTATTTTAAAGAATTTAAGGAATTGTATTCAGATAGAATTACTTCTAATCCAGTTAAATTTCCAGGTTTTAGGGATGCTATCGAACAGGCTTTAGACGGAGGGATTACTCCTTGTGGGGTTGTGACAGGAATGGGAACTTTCATTAATGAAGAAAATGTTAATTCTGTTAACGATAAAAAATCAAACACAAAAAAACAAAAACATACATACAAAGTGGGCTTGGTAGTCAGTAATATAGAATTTCAAGCTGGAGCTTTTGACATGGCAAGTTGCGAAAAAGTTTGTCGTTTACTTGATGATTGTGCACGTTTAAAATTTCCTGTGATCTTCTTTATATCTTCAGCCGGAATGCAAACAAAAGAAGGTGGCGGTTCTTTATTTTCAATGTCCATAATAAATGAAAGAATTACTAGATTTGTAAAAGATTTAGATCTTCCTGTATTATGCTTTGGGTATAGAGATTGTACAGGAGGTGCGCAGGCAAGTTTTGTTACACATTTACTAGTTAGAACATATTATTTTTCAGGATCACAAATTCCATTCGCCGGACAGTTAGTCGTTGAAAGTCACTTGCCCGCACATTCTACTTTGTCTAATTATCTTTCTACAAATCCAGAAACAATGGATGGATTAGTAAAAAATCCATTCGATGATGATATTGATGAAAAGCTTCGGGAAATTGATCCAAATATTCCAATAGCAAAACATACTGTCCAAGAGATAATTTCAAGGGTTTTATCAGGAGAATATCAATTATCAATTGGTGGCGAAGAACAATCATTTCCCTCGCAGACAGATTTACATATTGGAGAAATTAAACGTGTGCTCATTCATGCAAGAGGTTGTACTGCAACTAGATTGATACAGGGAATTCAAGATTATGGAATGGAGGTAGTTCTTGTAGCTTCAGATCCCGATATGGATAGTTACCCAACAACCTTGCTAAATGAGAAGGATAGAATAGTATGCATTGGAGGTAATACTCCACAGGATAGTTACCTAAATGGAATGAGTGTTATTAGAATTGCTGAACAAGAAGAGGTAGATGCCATTCATCCTGGAATAGGATTTTTATCTGAATCGCCACATTACGCTCGTATTTGTCGAGAGCATGGTTTTAATTTTATTGGTCCTCGAGTTTCAAACATGGATAGAATGGGAAACAAATCAAACGCAATTTCTACTGCACGCAATTTAAACATTCCAGTAGTACCGGGAAGTGAGGGAGCTTTAAAAAATCCTGAACATGCTATCACTGTTGCGACAGAAATTGGATTCCCCATTTTGATAAAGGCAGCACACGGTGGTGGTGGCAAAGGTATTGAGGTAGTAAAAGAATCAACAAAGTTTAAGTCAATCTTTTTAAGAATGACTCAAGAAGCATTAAGTTCCTTTGGGAATGGTGATTTGTATTTGGAAAAATTCATTGAATCTATGAGACATCTAGAGGTTCAAATTATAAGAGACTTACATGGTAATTCAAAATTACTAGGTATTCGTGATTGTTCTGTACAACGTAATTATCAAAAATTGATCGAAGAATCTGCATATGGAATTCCGAAAAATATTAAAGAACAGTTATATAAATACTCTGAAAATTTAATTGACGAAATTGATTATTTAGGAGTTGGTACAGTCGAGTTCATTTATGATCTAATAGAAAAAAAAGTTTATTTCATGGAAATGAACACTAGATTGCAAGTAGAACACCCAGTTTCTGAAATGGTTTCGGGTATTGATTTAGTTAATTTACAACTTCAAGTAACCCAAGGGAACAGCTTATCAGATTTAGAAATAAAGCTTAATGGTCACTCAATTGAACTTAGAATTATAGCAGAGAAAATTGAGAAAGATAATGATGGTAAATTAAGATTTTTACCAGAACCTGGTAATGTCAATAAAATAGATTTCCCAAAAAAAACAAATGTTAAAGTTATTCAGTCTGTTACAAGTGATTCTGTTGTATCTCCATTTTATGACAGTCTTATTGCCCAGATAATTTGCTGGGGAAAATCTAGAAAGGAAGCTATTGAAAGATTATTTGATTATTTAAAAGAGATCAAAATCAATGGAGTTTCGACTAATATAGCTCTGAACCGTTTAATTTTAAAAGATTCTAAATTTCAAAAAGGTGGCTTTAGTACCAACTATATACCTGAATTACTCCAAAGAATCGATAAAAATAAACTATTACTTGAAGTACAAAAAGATTCTGCCATTTCAAAAAATACTTTAAATCAAAAATCTATTGTGTTAGAAGACTCCAAAGAATTGAAAGTCCTTTCGCCTCAGATGGGTGGTTTTTATCGTGCTCCATCACGTGAAGATGAATCATTTGTAACCGAAGGACAAATTATTGATACAAAAAATATTCTTTGTTTATTGGAATCTATGAAAGTATTCACTGAACTATCATTATCCGACTATAAAACCCAAGATGGAGAATCATTGTATTCGGACAATGTGAAATACAAAATCACAAGAGTGATTGCAGAAGATCAAAATACAGTAAATCAAGGGGATTTGCTTTTTGTAATACTACCAGTAGATATTTGATTACCATATGGTTGAAATTAATCAGAGTATTTTAAAAACTAATAAGCAAAACATTTCTCGCCAATTAAATTTAGAAAATATTTTAAAAGTCGTCTCTCCTCATATTAAATTATTAGATTCACAAATTTTGAAAAATGCAGAAACCGATCATCCTCTACTTAACAAAATTTCTGAACATATTCTTAGTTCTGGAGGCAAAAGGCTTCGACCAGCACTTGTTATTTTAGGAGCTGAATTATTTGATGGAGTAAATGAAAGAATAATGAAAGCTGCGCAAGTTATTGAATATTTGCATACTGCCACACTCTTACATGATGATGTAGTAGACGGTGCTTTGACTAGAAGGAATAAATTAGCTGTTTGCAGAATATGGGGTAATGATGCTAGCGTTATTTCAGGAGACTATCTGTTGGCAATGGCATTTAATAACCTTACCAAATTGAAAAATTTAGAAGTTATGGATCTAATTTCAGATACTACTACTAAAATGGCTAAAGGAGAATTATTACAACTTATGCGATCATTTGAAACAATTAACGAAGAAGAGTATCTTGAAATTATAATTAACAAAACAGCATGTCTTTTTGGAGCGGCAATAAAAACAGGATGCTTGCTTGCTGGCGCAGAAAAAGAATCTGCAAATCTATTATATGAATATGGAATGAAATTAGGTATTGCCTTTCAACTTGTTGACGATGCACTAGATTATTCTGACGAAAAAAAAACAGGTAAACCTGTAGGAGTCGATCTTCAAGAGCGTAAAATTACTCTCCCTTTAAGTGAATTAATAAAAAAAGCAAACGATTCTGATAAAAAACGATTATTTTCTATACTTTCTCTAAAAAAAATTGAAAAACCCCACATAGATGAAGTAATAGATCTGATGAAAAAATATAGATCAATCGATTACACTCTAGATGTTTCAAGAAAATATACAAAACAAGCAAAAAAGATTGTTGAAGAATTACCTCCTAAAAAACTCAATCAAACCTTAAAAGAAATTGCAGATTACATTGTTCTGCGCCAATTTTGATTGTTTTTTAAAAAACTATTTTCCCTGAGAAGAAATCGAATAACGATTGTATAGTGAACTCCATCTTGAGGATCTGCGTGCAGCTTCACTAAGTGAAACTAAAATGTCATCCATTATAAGAGGTTTTTCAAAAAAATCGTATGCTCCTCCTTGCATACACTTAATTACATTTGGCAATGTACTGTGAGATGTCATAATAAATATTTGCATCAAATAATTCATTTCTTTAATTTTTAGTAACAACTCAACGCCGGTCATTTCAGCCATCATAATATCAGTTATAACGACATGGAAAAAACTTCTTTGCAAAGTATTAAGAGCTTCTTCAGCGCTTTTTGAAGTACTAACATGATAACCTTCTTTCTCTAATGATTTCTGTAGAACTATGCGTATATTTTCGTCATCATCAACAACCAAAATACTTAATTCATTTTTTGTTTTTTTTTCCACAACTTTTAATATTTAAGAAATTTAATTTTTTAATTGTCTAAGTGAATGTAAAAATGCTATACGATCATTTGCTTTCATAGCCGCATTTCCAATAAGTACAGCATCACAAGGAATCTTATATAGACTTTGGATATCTTTGAAAGTTTTCACACAGCTTGCACTAATAAGCAGTTTATCAGGTTGTCTCTTCCAATCCCTTAAATCGTTATTCCTTTCCCACCAAGATAAGATTACATTTATACTACCAATGTCATATCCTTTAGAAGGATCCTCAGGTATTTTAGCTATAGGCCTATTGTTTATCATCAATATATCTGGATTTAATGCTATTACCCTTTTCAATTCATCTTCTATAGAACATTCAACAACTGCCTCTAATCCAATTTTTTTTGATTCATTAATTATTTCCGCTAATTCTAATTCCTGAAAATAATAAGCTAAAATTAGAGCTGCGCTTGAACCTCGAACACGCCCTTCCAAAAGTTGGTAAGGAGTTATTATAAATTCTTTATGCAATAACGGCAAAGAAGAAACCCTTCGAACTTTTTCTAGAGTTTCAAGAGATCCCCCAAACCAATTTTCATCTGTTAATACTGAAATCGCTTTTGCTCCACCCATTTCATAATCGCACACAACCTTTTCTGGATCAAGAGAATCAACATTTTTTCTTCCTGGAGATTTGGATTTGACCTCTAATACCAATGAAATTTCTTCATTAGATTTTCTTAATAATTGATTTTTGAATTTAGGAAGATTACTGTATGTCTCTACTTTTTCTCGCAAATTATGTTCACTAATTTTTTCTTTTCTTTTTTCTACTTCCTTCAATTTTTGAATGCGTATTCGATCTAAAAAAGTCTTCATAGGATATTTGCAACAATAATTTTTCTAAAATAATATAATTATTTTGTTAGGACTATACAATCCGCATGCCTTGAATTAGTAGTGTGTTTAAAAAGTTTAGGATTTTAGCAATTTACATTGATAATAACCTAAATTAATTCTGGTCTACATATTGCAGCTTATAATATTATACATTACAAAAAAATATTAAAAATAATTTTTATACATATATTTCAAATATTTAAGAAGGATAAAATATGAAAGTTACACGTGATCAAATCAATGACGCCGTTGCGAGATTTAAGGATCGAGGAGGTTCAATTCAACGTATTGACAGAATACTAGGTGAACCTATTTTTGGCAATGAATTTTTAATAACTGAAGATACATTAGAACTTATTGAAACTAAAGAATCTGATTTTCTAGGATAATACTCATTAATAAATATAGTTTTTTATAAAATCAGAAAAGACTTATATATCTAAAATATTTTTCTTGGGGTAATTATGAGCTTTACAATCGAACAAACGAATGAAGCAATGGCTAGGTTTTTAGTCCATCGTTATGAAAAAATTGTTGGCTTTCCTATTTTGGATAAAGATCTTTCCCTAACAGAGAAAACCCTACAAATAATAGAATCACATGATTCTGAATTTTTAGAGTAATTTCTAAAAATGTCCTCTTTTATTTAGTGAATCAAGATACCGATTAAATGTAATCAATATAAAATGCCATTATAGATGGTATTGGTATATATGAAAGTGGTATCTTTTCAGAAACCATTAATGTAAGAAAAGAATTAGATAGTGTTGAGTTGGTCATTGCCAAATATAAAGGAATTTCAATTATTTTCTTAGCTCGCCATGGAAAGAAACATAATATTTCTCAACATCTCGTTAATTGCAAAGCAAATATAAAAGCATTGAAAAACCAATGTGTAAAACATATTGATTCAACTTTCGCTTTGGGATCATTGAATGCAAATATTACTGTTAGATCTTAGTAAGATTAATATATTTTTTAGATTTTACTCATTAAAATTCTCAAACATTTTTTGATGGGAATTCTATCGGAGTAAAACTATATTCAAATGGAAGATCCATTTTGCAAATATTTGCGAAAACTAATGAAAGATAATGCAAGAAAATATAAGTATAAATTTTGGTATTTATTCCCTCTAAACATGCACAGAAGAACCACGATTTGAAACAAAAGCCGTGATCAAAATGATGAACCTAATGGGAGCTAATTTAGTTGGAATGAAAAGCTTACCAGAAGTCGTCTTAACAAAGGAGCTTTAAATATTTTACGAATAGATGGGTTTTATAGTTATTATAGGAACTGGAATAGGAAATAGTTAATTTATAGGTGAAGAAATAGAGTTATTCCTACCAAATGAAAAGGATAAAATTAACAAACATATTTTGAATATTTTTCAAAGCCCCTTCATCAAAATAGTTGTACTTGTAATTATTCTAATTTAATTTTGTAGTAAAATAATTGAAATCATTAATTATTCATGTTTTTCAGTTTGTTCTAGTAATTTCCAACGAATTATAGGTATTTTTTCTAAAATTTCAATGTCTTTAATAATGTAAATTGATGTATCAGAAATTGCTTTTGAATCAATAAATTTAGTTTCACTGGCTATCATTTTTTCTCCTCCCCAAAAATCACCCTTTCCAATTAAATATTTTTTCTCAATAGAATCTTTGTTAGCATATTTAAGTTCTACTTTACCTTCTTTTACAAGTTTAAGTCCTTGATTTTCAATATTTTCTCCTTTATTTTTCTCTATCAAAGAAATATTCTGAGCGATCTTGCTCTGAATTGGAGAAGAAATAGATTCTCCAAATAGCCAAGTTTGTTTTAAAAATTCTACTATGTCCTGAGTTTTTTGCAGCTGATTTTTCAATTTATTACGATTCACAAATTCTTTAAATAAAAGGGCAGGAATTTTTAGAATTTCTATATGACTTAATGCTTTATAAGTCCCTTTGCTTTTCAATCCAAATAAAACCTGCAAATCGCCTAATAATGAGCCGCTGGATAATTGGTAACTAGTTTTTCCTGAAGGAGATAATAATTCTGCAACTCCAGTTAATATCAAAAAAACATGTTTTGGTATTTCCTGATCTCTCAACATAATAGTACCTGAACTAACTGATTTTCTTTCACAATTAAGCATCATATGAATTTCCGAATCAGCAACATTTGGAAAATAGCCACGTAAATAATCAGCTCCAAATTCTAGTTCATAATCTTCGTGACCTTCTATTAGAGTATCTGTATTCCCAAAATTAACACCGCATCCAATTTTTTTCTCATCTTTTGTTAATTCATGTGCAGTATGTGCCAAAATAATTTTTTTAGAATGGTCATTCTTAAAATCATTAGCATTACCGTGAATAATTCCTCCACCAATATCAATTTTCTTTACTTGAACTGAACTCAGATAATTACCCCAAACTTTTTTCATTAATTTTTTACTAATTCCAGGTAAATTATTATCATCTTGGACCATCTTTTTTAAAACATCATGTGATGCAACATCAGCTAAATGAGCATATGTAGCATATCCATTTTCCCAAAGTGTTCTAAAAAACAATATATTTGTTTCAACGGGATGTGGAGAAAATACAGGTTTTACATCCAGCCCATTAATGCTATTCCATTCATCAAAATTCAAATCACAAACTTCAAAAAATTGTTCAAATGAATCCTCCTTAATTGACATTAATGATGATAGTTTCTTTGCAACAGATGATCTTACCAAAGGAGTAGAATAATATTTTATTCGGTGATCGGTACGAATTAAAGTTGTAAGTCCAGCGAAATGATCATCATGCGCATGTGTGTGGAAAATACCTTCTACTTCATTAACATCTACACCTATCGCCTTTAGAGTATTTGATATATTTGGACCTACATCGATTAAATATATTTTACCTTGAAAACAAAGGACACTAGCCATACATGGTCTATTAATGTCCCAGCCATCACCCTCACCAGTATGAACAATGGAAAAATATTCTCTTTTGAAGTTGTGATTCCCAAGGACATAAGGAGTCTCATAACTTTCATTTTTTTTTAAATTGAGATCTACTTCTTCTTTTTCATTTTGGTAATAGAATTCATAACAATTCACACCTTTTCTATATACCTTTACCCCATTTATTATTTCTAAAGGATCTTTTTCTACAATTCTAGACTCTAATAGATCACTACTCGGATGAATTGCCCCAAATGCAAAGTAAAGTTTAATACGCATCAATTCCTCTGCCTTATCCATGGGAATTCCTGTTTCAATTATTTCATTAAGACTTGTTAGACCATAGTTCCCTCTATGAATATAGTTCATTTGTGCATTCACAACATTCTTGCGTCCTATCAATAGAGGTTTAGCACCCGTGTTATTTGGGTGATTTGGTAATAACATACCTTGTCTATATAACATTTGAAGTACAGGAAATTCAGCTAGATTAGCAAAATCACCATTTTGAATGCTCAATTCTGAAAGTAATATTGCATTTGGTCCCGTCTCATTAGTAATAGTTCCATGTGTATGCTGATCAGAATCTTCACTTGTATTTTCTGAATGAGAAAAATTATTCTTAATCTTTCCTGCTTTCATTAGGTGTTTTACACTATCCGCAGGGCAACCACATAGCAAATACAATTTAGCTTCTGGAATTTCCAACCAATAAACTCCAGTTGCAATCTTAATTTTAGAGATCTTCGACATTATTTTTAAATCGACAACAATTAATGAAAACTAATTCTCTTAAAATCTCCCTCCACTTACTGGAGGAATCAAACAATATTCTTCGCCTTCACTCAGAACAGATAGCTTGTCTACATATTCGTCTTCATGCGCTAACCTAGTTACCTTCAAAATGTCTGACAGATGTGGATATTTTTCTATTAGTATACAAATTAAATCACTGGCAGTGCTTCCACTGCTTATTTCAAATAAGAGTGGCTTGTCTGATATCTCTTCCTGCAAGACAGCATAAAAAACTAAATTTACTTTCACAACACTATAAATTATTGAAAATTAAGTCAAATAAAATCCACCTTCTATGTTATAAACTTTATTCAAAAACATTATTGGCATCTTCGGGAATCTTTTTTTATTATTTTTAATACTATTCCAAATTGAAAAACAGTTTTTTCAAATATTAAACCCTCAATGTTGCCTTAAATTCATCTCCTAATCGTTTTATAATTTTTTTTCTAACCTTTGCTATTTCAACATCTGTAAGTGTTCTATCTTTCGCTTGAAAAGTAAGTGAATAAGATAAACTTCGTTTCCCTAAACCCACCTGTTTACCCTCATATACATCAAAAAGGGACAATTTACGAAGAAGAGGCTTACCTGTTTCCATAATAAAAGGGGCAACAGTATCTACTGCTAAATTAGAATCAACTACAATAGACAAGTCTTCGAAAATTGGGGCATAATTTGAAATAAATTCCATCTGATGATCTTTAACTGCAAATTCAATAAGCATATCTAAATCTAGTTCTGCAATACAAACTGGTTGTTCGGTAAGATCAAATGATTTACAAATTTTAGGATGTAACTCTCCTGCAAGCCCCAGAGTTTTTTTATTTAACAAAATTTTTACACTTCTTCCAGGGTGATAAGGCAAATCTCTAGATTTTTTCCATTCCACTCCATCAAGGTGTAGGATATTTAAAAACGATTCAAGTAGACCTTTGAGATCAAAAAAATTATAATTTTCTTCTGCTTTCCCTAACCAAGATTTTCTATCTCTTATCCCACTCATCAAAAATGATAGGCGCTTGGGTTCATCTGGAAGTTTTTTCGATTTATGAGGGTGAAATACACTTCCGACTTCAAATGTTGTCACTTTATCTAAAAATCTTAAATTAGATTTAGCTGTAATCAAAGCACCGGGAAGTAATGAACGCCTCAGATGAGTCTTATCTTGAGAAAGAGGATTTTTTAGAGAGACAAATTTTTCTAAATTTTCTTCTTTTTTTAAGTATAAACCAACTTCATCCATGGGATTTGTAATAGAGTATGTAATAATCTCATCTAGTCCCGAAGTCACCAGAATGTCTCTAATATGTTCGGTTGTTTCCAATTCTTTATTTACATTTTGAGGAGGTAATTCTTCCTTAAGAAGAGTTTTGGGAAGATTTTCATAACCGAAAATTCTAACAATTTCTTCCACTAGATCGGCTGGGATAGTTATATCCATTCTATGGCTCGGGACAATTACTTCTAAAATATTTTTTCCCGATACTTCAAACTCTAATGATCTTAATATCTCTGTAATTTTTGAAGTAGGAATTCTTATACCCAACAAATGTTCCACGTATTTAGGATCTAGTTTTATCAATATCAGTTCTTTTTGACCTGGGAATAAATCCCCAGCTATTTTTTCGAAATTTCCCGATCCATTGATAACCATAAGTTGAGCAGCTCTTAAAGCAGCTTGAATAGTGCCTCTAGGATCAACTTGCTTACCAAATCTTTCACTTGCCTCAGTTTTCAATTTAAGCACTTGAGAAGTACGACGATTATTAAGAAATTCAAAATTTGCAGATTCGAGTAATATATTAGTTGTACTTGATGTTACTTCAGAGTCGTAACCTCCCATTATTCCTGCTATAGCAATTACCCCAACACTATCTGCTATCATAAGCATCTCTGGGTCTAATTTGCGCTCTTCACCATCCAAGGTTAGCAACGATTCATTTTTTTTTGCTCTACGAATTGTTATTTCTGGTATATTTCCATTTGCCCTCTTAATTAACTTATCATAATCGAATGCGTGTAAAGGTTGACCCAATTCAAGCATCACATAATTGGTAATGTCTACTACGTTGTTTATGGGTCGCATCCCTACCCTGAGTAATCTTTGCCGTATCCAAAATGATGATTCTTCAATTTTTAAATTTCTAATTAACATTGCAGAATAACGAGAACAAAGCTCAGGGGCCTTTATTTCAATATTCACAAATGGAGGTTTTTCAATAACTTCAATTTCATTTAAATCTGGAATTATATTTTTATTTAATTTCATTCCTGTTAGAGCCGAAATTTCCCTTGCAATGCCCTGAATTGAAAGTAAATGACTAAATCCACCCTTAATATCAAAATGTAAAATTGTGTCACCTAAATAATCTTTGAGTAATTTACCTACAGGAGCATTATCAGGAAGAATCATTACTCCATTATGATCCTCACTCAAACCTAATTCTAACTCTGAACAGAGCATTCCATCGGAATTTATACCACGTATTTTAGCAGATTTTAATTTTTTTAAAGTACGTTTTACATTGTATGCATCAATTAACTTAGCTCCAGAAAGTGCTAAGGCAACTTTAGGAGAATTTTTAGGAAAATTGTATCTCAGTTCATCTAAATTTGGAGCGCCTGTTACTATTGTAATAGGTTTATCAGCTCCAAACTCGACATCTACTAAATTTAAATTATCTGCATTTGGATGCTTCTTCACCTTTGAAATTTTTCCCACTACACAATATTCGCCCCAATTCAGTCCAATATTTTCAATCAATTCAACTTCAAGACCTGCAGTAGTTAGTCGCTCAGCAAGAGCATTTTGATCCAATTTTTTATCTACAAAATCTTTAACCCAATTCAAAGGTGTCTTCAAAGCCATAAAAAAGATAATATTAAATTTTCTAGGAAATCATTCTTTAAATGAAATTAGTTCTATGAAATAAAACTATTACTTATTTAATAATTTTCAAGATTAACGGATGGATTTGCAAGTCGGATTAGAAAAAGTTTATTATTTACATCTTGAACGAAGAGCTCTAAATTCTTTTTCTTTCTTTGCCCAAAATTTTTTGTTTGTCAATTTATTACTAGTGATACCATTTTCTTTGAGTTTCTGAAGCCTTTTAATCTCTCCGGGACTTAAAGGAAGTTTTGTTCTTATCTTATTCCAAATATTTTTGTTAAGAAGAAACTCATGTTCAAGCGTCATTTCTCTTTTTGTTTTCAAACTATTTACTCTTTCTTCAACAGCTCGCAAACATTTTGATTTGTCATACTGTTTTATAAACAAGCGGTCAGTAGCATACTCTTGCCCAAAAATAGTAATAGTTGTAAAAAAAATAATATAAGATACTCCGAGACGTAGCAAAAAATAAATTAATTTTTCCATATCAAATTTTTTCCCTAAAATTTTTTCTTGTCCGTTAAACACAAATTTCACTTTAAAATCTCTAAAGTTTTACAGACATATGACGATATAAAAATTATCTTATTCTATAATAAAAACTCAATAACTTAAATCAAAAGCAAATTTAACACCTCGAATGCTTTTAACTATTAATCTTTTGAGAAAATAACCTTAGGAGATTTTATTATAAACTTGATTTTATAAGGGGAATAATGGCACAAATACAACAAAAAATAGAAAATTTTACAAGGACTGTTGGTACAGATCTCAGCATCGAATTTGAATTGCAGGTTTCCAAAACAATAAAAAATTTGATAGAATCATTGGAGAATAGATTAATAGACGACGACACAAAAGTTGATTATGCAACTCATGTTTTTGCAAAAGCACTTGATGACATGGTTGATTACTTAGAAAGTCCAAAGTTATTAAATTAATTTTTTCCTAATATTTTTCCGCTAAAATAATAAATT
>CACIWU010000015.1 GCA_902590435.1 uncultured SAR324 cluster bacterium | reverse complement strand
TGCTGGATATACCGGTAGTGAAATCGGAACCAAATATCCTAAAAATCACAATATACTAAAAACTGCTTTAAGAAAAAGAGGTTTAGAAATTTCATCAGCTTGGCTAAGCACTTTTTTCTCTGAGGAAGGAAGAACAGAAGAATCTATCAATAATTTTGTAAAACACATGAATTTTCTTAAAGCATTAGGATCAAAAGTAATAAATATATGTGAATGTGGGCATTGTGTACAAATTACTAAAAAGTACGTATTTGATAGACCCAAATATTCTGATAGCCAATGGAGTCAAGTTGCCGAAGGACTGAATATTGTTGGGGAATTAGCTAGGGAGAATGAAATGATAATTGCCTATCACTATCACATGGGAACTATGATACAAAATAAAGAAGAAACGGACAGATTGATGGCAATGACTCAACCAGATTTAGTACATTTACTTTTAGATACTGGTCATGCTTACTACGCTGGAGAAGATCCTTTAGATCTAGTTTTAAAATATGGGAATCGTATACGAAATGTACATCTCAAAGATATTCGTCAACATGTTTTAGATGAAGTAAACCAAAAAAAAATGAGCTTTCTAAATTCTGTCAAAGCTGGTGTATTTACAGTACCAGGTGATGGGTGTATTAATTTTAATCCAATTTTTAAAGCACTTGCAGAAAATAATTACAAAGGATGGTTCGTTGTCGAAGCCGAGCAAGATCCCGATAAAGCAAACCCTTTAGAATATGCAAAAAAAGCAAGGAACTTCATTAGAGAACAAACAGGGATATAAATGAAAAACAGATTTCACAACAATCCACCTCTCCGCTATGGGATGGTTGGTGGAGGAGAATCAAGCCAAATTGGTGATAGCCACCGAGTAGCATTAAATCGAGATAGCTATTATAGGCTCGTTGCCGGTGCCTTTGATTTAAATCAGGAACGAGGACAAAAATTTGGAATCTCTTTAGGCTTGGAACCTGATAGGATTTATTCTGATTATAAAGAAATGGCTACCAAAGAAAATTTTAGAGATGATAAAATTCAGGTAGTTGGAATAATGACACCAAATAACACTCACTATCCAATAGCCAAGACTTTTATTGAAGCAGGAATTAATGTCATTTTAGAAAAACCAATTACTACAAATTCAGCCGATGCATATGATTTGATAAAGCTTTCTAGAAAAAAAGAAGTACTTTGTGCTTCAATGTATGGCTATAGTGGTTATCCCATGGTTAGGCAAGCTAAGGCAATGGTTAATGCCGGAGAAATAGGAAAAATCAGAGTCATTCAAACTGAATTTGCTCATGGGAATTGTGCCTTAGCTGTTGAAAATCATAGTGAAGGTGCTGCATGGAGGAATGATCCTAAAACCTCAGGAGATTCATTTGTATTGGCAGATGTCGGAACTCACGCACTGCATCTAGCAACATTCATAACTGGCCAAAAAGTCATGGAAGTATCTGCAGACCGACAAAGCTTCGTCGAGGGAAGAGTTCTTGAAGATAATGCACATGTTTTACTTCGTTTTGACAAAGGCGCATCTGGATTTTTATGGGCTAGTGGTGTAGCAGTTGGACACAGACACGGATTAGCTATTAGAGTTTTTGGATCAAAAGGAGGAATTTCATGGGTTCAGGAAAGACCAAATCAATTGACATTTTCGAAGTTAGGACATACTCCACTCACATTAGAACTTGATTCTCCGGAACTTCATCCTCAGGCCAAAAGATTGCTGCGGGTTGGAGCAGGTCATCCAGAGGGATATTTTGAGGCATTCAGCAATATTTATTCAGATTTTGCAGAAATACTCTTAGCAAAACTAAACAGAGAAACACCAGATCAACTTTGCTTAGATTTACCAACTTTGGAAGATGGTGCTAGGGGAGTAGAATTTTTAAATGCTTGCGTTAAATCTTCTGATAACAATGGTCGCTGGATTAAAACAGAATCAATCTTTTAATAAAATAGATTAAACTCAAAATTTATAATGTCTTCTTCTCAAAAAAACCCAAAAAATCTTCGCAGTCAACGTTGGTATGCTCCAGACGATTTAAGATCTTTTGGTCACCGTTCAAGAACCAAGCAGATGGGATATCACAGAGAAGAATTTATTGATAGACCTGTCATAGGTATTATTAATACTTGGAACGAGATGAATTCTTGTCATACTCATTTTCCTGAAAGAGTAAAGGACGTAAAAAGGGGAGTTTTTTCTGCAGGAGGTTTTCCAGTAGAACTTCCAGCAATATCTCTTGGAGAACAGTTAATGAAACCAACTGCAATGATGTACAGAAATTTTCTATCTATGGAAGTAGAAGAGCTGTTACGTAGTTACCCAATTGATGGAGCTGTACTTATGGGTGGTTGCGATAAAACAACTCCTGGGATTTTACTTGGAGCCATAAGTATGAACATACCGTGTATTTATGTACCAGCTGGAGCAATGCTAAAAGGACACTGGAGAGATGAAACTTTGGGAAGTGGAACAGATGTTTGGAAATTTTGGGATGAACGTCGTGCTGGCAATCTTAGCGAAAAGGAATGGTCTGAAATTGAAGATGGGATCGCACGTTCTCCTGGAACATGTATGACTATGGGTACAGCAGCCACAATGATGTCTATGGTGGATTCACTTGGAATGTCGCTTCCTGGAGCATCATCAATCCCCGCAGTAGATTCAAATCACAACCGTATGGCATCTCTGAGTGGAAAAAGAGTTGTAGATTTGGTATGGGAGGACATAAAGCCTACAGACATTCTAACAGAACATTCTTTTGAAAATGCCATCATAGTTCAAATGGCTATTGGTGGCTCAACAAATGGAATTATTCACTTAACTGCTCTAGCTCGTCGTACGGCAATCAAACTGGATTTAGAAAAATTTGACAGAGTTTCTAAGTCAATTCCACTACTTGCGAATATAAAACCTTCTGGGAAATACTTAATGGAGGATTTTTATTATGCTGGAGGAATTCTTGCGTTAATGAAAATGCTTAAGGAACATTTAAATTTAGATACTATCACAGTTAATGGAAATTCCGTAAGGCAAAATATAGAAGAATCAGAGGTTTTTAATAAAGACGTAATTCGGTCAATAAATAATCCCGTCAGTTCAGTTGGTGGTACTGCTATATTACACGGAAGTCTTGCTCCAAACGGAGCTGTAATAAAACCAACTGCTGCTGAAAAACGCCTTTGGAATCACAAAGGTCCCGCGCTAGTGTTCAAAGACATTCACGACCTAAAGTCTCGTATTGATTCTGAAGACTTGCCAGTTAGTCCAGATTCAATTTTAGTTCTGCAAAACGCAGGACCCATTGGGGCACCAGGAATGCCTGAATGGGGACAATTGCCAGTACCAAAAAAATTACTAAAACAAGGTATTAGAGACATTATTCGTATTTCAGATGCCCGAATGAGTGGAACAAGCTATGGAGCATGCATTCTCCATGTATCACCTGAATCTGCTTTGGGTGGTCCCTTGGCACTTGTTAAAGATGGAGACATAATTCAGTTGGATGTTGAAAGAAGAGAAATAAATTTATTGGTTAAAGAGTCTGAATTAGAAATACGTAAAAAAAAGTGGAGCCCTCCAGAGAGTAAAGCTACTAGAGGGTATGCTAAGCTCTTCACTAAGCATGTAAATCAAGCACATGAAGGTTGTGATTTCGATTTTCTGCAAGGGGTACCTGGAGAAACTCCTGAACCAGAGATTTTTTGAGAATATATGGAACAAATACGAGTAGGAATCATAGGGACAAGCTGGTGGGCTGATGCAATGTATCTTCCCTCTTTAGCCGGTACTAAAAAAGCTATTATATGTGCGTGCTGTGGGCAAAATAAGGAGAGAGCCTCCAAATTGGCAAGAATTTGGAAAATACCTAAAGTTTATACTGATTGGCAAAAAATGCTTAATGAAGAACCTCTAGATGCTCTAATAATTTCCACACCTAATTTTACTCACTACCCTATCTCTATAGCAGCAATAGAAAAAGGGTTACATGTTCTATGTGAAAAACCTCTAGCTATAAATTATTCAGAAGCAAAAAGTATGGCAAATGCTGCTCGTGAAAAAAATACCATCACAATGGTACCATTCACTTACTCATTTCTGCCAATGGCACAATCTATAAAGAAACTTTTAAAAAACAAATATCTGGGTCAACCTTATCATTTAAATTTTCGCTATAATGCAGATTATGGTAGACCTCCAGATTACTCCTGGCGTTTTGACCAAAAATATGCTGGTTCCGGTTCACTAGGAGACCTTGGTTCCCATTTTATATATTTGTCAGTTTGGTTTTTTGGACCGGTTAGTCATGTTTCAGCAGAATTAAGCAAGTTAATAGAACGCCCCGCTCTTGATCCTTCAGGGGAATTATATGAACAAACAGATGACCTTAGTATAATTATAATGACCTTTGAAAATGGAGCAAAGGGAGTGGTTCAGGCCACTACTATAGCTCACGAACCCACTCCTTGGGGACAAACTCATTACTTTGACCTTCACGGGTCGGAAGGGACTTTAAGGGGATGGACCGACTGGGAGCAAAATTATAAACTCATTGGAGCAAAAAAAGAAGAAAGGCAATTCAATGAAATTGAAATTCCGGAAATTATAAATGAAAATCAAAAACCCAATGACATACAACAAATGTACAAGGATACATTTCGAAAAAATGGTAAGATGACTGGTGAATTCATTGAGGCTATTGCTTCAGGAAAAACCTGCCGTCCAACTTTTGAAGATGGAGCGGAAATTCAAAGGATTATGGACGCTGCATTATTAAGCTCCAAGGAAAATCGAAAAGTAGACATTAAGGAAATTAACTAAAACAATAATCCCAACAAAATTTATTATGTACTCTTCATTCGGACATTACTGGGATGGTACTTGGAAAAAAACATCCTCTAGAGAAAAAATTGCTGTCATAAGCCCTGTAACAGAAAAAATTCTGGGTGAAGTTCCTTCAGCTTCTGAAGCAGATACAATGGATGTAATTGAATCTTCAGTTTCAGGAATTAATAGATGGAGATCTTTATCTTGTTTGGAGCGTTCAAGAATACTTCGCCAAGTTGCAGAGGTAATGCTTAAGAGGAAAGACAAAATAGCTCGTTATCTTTCACTTGAACTTGGTAAACCACTTGATCAATCTTTAGGTGAAGTTGTGATGGCAGTTGAACAATTCGAATGGTATTCGGAAGAAGCTAAGCGTGTATATGGACAAGTAATAGAGAGCAGACAAAATGATGCTAAAGTTCTAATTCAATATGAACCAGTGGGTGTTGTGGCTGCCTTCACTTCTTGGAATTTTCCAGTTATCTTAGCTGCTAGAAAAATTGCTCCGGCTTTGGCTGCAGGATGTCCTGTTATTCTTTGTCCGGCATTAGAAGCACCAGGATCTGCAATGATTTTTGCACAATGCCTTCATGATGCTAAAATACCAGAGGGAGTTATTAATCTCATCTTCGGAAATCCTGAAATTGTTTCTAAAGTATTAATGAATGAACCTCGAGTACGAAAAATTTCTTTAACCGGTTCCACACGTGTAGGGAAAATTCTTGTTGAGGCTTCGGCAAAAACTCTCAAAAACACCTCAATGGAATTAGGAGGACATGCTCCCGTAATAGTTTTCCCTGATACTGACCCAGAGTCCATAGCGGAACAAGCTGCAATGGTAAAATTCAAACATTGTGGTCAAGTTTGTGCCTCCCCATCAAGGTTTTACATTCATGAAACACACGCAGAAAAATTTACTAAAAAATTTGTAAATGTAACGAAGAATTTTAAATTAGGTGATGGGATGAAATCTGGTATAGATATAGGTCCACTCGCTACACAAAAACGTCTTGAAGAGGTGGAACTAATGGTATCACAGACTCTTAGTTCAGGAGCACGATTAAGATTAGGAGGGAAAAGACCTGAAGGATTAAAAAATGGTTTTTTTTACGAACCTACAATTTTTGATCAAGTTCCAGATCATTCCCCTGTAATGCAGCAAGAGCCATTTGGCCCCATAGTCCCAATAACGACTTTCAAAAATTTTAACGAAGTTATTGAGAGGGCAAACAATCTAGAATATGGACTCACTAGTTATGTTTTTACTCGTTCTCAAAGACTGGCACATCGGACAGCAGATGCTATTGAGGCGGGAATGGTTGCTGTAAACACTTTCGCACTCGCATCTGCGGAAACCCCATATGGTGGAATAAAGCAAAGTGGTTTTGGTAGAGAAGGAGGATCTCAAGGAATAAATGATTATCTTAATATCAAATATATTAACATGGTAATGGAAGAGTGAAAAATTATAAACCTCTCCTGATTCTAAAATCCAGAATCTTTGAATTCTCCAAAAAAAATAATTCTTTGATTAAATAATATGAAACGGCAGTTCTTTAACGAAAATGACATAAATTTATGTGACTTTGCAGATCTTTGCTCTCAGAAATTAAGCAAAAAAAATTATCCCTTCTGTTCAAACATCAAGAAAAAAGTTGTAATATATAATGGAGAACAAATTCGTTCAATTATTAATACACCAAAATCATTTGAATTAAAAAGTGAATTACATCACTGTCTCAAAGAAGGTCCAGGAGTATTGATAATAAAACAGGCATTCCTCCAAAAAAAAACTATAGATAAAGCAACTGAGATTTTTCTAGGAATAATTAAAAAAGAAAAGGAAAATGCCATACACCGTGGAGATCATTTTGCAAGGCCAGGTCAAAACGAGAGACTCTGGAATTCATTGCAAAAACTTTGTGAGATAGATCCTAAAACTTTTATTTCTTACTATGAAAACCCTATTCTTCGTTTTTTATCAGAAGCATGGCTTGGTCCTTTTTTTCAAATTACTTCCCAAGTAAACATCGTAAAACCTGGTGCTAATGCACAAGATCCTCATCGTGACTATCATCTCGGTTTTCAAGAAAATTCACTTGTTTCAAAATTCCCAATATCTTCTCAAATTCTTTCACAGTTCCTAACTTTGCAAGGAGCGATAGCACATACAGACATGGGAATTTCATCAGGCCCAACAATTATATTACCTTTTTCTCAGCAATATACACTAGGTTATATGGCATGGAGGAATTCTAAGTTCAAAGATTATTTCAAGAAAAATGCTATACAAATTCCTATGAAAAAAGGCGACGCCATGTTCTTGAACCCGGCTCTATTTCATGCCGCAGGCAAGAATTCTGAATCAAAAGACAGAATCGCCAACCTAATACAAGTCTCAAGCGCTTTTGGAAAGGCACTTGAGTCTGTTGATCGTACTAAAATAACAAAATTAATCTATCCAATTTTACTAGAAAAGAAAAAAAGAAATCTTCTCGGTTGTAAAGAATCTCAAACAATTGGAGCATCTGTTGCAGATGGTTATCCATTTCCGACAAATCTTGATTTAAATCCTCCTTATAAAGATTCTACACCTTTAAACATGCAACTTTTATTGGAAAAAGCATTAAGTGAAAACTGGGCGGTTGAGAAATTTAATTTAACTATAGAAAGAGCTGAAAAACAGAGAATCCCTTAAACCAAATAACTTCAAAAATAAAATGGAATCAATTAATTTTGGAATAATTGGAGCCGGACGCATAGGTAAGCTCCATGCTGAAAACATACTCAATAGCGTCAAAGGAGCACGACTTAAAGTAATCACTGATCCATTTCTAGATGAAGATTGGGCATCAAATCTAGGCATAACAGTATTTGGCAAAGATCACAAAATAATGCTTGATGATCCTGAGATTGATGCAATTCTAATTGGATCACCTTCCTCAGAACATGCCAATCAAATTATAGAATGTGCCAGAGCTGGCAAGCATATTTTTTGTGAAAAACCTATCGCTCTTGAACCAGAATTAATTCGCAGTGCGCTTGATGAAGTTGAAAAATGTGGAGTCAAATTACAAGTCGGATTCAATCGCCGCTTTGATCCTAATTTTGCAGCAATAAAACAAAAAGTCGCAAATGGAAGCTTGGGAGTTCCACAAATAATAAAAGTTATTTCACGTGATCCCGCTCCGCCTCCTCCTAAATATATCTCTTCCTCCGGAGGCCTTTTCTTAGACATGACAATTCACGACTTTGACATGGTTCGATTTCTTAGTGGAAGTGAAGTAGAAGAAGTCCATGCTTTTGGATCTGTATTAATCGACCCTGCAATTGGTGAGGCAGGAGATATTGATTCGGCAGTAATTTCAATTAAATTTGAGAATGGTGCTCTTGGACAAATAGAAAATAGCAGAAAGGCAGTTTATGGGTATGATCAACGTATCGAGGTTTTCGGGTCAAAAGGAACTGCAATAGCTGAAAATAATACACCGACTTCGATGGTAGTTCTTAACGAACACGGTACAGTCCGAGACAAACCTCTGTATTTTTTTCTAGAAAGATACAAAGCTGCGTTTGTCAACGAAGTTCAAGCCTTTGTGGATGCTATATACAGCGACAAAACACCACCTGTTTCAGGTAAAGATGGACTTACACCAGTATTAATTGCTTTGGCTTGCAAGGAATCTCTGCTAACAGGCAAATCGATAAAAGTAATGTATAACTAATAAAAAATTAATATGACCCACAATACTACTTTAATTGACTATTCTCGCCCCCTGGACTTAATTTGCATGGGACGAGTAGCAGTTGATTTATATGCAGAGCAGTTACATAGTCCGCTCGAAGATGCTCAGAGCTTCAGAAAATATTTGGGAGGCTCTGCTGGAAACACTGCAGTTGGAAGTTCAAGATTAGGTCTCAAATCAGCAATGTTTTCGTGCGTAGGAACTGATGATATGGGAGTTTACTTAAGAAAATTTCTTGAAAGTGAAGGAGTAAACACCTCTCTTTTAAGAAACACTCCGGATTATTTAACTGCACTAGTTTTACTCGGAGTCGATCCTCCAGATCATTTCCCATTAATATTCTATCGCGAAAATTGTGCAGATATGCAAATAAAAAAGGAAGATATCAATCCAGAAATTTTTAGTCAAACCAAAGCCCTATTAATTACAGGTACTGGAATTTCCACACCTGCTATGCGAAATACCACTATGGAAGCTGTAAAAGTTGCAAAATCATGTGGATGCGCAATTATACTCGATATAGATTTTCGCCCTGTTCTTTGGGGTCTGACTGACCTAGGAGACGGAGAAACTAGATTTGTATCATCTAACAAAGTCACAAAAGAACTACAACTTTTCCTTTCGGAATTAGATTTGATAGTAGGTACAGAGGAGGAAATCCAAATTTGCGCTGGTATTCTCCCTAAAAATAATTCAGAAACAATTGATAATTGTATACCAATAATTCGGGAACAATCTTCAGCGACTATAGTTTTAAAAAGAGGCAAAGCAGGCTGTGAAGTTTTTCCATTGGATTTAAGCAAATCTATTTCCAGCCGCTCATTTAATATTGAAGTCTTGAATGTATTAGGTGCTGGAGATGCATTTATGAGTGGATTCCTTAGAGGATGGCTTAGGGAAGAAAATATGGAAACATGTGCTTTGTACGGAAATGCTTGCGGCGCGTTGGTAGTCACAAGACATGGATGTTCTTCTTCTTCCCCTTCTTTTGAGGAGATGGACTATTTCATTAAATATTTTGATGAAGTTAAGGATTTGGCACATCAACCAATAATGAATCAAATGCATTTGCGAACAGAACTCGGCAATCCGCAAAAAAATGATCTGCTTATACTTGATTTGGGGAATCAAATTCAATTTGAAAAAAGTTGTTTTGATAAAGGAATATCTCTTGATCTTATATCGGAATTTAAAGAACAAGTACACGAGGGATTTAAAAGTGTTTTAAAATCAAACCATAATTATAATCAAGCAATTTTAGTTGACACAAAATATTGTCAAAACATTTTAAAAAATTCAGGAAATACCGATTATACAATCGGAGTTCCCATTGAAATACCAAACTCATTAAATTTAGAATTGTTTTCAGATAAATCTCTATATAAGCATTTGCTGGAGCGCCCTGTTTCATGGTTTGTCAAGGTAATTTGTTATTACAATCTGCGAATGAGTTCAGAAGGTAAGAACGAACTACTTGTAAAACTTCGTAAGCTTAATGATATCTGTATCTCCCTTAAGCGTAAACTTATGATCGAGTTGAAAATTCAGGACAGTTTTGGTGAAAATAATTCTTCAGTAATTCTTGATAATCAAAAATCACATGATTACCCTTTGAGTCATACAATTTCAGAACTTTATAGAGCTGGTATTCATCCTTTTTGGTGGGCAATAAAAACACCAAATAATGAAAAAGATTGGGGTGAAATTATAAAAAAACTTGACGAATTTGACCCTTTTGTAGGAGTTATAATTATGGATGATGAAGCTAGTCTTATTAATTTTAAATCATTGTTAAGTATAGCAAACTCATCTTCATACAATTGTGGATTTGCAATTGGATCCAGTATATTCTGGAAGACGTGGGAAAAATTTATTCATCAAGAAATTAATAAATCTGAAATCGCTGAATTAGTTTCTTCAAACTATCAGTCATTACTAAATCTTTGGTATAATAATTGAGAAAATATGGAATCCTTAATATCACGATCACAGCCACCAAATTCAGAAGGCATGATTCAAAAAATAACCCCAGAATCTGCAGGGTGGAAATATGTTGGGTTTGAAGTTTTTAAATTAAAATCAGGGCAATTTTTGAAACAAGAAACGGCAGATAGAGAGGTTTGTCTCGTACTCTTAACTGGGAAAGCACGAGTAAAAACTGCACACAAATCATGGGAAAAATTGGGAGAACGTGATAGCGTTTTTACAAATTCATCAAACTTAATAAGTAATCGCCCATTTGCTGTTTATGTACCAAGTAAAGATCATTTTTTTATAGAAGCATTAACTGATTTAGAATTGGCTATTTGTTCAGCACCTGGAAATGGTACTTTCCCTGCTCGATTAATTAAACCAGATGATATGAGTTTTGAAAACCGCGGTAAAGGTACGAATACCCGTCACATTTGCAATATTCTTCCTGAGACTGCTGATGCAGATAGTTTACTTGTGGTGGAGGTTATTACTCCAAACGGAAACTGGTCAAGCTATCCTCCTCACAAACATGACTCCGACAATTTACCCGAAGAATCTTTTTTAGAAGAAACTTATTATCATCGTATCAATCCTTCACAAGGATTTGCTTTCCAGCGAGTTTACACAGATGATGGGAGTATAGACGAAACTATGACAGTAAAAAATCATGATGTTGTAATGGTTCCAAGAGGCTACCATCCTGTTGGAGCTCCACATGGTTATGATCTATATTACCTAAATGTGATGGCTGGTCCAAAAAGAGTTTGGAGATTCCACGACGATAAAGAACACGAATGGATCACAAAGGAGCGGCAATAATTAGATTTTTTTGTCAAATTATAAACAGATACTATCAAAAACTAAATTTCTGAAATGTGAATTTTTAATCACTGATTTTAATAAATTTAAAATACTTTAGAACTAATCTTCTCTAGCAGCTTAACAAACTAGATACTTAATTTTTTAATAAGAATAAAAAAATATTGACAAACGATAATTTGAAGATGTATAAAATATTCAAGAGTTAGTTAAAATTTTTTAAATTATAATTAGTATTAAATTATATAGGAGATAATATGGGTATGATTAGAATTACATTTTTGAGTGTAATATTTTTTACTATTGCACTTCCTCTTTATTCTGCTGGAAGGCTGACTTACTACTGCAGCACCGACATCCCTTGGTGTGAATTAATGAAAAAAGAATTTGAAAAAAGAACAGGAATTCGAGTCAGTATGACCCGTGCAAGTTCAGGAGAAACCCTCACAAAGATTCGTGCAGAAAAGTCAAATCCTAAAGGAGATGTATGGTGGGGTGGCACAGGTGACCCTCATCTTCAAGCCGCTGAGGAAGGATTATCTCAGCCCTATACGTCCCCAAAACTTGGAGAATTACATGATTGGGCGAAAACACCTCATCAAGCAACAGGAGGAAAAACAGTAGGTATTTATCTAGGAGCACTTGGTTTCGGATATAACAAGGAATTGCTTGCTAAAAAAGGAATGCCAGAGCCAAAATGTTGGAATGATTTGTTACATTCTGCCTATAAAGATGAGATCATGATGGCTTATCCAAGTACTTCTGGGACTGCTTACACTACTCTTGCTTCAATGGTTCAACTTTTCGGGGAAGAAGGTGGATTTACTTACATGAAAGGGCTTCATCGCAACATTAGTCAATACACTAAATCAGGGTCAGCTGGAATAAAAGCTGCGGCAAGAGGTGAAATTACAATTGGTGTAGTTTTTGTTCATGGTGCTGTAAAACAGGCAACCAAAGGCTTCCCGATAGTGGGTGTTTCTCCTTGTGAAGGTACAGGCTATGAAATTGGTTCGGCAAGTATCATAAAAGGAGCACGGAATTTGGAAAGTGCTAAGAAGTTTATCGACTTTGCTCTCTCTGCAGATGTTCAAAGTATGTCAGAAAAAGTAAAATCGTACCAAGTTCCTTCAAATAAAAAAGCAACTATGGCACCTGAAGCTCCAGATGTAAGTAGTATAAAGCTTATTGACTACAATCACTCATTATATGGTTCTAAAGCTGAACGCACTCGCCTACTTAAGAAGTGGGATACCGATGTTAAGGTATTACCTCGGTGATGCCACCAAAACTCCGCCCGGTAGTTCAAAAAGAATTCCCGGGCTTTTTCAGCAAAACAGATTTATCTTTCAAGATTTGGTTATGTGTTGCCTGGGCAGGCTTCCTTATTCTCCCTTGGTATTCAGCTTATGATGGATTTTGGAGTTTTATCTGGATAACAGATGGATACCCTACCTTTAACGAATACTCTCCAGGGATTCTACAAATAATTTTGCACCAGCGTTGGTGGCTTTTACCAATATTGATTGCTCTATTTATCCCCTTATCCGCTTTAAAGTGGGAACGGAATGATCCAAGATATTCTTTGACTTTATTGTATGCAGGTGGAATTGGATTTACTTATACAATTTCACAGGGATTTATACTTGGCCTACATGGATGGGGTTGGGATTTTTTAGGCAACATCTTAGGTCCCACAATTCAAACTCAAATAGGAATGGGTTATGGTTCTTTATTAGTTTGCGCTGGATTCCTGTTCATTTTTACACAAGGCCTGGCATCAAGAGGAGCAATCAAGGGAGATATTTTTGTTTGTGGTTCAATAGGTCTTTCTGTTGTGTTAATCGTTACTTTTGTATTTTTCCCTGTGGGGAGAATCCTAATCAGTGCTTTACAAGATGACCAAGGTAACTACATTGCTTCTCTTTTTCTAGAAAAAATAATTTCTCCTAACATTTGGGGACTTTCTTGTTTAACAAGTGATTTGAGCTGCGGGGTTGCATGGAATTCTCTTTGGATGGCGTTTTTAGTTGGCACTATAACTACAATACTAGGTTTGGCTTTCGCTCTTTTAGTTACACGAACTAACATTCAGGCAAAAGGTTTTATAAGGACTGCTTCTTTACTTCCAATAATTACCCCACCTTTTGTTATAGGACTTGCTCTAATACTTTTATTCGGAAGAGCTGGAGCTGTTAACGCATTCTTGGAGTGGGCATTTGGAATACCTCCCACTCGTTGGTTATACGGACTTACTGGGATTCTTATCGCACAAATCTTGGCATACACACCAATTGCATTTCTAGTATTAATCGGTGTAGTAGAGGGTGTAAGTCCTTCAATGGAAGAAGCGTCCCAAACTCTTAGAGCATCACGTTGGCAGACATTCTGGACTGTATCTTTTCCGCTAATGCGTCCCGGTTTAGCAAATGCATTCTTATTAGGATTCATAGAAAGTCTTGCAGATTTTGGTAATCCACTTGTTTTAGGAGGACAATATGAGGTTTTGTCTACTCAAATATTTTTTTCTATCGCCGGAGCTCAAGGAGATCAAGGAATGGCTGCAGTACTTTCTCTTGTTTTACTCATGTTCACTCTTTCCGCATTCTATGCTCAAAGACGCTGGTTGGGAAATAAATCTTATGCAACAGTAACAGGTAAAGGAGATTCAGGAGTACATGTGAGACTACCAAAGCAAGTTGCATGGGGAGCATACATAACCGCTTTTCCATTTATTATTATGAGTTTGATTGTTTATGGAATGATATTGTTTGGAGGTTTTGTAGAAACCTGGGGTTACAAACACAACTTTACACTTAAACATTATATTGAGGAGTTTTCTCTTTATTGGTCAGAAGATTATGGGCTTATGTGGGAAGGAGCTGCATGGAATTCTTTCTGGACAACATTACAAATTTCGGCAATATCTGCTCCATTAACCGCAGGATTAGGTCTACTAATAGCATATATTCTCGTCCGCCAAAAATTCTGGGGTAAAGACATTTTTGAATTTGTAACTATGCTTAGTTTTGCTATTCCAGGGACAGTAATAGGGGTCGGTTATATACTAGCCTTTAACATCCCACCAATTGAAATTACTGGAACAGGGATAATTCTCATAGTTTGCTTTATGTTTAGAAATATGCCAACTGGTATTAGAGCCGGAATTGCTTCTATGAGTCAACTTGATCCAAGTTTAGATGAAGCATCCTTAACTCTGGGAGCAAAATCTTTTACAACTTTACGGAAAATATTATTACCTTTGCTTAGACCTGCATTAGTAGCCGCTTTGGTTTTTAGTTTTGTCAGGGCAATGACAGCAATTAGCGCTGTTATATTTCTCGTAAGTGCTGATTACGATATGGCTACCTCATACATTCTTGGTAGAGTTGAATTTGGTGATTATGGACTAGCAATCGCTTACTCTTCTGTATTAATTATAGTAATGCTAGCAGTTATTGGTCTAATACAATTTACTGTTGGCAAAAGACAACTTGGCAGAAGAGATTCGGGAGTTATAACTATATAAAATTAGAGTAAAAATATATGGAAAATACTGTAGAATTTAAAGAAGTTACTAAATCATTCGGAGAAGTCATAGCAGTTCGTGATATAAGTTTTGAAATTGGACGAGGTCAACTAGTCACTCTATTGGGCCCTTCTGGCTGTGGTAAAACTACAACCCTTAGACTAATTGCAGGACTTGAATTGGTCACAGAAGGTAAAATAAATATAAGCGGGAAAGAAGTTACTCATCTTTCAGCATCAGATAGGGATGTAAGTATGGTTTTTCAATCTTATGCTCTCTTCCCACATATGACAGTTATAGAAAATGTCTCTTATGGACTTAACATGAGCCGTCTACAAAAAAAAGAGATTCGTGAAAAAGCCATTGAAGGATTAGAATTGGTTGGCATGTCAAATTTCGGAGATAGATTACCAAGTGAACTTTCTGGAGGACAACAACAACGAGTTGCAGTTGCAAGAGCTCTAGTTCTAGAACCTGAAGTTTTATTGTTTGATGAACCACTTTCCAATCTGGACGCAAAACTTCGTAGGAGGGTTAGAGAAGAGATTAGAGAATTGCAGCAAAAACTTAAACTAACCACCGTTTATGTAACCCATGATCAAGAAGAAGCTCTGGCCGTTTCAGATAAAATTATTGTAATGAATGAGGCAGAAATTTCGCAAGTAGGGACACCTAGGCAATTATATGAAGAACCCGAAAACATTTTTGTTTCTGACTTTATAGGTGATGCAAATCAGGTTAATGCTAAAATTATAAAATCTGATTCTTCAGAAGCAGAAATAGACATTGGGGGTATTAAATTAAAATTGCCTTATAAAGGAAATTTATCCGGTAAAATTACTGTGGGAATAAGACCTCAATCAATATGTTTAAATAATACTGATAAAGACGGTCTTCCAGCAAAGATAATTAAATCATCTTATCTCGGAGATCATTTTGAGTATACTATAGAGTGTTCTCTTGGTGAGTTATTTGTAATCGACAATCAAATGGAAAATCAAATTAATTCTGGTTCTTCAGTTTCAGTAACTTTCATTAAAAAAGGAATATGTATTATTCCAGAAACATAATTAGAATCATATACATGATAAAAATGTTTTTAAAAAATTAGTTTGTTTTTTTTGTAATAAAATATCCATCATATTTTCTTTATAAAAACTTTAAATATTTTATTTTTTTAGAATTTTCAATAAACTTACCCACATTCCCTAAAATAAATAAAAATCATTCAGGGTAAATCATGAATCTTTCTATACCTAAAAGAGGATTTTCGCAGTCGGAATTTGAAAATCGAACTTCAAAAGCACAACGTTTGATGACCGAACTAAAAATAGACGCGATTTTACTCACTACTGAACCAAATGTCAGGTACTTTTCAGGTTTTCTAACTCAATTTTGGCAAAGTCCAACACGTCCATGGTTTTTAATAGTTCCTAGAGATGGGGGACCCATCGCAGTAATTCCTGAAATTGGTCTTTCAGGAATGGAGTCTACCTGGATAGAAAATATTAGAACATGGACTTCCCCTTGTCCAGAAGACGACGGAATTTCTCTATTGTCACAAACACTTAAAGATGTCACAAAAAAGTTTGGAAGACTAGGAATGACATTGGGACAAGAGAGTCACCTTAGGATGCCTGCCAAGAATTTTAAGAAATTAATTGAAAATATTAGTCCTGTAGAAATATTTGATTTTGCTCTCAGCATGCACAAGATAAAAAAAATAAAATCATGTGCAGAAATTGAAAAAATCCAACATATTTGCAAAATAACTTCTTTAGCCTTTGAAGCTCTTCCCGATTCTTTAAACATCGGAGAGACAGAACGAGAATGCTGTTTAAAATTAAGGCATGATATTTTAAAACAAGGCGCAGACAACTCCCCTTACATGATAGCAGGCTCTGGATTAGGTGGTTACGACAATATTATAATGGGACCTACTGACAAGATCTTAGGCAACGGAGATGTATTAATAATAGATACTGGAAGTACTTTTGATGGTTATTTTTGTGATTTTGATAGAAATTTTGCGTTTGGCAAATTATCAGATGAAACTCGTTTTGCTTATCAAACAGTTTTTCAAGCTACTGATGCTGGCTTCAAAATGGCTTGCCCAGGAAAAACAACTTCTGATATATGGGAGGCAATGTGGAAAATACTAGAAAAAGGTGGTGCCCTTGGAAATAACGTTGGACGTTTAGGACATGGGCTGGGTATGGAATTAACTGAATGGCCTTCTATCACATTAGATGATAATACTCTTTTGGAACCCGGAATGATACTTACACTTGAGCCAGGAATGACATTTTCTACAGGCAAACAAATGGTTCACGAAGAAAATATTGTTATAACTGAAGAAGGTGCAAGAATGCTTTCAAATCGAGCTCCAAATGAAATACCTATAATTCAAAAAATAATTTCATAGCATCATAAAATATTTTCAGTATTAGTTTCATTTTCTATACGATCACCAAAAATTTTTTTTAATTGATCTTCACATTCTTTTAAATCAGTACTTTCGTTTATACCTTGTTGAATGAATTCTTGAATTAAGGGATTTTTTGTAATTGCATAATCTATTTCAGAATTACTGCCTTGAACATAAGCTCCAATATTTATCAAATCTTCTGCCTCCCTATATGTAGCCAAAGTTCTTCGCATAATCTGACTGAGTTGAAGACTAGTTTCACTTGCTACGTTTACCATAACTCTGCTAGTTGAAGCTAGAAGATCAACTGCAGGAAAAGTTCCTTTTTCAGCAATTTCCCTCTTAAGAAAAATGTGCCCATCAACAATTGCTCTAATAGCATCGGCTATAGGGTCATTAGGATCATCTCCCTCTACTAGAACAGTATAAAAACCAGTAATCGATCCATCACCCTCGTGAGTTCCAGCACGTTCAAGTAAATTTGGTAATAAAGCAAATACTGATGGGGGATAACCTTTTGTCGTAGGAGGTTCTCCAGCCGCCAAACCAATTTCTCTTTGAGCCATCGCAAAACGAGTAAGAGAATCCATAGATAATAAAACATCTTTACTTTGATTACGGAAATACTCTGCTATAGAAGTCGCAACAAATGCTCCACGCATTCTTAGCAAAGGTGGCTGATCTGATGTAGCAACTACAACAACAGACCTTTGCAACCCACTTTCGCCCAAATTATCCTCTATAAATTCTCTGACCTCCTTACCTCGCTCTCCAACCAATGAAATGACATTTATATCTGCATCAGTATAACGCGCCATCATACCCAAAAGCATTGATTTCCCTACACCTGAACCAGCCATAATTCCTATCCTTTGACCTTTTCCACAAGTTAAACAAGAATTTATAGATCTTATACCAACATCCAAAGATTGATTTATACGTTCCCTTTTCAAAGGATTTATGACTTCTGGATACAAGGAGATTTCCGAAGAAGTGGATAACTCTCCAAGACCATCCAAAGGTCTCATCAAAGGGTCTATAACTCGCCCCAACAGTCCCTCTCCCACAGGAATCATTGAAGGATTTTCCTTAGGTATAATTCTACATTTTGGTCCAATTCCATAAGTATTGCGTAAAGGCATAACAAGCATCCTATCCTCACGAAACCCAACTACTTCAGCTTCCACAGAAACTTTATTTTTAGGATTATATATTTGGCAAGTTCCACCAACTGAACAACCTGGATTTGTAGCCTCCACCATATGACCAATTACTTGTAATACTCGACCTTCTTTTCGAATGATAGGCAATTCATCTACTGCCCTGACATAATGATCAAGATAGGAATAGCGAGCTAAATCAATCGATGGAGATGATGATGATTTTAGTTCCACAAAATATAAATTAAATAATTATTTTAGGTTTTGATTTTTTTAAAAATTATGAAAGCAATCTTTAATTTTATTTACTGATTCCCTCAATTATATCCTTTAAAATTTTTCACTTTTTGATAGATCAACAATATCTTAATCATTTAACTAAATAAGATTTATAGTTATTTTTGAGACTCGTCTAAATTTGCATTTGTATCTAATTCCATAGGTATTGATTCTGAGACTTGCCCTTTTTCTTCTAAAAATTCTGATTTAAGACTATTATCTAAAATTTCTTCTTCATTTTTTTTGGAGTTTTCACCAATTTCTTCTATCTGATCCATTTGTGATTCTTCCAAATCAATTTTATCTTGATATAAATTAGAGGTTTCTCCTCCCTGTTGGATATCCTCATTATCAGAAATGCCTCCTTCTGAATCGGCATTGTGATCAGTTCCATCATCAAAACTATCAAGTTGAGAAGAATTTTCAGATTCTATATTTGCATTCAAAGAACTATCATCTAAGTCCGTATCTAATTCATTTAATTTTGCTTCTCTTTTATCAATTTGTTCATTCAGAGTATCCTCTATTTTTTTGAACTGAGATTCAATTGACCTACTAATTACTTCACCATCAGATTCTACAAAAATAGAACCTGGCTTAAGTTCACTTTTTTGTCTAATCAATAGTTTTTGTTCATCGCTCAAATATTTTTCTAAATCACACTTACTGTTGACCAAAAATTCGTAATCCTGGGGATTTAAATGTAAATATACCTTCCCTTTCATTTCTGTTTCCTGAAGTGCAACCTTAACAATGTTTTCTACAACCGAATCATTAAGTCCTATTTCCTCTGATACAATATTTTTAGCTATCTTCATAGCTAAATTAACTAATTCTTTTTCTGCCTGAAATCTAACAACTTGCCTTAAAGAATTTAATTGTTCCAACAAAGTGTTGGCTTGGGTTGCCAAAGGTTTAGACTCGTCATAACGTGCTTGCATCCCCATTTTATATCCGTCATCATAACCCTCTTGAAATGCTTCTTTTTTTATTTCTTCAACTTCTTCTTTCGCAGAATTTATTAACTCCTCTCTTTGCTGTTTTGCCTCTTCATTTTCAGAAAGTATTTGCTTGTGGATCCGGTCAGTATCATTTGCCTTTTCTTCAATATTAGATAGCAACTTTTCTTTGTGAATTTTTGCACCTTCCCTGATCGAATTGGCAAAATCCTCTGCATTTGTTAAAAGGCTATTTTCATAAAAAAATTCTGAATTTTTAAATCCCTCTGAAATATTAATTTTTTCGGCATCAGTTTTTTCACTCGCTAACTCAAAAGAAACTCCTGAATGGAATTTGCTATTTGTTCCGTTCGAGAAACTGAGTGGTTTAAAAGAAGATTGACTGTTAGATTGTTCGGCTTGTTCGGTAATCGAATCTTCAAAATCTCCTTTTACCTCTACTGAATCAGTTGAAACTAAAGCCTCTTCTTCATCAACCTTTGAATCAATTATTGTGCTTGATTCTAACTCACCATTTTCTAACATTTTTTGGAAAATTTTAGAATTATTAATTACTGGATTTTATTAGGTATTTAGTTTGATCACATTATTCCAAACATTTGTTTTGTAAGAAATATAATATAAAAATTTAAGCTCGTTCTCGCAACCAAGTATGAATAAGCGCTGATGTCTTTAGGGGATCTTGTTTAGCAATTTCCAAAATTTTATCCCTTGGTGGAATTCCTGACTCCCTCTCTGTTGGAATTTCTAGTTCCTCTCCTTCTAACTCTCCAATTGTTGCAGGCATACCCATCAAAAGATCAAGGTCTGCAGGTTTTGAACTAAGCTTCTTTACCATAGGACGAATAACAAACATAATAAGCGCCAAAATTGCTGATCCTAGAGCAACATAGCGAACAACATCTAAAATAAATTTGTTCCTAACTTTTGTAGCTTCAATTTCGGAGGCTTCATCTTCTTCAATTGCTGCTTCAAAGGGCATATTACCAACAAAAACTGAATCTCCACGAGTCTCATTATATCCCATTGCAGCTTTTACTAAACCAACAATTGTTTCTTTTTCTTCTTCAGTCCATGGAGTATTCGTACGTCCCATAGTATTACCACTATCATCTATAATCTGTGAACGCCTGTTGTCCAAAAGCACCGAAACACTTAAACGCACAACTTCACCAACGGCAGACTCCATAACTACTTCACGTCTACTGCTTTCGAAGTTGCGTGTTGAGTTCTTCTTACTAAATTCTGAAACAGTTGCTGCCTCCCTTCCTGTTGCCTCTGGGAGATTAGTTGTAACTCCAGCAGGCCCTACTGGAATAGATCTAGTACCAGTTGATGATTCATCAATTAATTGTTCACTTACTACACTTGTTTGATCTGGATCAATCAATTCTTCCTTAATAGTCCTCCGATCAAAACGCATTGTTGCCGAAACATTTACCCTAACTCGATCCTTGCCTACAATCTTCTCAATTTGCTTAACAACATTTAATTCCAGTTCCTTCTCAAAACGTCTCTTGTAAGAATAATTCTCATTCATCTTACCTCCGGCAGAATTATCTTCAAATTCTCTGCTAAGAAGATTGCCTTTCTGATCTGTTAATTTTACATTTCTTGGAGTAAGACCTTCTACCGCACTTGCAACAAGATGTACTATTGTTTCAATTTGCTTCTTATTCGCTCCTTTGCTTGTCAAATTAAGAGCTATTGCTGCCGAAGGTTCTTCCTCGTTATCTGAATACAATGTCTTTTGAGGAATTGCTAAGGAAACTTTAGCTGATTTTACAACATTAATTGTAGAAATGAGTCGCGCAAGCTCACCCTCTTGGGCAACTCTAAATTTAACTCCTTGTTGAAATTCTGTTTCACCAAGAGTTGGAGTAGAAAATAGATCTAGGAAACCTACTCCGCTTCCAGGTAAAACCTTTTCTTTCGCCATTGTTAAACGAGTTTGGTCAACTCTAGAAGGTTCAACCATAATAGTCCTACCACCTGGAGCAAGCAAAAAAGGTATTTGATTTTCCTTAAGTTTTTCAACTATGGTTGCAGCATCTCCTGGTTCTAGATTTGAATATAATGGAGCCCATGAAGTCCTGTTAGCCAAAAATATCATGGTTATCATACCGAGTAAAATAATTCCAAGTGCCGCCAAAATCGAAATACGTTTTGCCAGACTCAAAGAACCAAAAAAATCTTGAAATTGAAAACGAACATCCGAAAGGACACTGTTTTGTTCGGCCATATTTTCCTAAATTAAAAGTAAGCTTAATTATTGAAACAACAAAATTCCCTTTTTTGAAAATTTGAAAATTAAGTAAAGAGAATTTTACTGTAATTTAAAAAAGTATAACTCCTGCAATTACGATTCCAAAAATTTTTTTTCAACTTTTTTGCATTTTAGATATCCTTCAATAATTAATTTGTTTTTCAAAGATCTTTTATAAAAACAGTTAACAAACAATATTATTAGAAAATGGAGAACAAAATAAACGTCTTGTAAGAATGTTGAAACGCCAGTTGTGCAATACTGCCGCAAGACTTAAACCCATAATTAACCCAACCCACAAACCTTCAGGGCCTATTTTATAATTAATACCAAATAAGTAAGCGAAAGGGAGGCCAATAACCCAGTAAGCAAAAATATTTGTAAAGAATGGAATTCTTGTATCTTTTAGTCCTCTCAGAGCTCCTAATGCCCCTACCTGCATGCCATCAGATAATTGGAATATCGCAGCCATGAAAAGTAAGTTTATAGCTTGGTTCTTTAGATTCAAATCATCCGTATAAAATTTTACAATCATTTCAGGGAATAAAATAAATACTAACGCAGATACTGCCATTAAAAGAATACAAAGTAAGATACCTACTCTGCCAATATATTGTGCCTCCTTAAAATTAGATTTACCCTTCGCCAAACCCACACGAATTGAGATTGCAATAGAAAGTCCCATTGGAACCATGAATGTTAATGAAGCAACATTTATCGCAATCTGATGACCTGCTATAGCAGTAACTCCAAATGTCCCCATCATTAAAGAAACTACTGTAAACAACCCGGTTTCAGCTGCTACTCCAAAACCATGAGGCAATCCAATTTTTAAAATTTCTCTAATATATAACCAAGTTGGCATTCTAAAGACTAATAATTTTCTAAATTTGATTAACAATTTCGTTTTTATACAAAATACAAGAAAAATAATTAGCATGATCCAATTCGATATACTTGTAGCCAGCCCTGCTCCTGCAATTCCAAGAGCAGGAAAATCATATTTGCCAAAAATTAAAATGTAATTTAAGATAATTTTAAATCCCAAGCCAATTGTTAAAAAATACATTGTTGGACGAGTAATAGACAATCCTTCAGTAAGCATACGTAAAACAAGGAAAGCATAAAGTGCAGGGAGCCCCCAAATTAATGATCTCAAATAATCTATTGAAATCTTTATCACTTCCTCTTCATATCCAAATCTATATAAAAAGTAATCTACATTTAACAAAATTATGATACTTAAAAATGCAAATATTTGACTTAACCACAAACCCTGAATAGTATTTTTAACTATCTCTTCAGATTTTTTTTCTCCAAAAAGTTGAGATATGATAGCGCCTAAAGGAATAAATATCCCTAGTACTAGTAAAAATAAAGGATGGTAAATTGCTAAAGCAATTGCAAGTCCAGCCAAATCAATAGAACTAGCATTACCGGCCATTATTGAATCAAAAAACTCCATCAACGTCATTAACAACTGAGAGATTATCAAAGGATAACCTAATTTTAAAATCACTAAAGATTCATGAAAAAATTTTTTTAATTTAAAAGAAAGATTGAAAAAGTTCATATTATAATTATATTTTGTAGATCGTGACTCAAAAATTACTTAGCTGTATAATTAGATATGTGCTATAATTAATTTTTTATATTTTATAATAGATATTTTTTTTTTAGTTTGATAACTTCTAATGCCTCAAATACTAACACTCAATAATTTTTTGAACATTTTATTTTAATGTTATGAAAAGAGAAAATTTATTAATTATTCTTAGCATGCTAATCTTAGCATTCTTTGTAGCTAAGTTATTCGACAATGTAAATATGTCAGGTGACTCTCGTCAAACAAAAGAACTTATTTACAGTGATTTTAAGGGTTTAGTTGCTTCAGGTGATATTGTGAATGCTCAAATTGTAGGTGATTCAATCATAGAAGGATTTACTCAGGATGGAAATAGTTATCGCACTTATTTCCCAGCCGAAGACCCTAGTGTAATTGACTTTCTAAGACTTTACAAGATCCCAATTAATTATGTCCCGGAAAAAAATCTTCCTTGGTATTTAAGCATTTTGATTAATTGGGGTCCTTTTCTACTCATTTTTGGGATATGGATGTTACTAATGCGCAGAATGCAGGGAGGTGTCGGTTCAGGAGGATTATTTTCAATAGGTCGTAGTCGGGCAAAGAAAATGGAAGCAAGTGAAATGAAAGTAACGTTTAATGATGTTGCTGGAGTTGAAGAAGCAAAAGATGATCTTAGAGAAACTGTAGAGTTTCTTAGAGATCCAACAAAATTTAGAAGACTCGGAGGTAGAATTCCTAAAGGAATGTTAATGTCGGGTTCGCCTGGAACTGGAAAAACTTTATTGGCTAAAGCTGTCGCAGGAGAAGCTGAAGTCCCTTTTTTCAGTATGAGTGGTTCCGATTTTGTAGAAATGTTTGTTGGAGTTGGAGCTAGCAGGGTTCGTGATATGTTTGAGCAAGGTAGACAAAATGCACCATGCATAATTTTCATAGATGAAATAGATGCTGTTGGAGGAAGTAGAGGAACTGGAATGGGAGGGGGAAATGATGAAAGAGAACAAACTTTAAACCAATTGCTAGTAGAAATGGATGGATTCGATGGAATGGAAGGAGTAATAGTTATTGCCGCTACAAATCGCCCTGATGTACTTGATCCCGCACTTTTAAGACCTGGACGTTTTGACAGGCAGGTTAGCATTCCACTACCAGACGTAAAAGGCAGAGAAGAAATTTTAAAAATTCATGCAAAAAAAGTGCAGATCGTTGATGATATTGACATGAGCATAATAGCAAGAGGAACTCCGGGATTTTCAGGGGCTGATTTGAAAAACTTAATAAATGAAGCTGCACTAGGAGGAGCCCGTAAAAACAAAACTCAATTAAACTTAGCAGATTTCGAATGGGCTCGGGATAAAGTCCTAATGGGAACAGAACGACGCTCTATGGTAATGACAGAAAAAGAAAAGCGTAACACTGCTTACCATGAAGCTGGACACGCACTTGTTTCTGCACTACTACCAAATTCTGACCCTGTTCATAAGGTAACAATTGTTCCCCGTGGAAGAGCTCTTGGGTTAACATCCTATCTACCAAAAGGAGATCAATTTTCTTATGATATCGATTTTCTAAGTAATCGCATAACAATTGCTTTGGGAGGCCGGGCAGCTGAAGAAATAATATTTTCTGAAGTAACAACTGGAGCTAGCAATGACATACAACAAGCAACTGAAACTGTTAGGAATATGATTTGCAATTGGGGAATGAGTAAATCTTTCGGTCCTATTGTTTTTGGAAGTGACAGTCAACATAATGTTTTAGGACGCTCGATTGGTAAAGAACGTGAATATAGTGAATTAACTGCAGAGGAAATTGACAAAGAAATGCGAAATACTGTCAAATTCCATGATGAGAAAGCCAAAAAACTTCTAAGTGATAACATAGAAATATTGCACAAAATTGCTGATATTCTAATTAAAGAAGAAACCATTGATGGTTCATATATCAACGACTTGCTTAAAAAAAATAAACCAAAAGCTAATAAAGTCGGAGGTTAATGTCATTAAGAGGATTTGGTCGTCCACCTGCGTATTACTTTATATGGATTTTACCACGTAACCTTTTTAGTAGGCTATGTGGCCATATCGCAGACTTTCGTGCACCAAATTTTTTGTTAGAACCTTTAATTAAATTATTTTCTAGGATTTATGGTGTTAATCTAGAGGAATCTGAGAAAAAAGTTTCTGAATTTAGTTCCTTTAACGAATTCTTTACTCGTCGACTTAACAAGGATGCACGACCAATTGATCAGGAGAAAAATTCACTATTAAGTCCCGTCGATGGATTTATTGGGGAATTTGGAACAATTAATAATGGGAAACTGATTCAGGCTAAAGGATTAGAGTACCGTATCTATGATTTACTAAATGATAAAAATAGAACAAAAATTTATGATGGTGGAAATTTTATTACTATCTATTTAGCTCCTCAAAATTACCATCGCATTCACAGTATGGTTAGTGGAGAAGTAAGAGAATTTTCATACATCCCAGGAGATTTGTGGACTGTTAGTCCATTGGGACTTCACCATGTTAATAATCTATTTGCAAGGAACGAACGGTTAACCACTTATATAAATTATGAAAAAGGTGAGTGTGCTATTGTCAAAGTTGGGGCGACAGTTGTCGGAAGAATTAGAGTTAATTATAATAATCAAATTTCAAACATCAAAGGATCCCTAAGCAAAAAAATTGTTCTGGAAAACCCTTACAATTTGAAAAAAGGTCAAGAAATTGGTATGTTTGAACTAGGATCTACTGTGATTTGTCTCTTCCCTCCAAAACAAATAGAATTTTACGAATTAAATGTAGGAGAAAGGATTTTATATGGACAATCAATTGGGAAATTAGATTAAACTTAATTTTAAATCAAGACAAAGAAATTCAATCATCGTTAATTATAATAAATTAATATTTAAAATTTTAGGAAAAAAATGAGTGTTTTATCTGGCAAAAAGGGAGTTATTCTAGGTGTTGGTAATCAGAGAAGTATTGCATGGGCGGTTGCAGAACATTTACATAAACAAGGAGCAGAATTGGCATTAACTTACCTCATTGATCCAAAAGGACGGTTTGAATCAAATGTTAAAAATCTAGGAGAAAAAGTGAATGCTTCCTTGATCAAGGATTGTGATGTCTCAGATGATAACTCTATTCGGTCATTAATAAATTCATTAAATGATCATTGGGGAGAGTTAGATTTTTTAATACATAGTTTAGCTTTTGCAGAACAAAAAGACTTGCAAATGGATTTTTCAAGTACAAGTAGAATTGGCTTTGCTAAAGCTCATGAAATAAGCGCCTTTTCTCTATTGCCATTGGTTGAAGGCGTAGCTCCTATGATGAAAAAGAGAGGGGGTGGAAGCATTATAAGTATGAGTTTTATAGGTTCAAATTTAGCAGTACCTCATTATCATGTTATGGGACCGGCAAAAGCTTCTTTAGAAGCGTCTTCTAGGTATCTAGCAAGAGAGCTTGGCCCTGAAAATATTAGAGTTAATGTAGTTTCTTCAGGAGCAATTAAAACTTTATCTTCTGCGGGAATTAAAGATTTTGCAGAATTGATGAGAGTTGGAGCAGAGCATTCGGCAATGAAAAGAACTGTAACACAAGACGAAGTTGCACAAACTACTTTATTTTTAGCAAGTGACGCTTCTTCTGGTATTACTGGTCAAGTTATTTATGTAGATTGTGGATATTCAATCATGGCAAACTAATTAACTTAAATCACAAAGTCTTAAAAGGATAGCTGATGAACAAAGCAGTAGATGATTTTCGATTAAAACTGGGAAGTAAGGAATATATACCTATTTTTGTTGGTGGGATGGGAGTTGATATTTCTACCGCAGAGCTGGCTATAGAAGCCGCTCGTTTAGGAGGGATTGGTCATATTTCTGATGCTATGGTTCCAACAATTTCAGATCGGCGTTATAAGACAAATTACGTACAGGAAAAACAAAAAAAATATAAATTTAATGTTGAGAGTGCTGATAAATCAATAGTTAAGTTTGACCTTGAGAGACTAGCCGAAGCACAAAAAATTTTTGTTGAACGTACTATGAGTTCAAAAAAAGGAAATGGAGCTATTTTCATAAACTGCATGGAAAAACTAACGATGAATGGTTCCAGAGAGACATTACGAGCTCGCATTCATGCTGCTATGGATGCAGGAATTGATGGAATTACTCTAAGTGCTGGACTTCACTTAGGTACTATGGAACTCATAAAAGAGCATCCTAGATGTAGAGATATACTAGTTGGAATTATTGTATCATCACCTCGAGCACTAAGTCCGTTTTTGAAAAGAGCTGCTAAATTTGACAGATTCCCTGACTATATAACAGTTGAAGGGCCGCTGGCAGGAGGACATTTAGGTTTTGGCGCCGATGATTGGCAAGATTACGATCTTAAAAGTATTGTTAGTGATGTAATAGAGTTTTTGAAAAAAAACGGATTAAAAATTCCTGTTATTCCTGCCGGTGGAGTTTTTACTGGAACTGATGCAGTTGAATTCTTAGAAAATGGTGCTTCAGCTGTTCAGGTTGCTACTCGCTTTACCGTCACAAATGAATGTGGACTTCCTGAAAAAACAAAACATCATTACCTTGAAGCAGTTGAAGAAGATATTATAGTTAATACCATTTCACCAACAGGTTATCCTATGAGAATGCTTAGTCAATCTCCTGGTATTGGAGATGGTATAAGACCTAATTGTGAAGCTTTCGGATACATTCTTGACAATAATGGGCACTGTCAGTATGTGGAGGCATACAACCGAGAATTGAAAAAAAACATGAAAAAGATCTCAGTTCAGGACAAAACATGTCTTTGTACACAATTTAGAAAGTTTAGAATTTGGACTTGTGGCCATAATGTCTATCGACTAAAAGATACAACTCATAAACTTCAAAATGGGAAATATCAATTGCTAAGAGCTGAAGAAGTTTTTCTTGATTACCAATTCAGTAAAGATCATT
>CACIWU010000014.1 GCA_902590435.1 uncultured SAR324 cluster bacterium | reverse complement strand
GAGTCACTAAAAACACCAATATTAATAGATAAATCTTTAGCAGATATTTCATCATCTTTTTCAGTAAAATCAAGATTTGAATCTTCTTTAAATAATGACTCTATATAATCCATATCACAATATTCTGAAATTAAATCACCTGCTCCTCGGATTACTTTTTCTGCACTTTTCATCTCTTCTACAGTAGTTAGGCCGAGATAACGCTCAGGGATAGTTACAGCTTCATCTCTAGGAATTGATCCAACAACTGGAATACCACAGTGCTTTTCAATTGCCAATTTTTGCTTGTCCTCTTGGCGTAGGCTTCGCACATGATTCAAAATCACACCAGCTATATTTGGCTCAGGTGTCAATTTTTGCATGCCTGTTACTAATGCAGCGGCTCCACGATTCATGCCTCTGCTGTTAATAACTAGCAAAACCGGAGAATCTAGCAAATTGGCTAACCCAGCACTACTATCAGAGCCATCAAGACTCATGCCATCATGTAATCCATGGTTCCCTTCAATCAAGACCTTGCCGGTTTTTATACCATGTTTAAAGAACGCATCGAGACATCCCTCATTACCCATCAAATAAGGGTCCAAATTGTAACATTCTTTTTTGCTGGCTAACTTTAGCCACATAGGGTCTATATAATCTGGTCCTTTTTTAAAACTTTGAATATTTTTGCCTTGCTTTATGAAATTGTGCAAGATACCAAGACTTATTATTGTTTTTCCAGAACTTTTTTTGGGGGCCGAAATCATGAGTCTTGATATTTTTTTATTAACCAAAACAAAGCCTTTTATTGAAAAACATTATACAATAAAAATTTATATATTCAAATAAATGAATATAAATTGCGAGACAAAACGAAAAAACATATAAAAATCACTTTTTCTTAATCAAAAAAGTGTACACACCATTTACTTCATTGTCGGAAATCAAATTATTACCAGTTCTCTTTGCCCAAGAAGCCACGTCACTAGCAGATCCAGGATCTGTTGAAGTCATCTTCAAAACTTCTCCGCTCAACATTCCATCAATTTTCTTCTTTGTTTTTAAAATCGGCAGAGGGCAGCTTAATCCCTGACAATTTATTTCATTATCAAATTTTTCCATTTTAATTTCTTAAAGGTAGAATTTTTAAGCCAAATATTCCTTGAAAGTAAAAAAAAAGTCAAGAACTTCTTATTTAATCATTAAATATTTTTTTGATAAAAAGAAGGTGTTTGCCTTATAATTTTTGAATTGGTTAAGATCTAATTATTTTTTCAATCTTTTATATAAAAAAGATCTTTTGAAGGTCGCAGTGGACGTTTTAACCATAATGGCCTTCTCAATCTATCTGGTCCTGGTGCAGGTCTAGTCTTTTTTAACCATTCTAAATAAATATCCCTCGATTTTTGTGTGTCTACAAATACATCACCATAATTATCAGAACTGTGAGCCTTTTCGATCCTCACTTTTTGATGCCAGCAATGCATTCCACTTATGGGGTCAGGATGAACTGCATGAGTTATATTTTGGTGAACTCCTCCATCGCGCCAGAAAATTCTTTTTAAGTCTTTGTCCTTTCCTTCAGTCGGATTAATTCCTGAAATGACATTCATCTTCCACTTTCCATTTCCCTGTTCTTGAATATCAACTAGATTAGTTGCCCATAGATTAGCTTCTGGATCTTGAGAACGTCTCCATCTTCCAATGTGATGTGAGCATGCAACTACTCCAGGACGCATTCCTTCTGTAGCCCAGACCCTAGCTACAAAATATCCAATTTCTGTATTCACTCTTGCCAAATCTCCGGTGAGGAACCCCAACCTTTGGGCATCTGAAGTATGCATCCAAAGTGGATTCCTGTTTGAAATTTCAACCAACCATTTCGAATTAGCTGACCGAGAGTGAATAAGCGTAGGTAGTCGGTAAGTGGGTACTAAAGGAAAGTCCCCTTTTTCTCTTTCCATCTCTTGCTCATGCACGTGACTTTTTATGTATCCCGGTAGGGAGTATTCATGCCAATTCCAATCAGAAAGTGTTTTTGAATAGAGTTCTTGTTTGCGAGAAGGAGAATTGAACCCTATGCAGGCTTTTCCATCAGCCATAACTCCCACAGGCTCTCCTTTTTTTAAAACTAACCCATTAACCTTGTCCACTTTTGTGCCTTTTAGTTGATCTTCATTCAAATTTTTTCTAAAGAGTTCGTAAATCTCTTTTTTAACTTCGAAGGCACCGTAACGTCGCATAAAATCTAAAGGAGTCAAATCTTCTTCAGCAGATTTTTCTGGAAGACCGGGAACATTATCAAAGATATATCGATAATATTCATCGATAGTTAATTTTTCCCCTTCACGATATGGTGAGAGGAAATGTTCTTTAATCCCTAGTTTCCCTTCCGGATCAATACGCCAAGATAGTTCTATCCAGAATTCATCCTCTTCCCAAACTTCACCGGGATTACTTTGGTATGTGAATTCCGGTTCCTTTCCTTGTCTTCGTGCATACTCACGAAGCACTGGTTGGCGAAATGCTATCCACAAACCTGCATGTGTTTCATAGCTTACCAAATCATGGCGCTCTGAGGAATGTCCCATTGGAAGGACATAATCTGCAAAGTATGCTGTTTCATTCCATGTTGGAGTAAGAGCAACGTGAAGACCAATTTTATTTTCATCCCTAAGGGCCTCTATCCAACTGAAACCATCTGGATAAGTCCACACTGGATTAAAGACTCTGGTAAAATAAACTGACATTTTACCACGATTTTCTTTTAAAAAATGCGGTAGAAGGTAGCTTAATTCATAGTGAGAAAGAGGATACTCTTTCGGAAAATGAAGTTCGTTCCAGAATTTTTGTGCAGGTGGTTTACTGCATAGGGTTGGGTGAAACTTGTTCCATGAATTAGGAGATGTTCCTCCTTTAGTACCGATACTTCCAGTTAAAACATTCAAAAATTGTAGGCAACGAGCGACTTGCCAACCTCCAAAGTTTCCGCTACTTGCACTACGCCAATTCATATTTGCAAAACGACTTCCAGCTCTACCTATTTTCCTTGCAACTTCTATTATAGTCTCAGCAGATACTCCACTTTCTTTTTCTGCAAACTCAGGAGTAAATGTATCATAGTGTTCAATCAATTTTTCAATTGCAACCTCGAGTTTTAGATCAGAACCAGGGTGCTCTTCTTCAATCCATTGTTGCCAGTTCACCCAATTGGACAAGAATTCTTCATTGTAGAGTTTTTCCTTTAGGATGATTCTAGCCATCGCAAGAAGAACTGCAGCCTCAGTTCCAGGATAAGTGGCCATCCAATAATCTGCCCTGCTGGCTGTATTTGAAAGACGGATATCCATGACCGCGATTTTCGTTCCGTTGTTCTTACTTTCAATGATTCTCTGAGCATGAGGATTGAAATAATGTCCTGATTCAAGATGAGCACTGATCAGCAATATAAAATCTGCATTTGCAAAATCAGGAGAGGTACGGTCGACTCCATCCCAAATCGCATAACCAAATCTGGCTCCTGCAGAACAAATATTTGTGTGACTATTATGTCCATCGACTCCCCATGATTGAAGTATCCTATCCATGTAACCTTCTGCACCTGGGCGACCAACATGATATGCAATCTCGTTGTTTCTTCCTTCTTCTATAGCAGAGCGGATTCTACCTGAAATATCTTCAAGGACAGATTCCCATGAAACTCTCTCCCACTTTCCCTCTCCACGTTTGCCAACCCTTTTTTGAGGATAAAGTATCCTTTCTGTATCCTCAATCTGATTGATTGTTGCAGGACCTTTAGCGCAATTGCGCCCTCTACTACCAGGATGATAAGGGTTCCCTTCAAATTTTCGGACTTTACCTGTATCTTTGTCTATGTAGCTTAATAGACCACATCCTGATTCACAATTGAAGCATGATGTAGGGATAATAGAATAACGCTTCTTTTCTTTTTTAGACCAACCCTTTGCTTCATATTCCTCCCAATCATCCCATTTTTCAGGAGGAGGATAATCACTCAAAGGTCCTGGTTCTCTAATTTCAGAATCAGTCGTATTTTTTTCATTCAAATCTGGAATAAGGCCAATAATCTGGGCCATTTTTTCAATCCATGTTGGTTCAGGCTGCATTTTCATATGATATTTCTTGTTAATATTAAATTTAACTCAAAGGAATAGTTTGAGGTGCAATGACCCAAATACGAACTGAATACCATATTCCAATCAACACGAGAAAACCGGCAAAAGCAGTGATTACTGGAGCAAAGCTAAAAATTAGCATCAAGAAAGGTAAGATGCAACCAATAAATATTACTCCTCCCCAAAACTCAGATTTAAAAACTCCCTGAGTTATTACTTTTACGGTAATGTGCGCATCTGCAGTAGGATGAGGGATGATCAATTCGGTTGCAAGTGAGAGCATTTGTAATACTAGTCCACCAATCAGAATATTCTGCAGAAAGGGAATCATGGGATTAATCGATTGCCAAAATAACCCAACAATCAAAAGGAAAGCAGATCCTCCTACAACAGCATGGAGCAACATATGTAAAACCAAAAGAGGATTTTGCCAGAAATCTCTTCCCTTTGCCTGTGCAAAAAGAAAAGCCGTATAAATTGCGAGCATAACAGCAAATGCTAATACTGGCCACACGAGCCATTTAACAAATTCTCCAAAGCCTAAAAAATGTGCTCCTCCCAAAAAAGTCACTAATCCGCCATAGACAGTTATTATGTATCCGCCCTTTACAAGCCAGGATTTCCAATGAGGACGCAAAAGTACATATATAAACCGTGTAGGTTGATCCAAATCTAAAATTAAAAGTACTCCTGTAGCTGCAAGAAAGAGCAAGGAAAGCAAAGAAATGATCCAAAGTGTCTCATTTGAAAGGTTTATCAATTCTAATTGATTGAGTAATAGTGGTAATCCAAGAATACCTGCTGAAAGAGCTTTTGTAAAAATGTATCCTGCAACCTCCCAGCCCCATAAAATTCCCTTTGAAGGAGAATCGTAAACTCTCCTAGCCGCTCTTTTACCACCACTCAATCGATTTTTAGGAGAAAAAAAAGAATCCTTCCGCCTCTCTTTTTCAGAAGAATCATGGTTTTTTACTGAACTAATCTTATTGAAATCAAAATTAACACTATTTCCATTTTTTCTTCCAGAGTGGTGACCTACTCCTATGGACTGTGAACCCCACAAACTTTGTGAAATATGTTCTGTCTCTAGAGGTTTGAGAGAAACGTCATCGCCTTCAATATAAAAAAGTTTTGGACGGGTTCCTTTTTCTGGCTTTCTTGCTGTTACCTGCTGCCTTGAAACAAGGTTGGAAATTTTTGAATCATTTTGGTCTAAATCGCCACAGATTATAGCATTTGTAGGACAAACATTTACACAGGCTGGTTCAAGACCAACATCTACGCGATGAGCGCAATAATTGCATTTGGCTGCTGTAAGTGATTCTGGGTCAATATAGATTGCATCATAGGGGCACGCTTGTGTACATGATTTACATCCTATACATCGATCATTGTTAAAATCTACAATCCCATCAGGACGAGTGAAGAGTGCCTGTGTTGGACAAATTTCTACACATGGAGCATGTTCACAATGATTACATCGCATTACTGAAAAAATCCGCCGAGTATCAGGGAAAGTCCCTTTTTCAACATATTTTACCCAAGTTCTATTTACTCCTACTGGAACTGAATGCTCTGATTTACAGGCTACAGTACATGCATGGCAACCAATACAATTCCTGTTATCAATTACAAACCCAAAATTCAAAAATATCTCCAGACAAAATATAAGTTAAAACAAAAAATTTTTAATTTTAATCATTTTTTAAAATTATGGTTGTGGGGATTATTTTACAAATATTTCGAAGCTTGTCAAAATAAATAGTCTTTTACAAAACTAATTCAAATAATTTTTCAAAAATATATTTTTGTTGGATTTTTTTTATTTTTCAGATGAGTGGTACAAAAGAAAAAAGGCCATGCAAGCTGACCTGAAAATCATTTAGTGAAACTTTAACCATCTTTTGCATTTCGCAGCCGTATGTCGGTCCAATAGGGGCCACAAGTAATCCACCTACTGTGAGTTGATCTTTTAGATTTTTTGGTACATCTTCTGTTGCAGCTGTAATGATGATTCTGTCAAAAGGAGCAAGACTAGAGTAACCAAGTTTCCCGTCCCCTTCAACAACCTTAACATTGACCAGTCCAGCACTTAATAGATTTTTTCTAGCTAATGTAAACAATTCATTATGTCTTTCAACAGTAACTACCAATTCTCCTAGATTAGCTAAAAGAGCTGCATTGTAGCCGCTGCCAGTACCTACTTCAAGAATTCGATGTTCAGGTAAAACGTTCAAAAGCTGAAGCATTATAGCTACTGTAGTAGGTTGGGAAATAGTTTGTCCTGAACCAATAGGTAAAGGTTGATCTGAATAAGAAAGATCTAGATACGACGGATCGACGAATAGTTCTCGATTCACTGACTGAAATGCTTGCAAAACAGCTTTATTCTTGATTAACTGACTTTTTTGCCAGCTCCGAAAAAGGATTTGTTTGTCCTTTTCGATGATTTTTTTTTTATGCACTGTTTACTTTTTGGATATTTACATTTCTAAGTTAATATCTTTTAAAATTTAAAGGAATCATGATACAAAATAAATTTCAGAAAAAAATGATTTTTAAAAAAATAATTTTAGAAATGTTACATATTTTCTACTACAGGATTCCCAAAAAACCTGTTACGTAAAAACTTTCTCGCAAGATCTAGTGGAACGATAGTAAAGGAAAATAGCAAAATATAAATCCATTCTTCTATTGTTAATCCAACGGTTCGCAAAATTTCACCCCCAAAATAGGTAAAAGTAGTTTGAAGAGAAAAAATAATTAAAACAACAAATATAAAACCTCGATTATCTGTAATACGCTCAAAAAGATTCAGTCCATTTGTACGGGCATTAAATTTATTGAAGTTATTTATAAAAACAAAGAAGCCAAAAAAAGCTGTTAGTAAAACAAGATTCATTTCGTTATCATCACAGCGGATTTTATCACATACAAACAAACTCGCAACAAAGTCAGAAGTGAGAAAAAATAAACTAAGAAGTGCAATGTACAATCCGTTTATTAAAATAGCAGACCACATTTCAATTGTAATTAGTGATTCGCCTTTCGGGATCGGTTTTTCATACATATAACGATTTAGTGCAGCTTCTCCAGAAAAGGCAAATGCTGCTAATGTATCCATAACAATGTTAACCCATAGTAGTTGAGTCATTGTTAGAGGCAAATCAGTTCCGAAAAAAGGTCCCAAAAATGAGACCAAAATAGCAGCAACGTTTACTGTCAATTGAAATACTAAAAATTTTCTGATTGATTTAAATAGTGTCCTCCCATATCTAACCGCGTTTGTGAGAGAATTGAAGTTATTATCCAGAATAACTATATCACTTGATTCTTTTGTCATTTCAGTTCCATTTCCCATTGAAAAACCAACATCAGCATTCTTTAAAGCAGGAGCATCGTTCACTCCATCTCCTGTCATACCTACCACCCAATTTAATGATTTTGCCAGTTTTACTAAACGGCTTTTATCTGTTGGAAGAGCTCGCGATACAACTCTCAATTCAGGAAGTATTTTTTTTATCTCAACATCTGTTAATTCTCCAAGCTCTGTGGAAGTAAGGATTACTCCTTTTTCATTTTCTATAATACAGACTTCTTTTGCTATTGCTTCAGCCGTTTCTTTTGCATCTCCTGTGATCATCACTACTTGAATTCCTGCATTCTGAGCAGTTTTAACTGCTGATTGAGATTCTTCACGAATCTCATCGCGTAATCCGAAAAATCCTACCAAAGTTAATTCTGATGGCAGTTTATTGTCATTTTTTAAATCATTATCTGAAATAGCGAGACCGATCAAGCGCATTGCGCGTTCTGTAAGACCATACATCTCTTTTTCTATTATTTCTGGAGTCAGATTTATTTTTTCCCCTTTTTCATTTAAAAAATTTTTACAACCTCCAAGAATAATTTCAGCAGCCCCCTTAACTAAGGTGACCTTTTGTTCACCCTCAACTTGACTTGCGGAAAATTTGTAAGAACTATTAAAAGGAATATTAGCAGTCATTTTTAAATTATCTTCGATTAATAAATCTGATCCAAGGAATCTTAATAAAGCTTTCTCAGTAGGATTTGCTCCAATAATATTTGGGTTGTTATTTTCATCAGTATCGACGGACGCAGTTGTATTGTTTCTAAGTGAAAAAGATACTTTCTCCCTTAAATTTTCAGGAATATCTTCATAGGAATTAAAATGTTTCCCATCACCGCTTAAAAACTCAGAAACATTCAATTTTCCTTCAGTTAGAGTGCCGGTTTTATCAGAAAAAAGGATTGTTAAACTTCCAGATGTTTCAATACCAAGTAGTTTCCTTACAAGAACTTTGGCTTTGAGAAGTTTGTGCATATTGAGTGAAAGTACCACAGCAATCATCATTGGCAGACCTTCAGGAACTGCAACTACTATAATTATAATTGCTAGAATAATTGCTGTTACTACATTATAAATTATTACACCGTTTGGTTGGCTGAAGTATATCACCCATCCACCAGTCTCCAAAAATATATGGTTAAACATATATGAGATAGCAATTAAAGGAGCGACAATATAGGCAAAATGACTAATATTCTTTCCCAGATGAGCTAATTTTTCTTGCAGTGGAGATGGACGAGTCACAGCAGAACTCAAATCTTTTAGTGTAGCACCATACTTTGTTTTGTCTCCAATCTCTAAAACTTTCATTACAGCTTCGCCATCTTCAACTATAGCAGCACGTGACATTTCATATTTCTCTTCAGCTCCAGAATGATTTTCATCATCAGCACCTGTTTTTTTGAAAGTTTTTGATTCTCCTGTGAGTGCGGATTCATTTATCTCTATGGATCCTGAAAGCAAATAACCATCTGCGGGCACGGTATCACCTGGCTGTAGAAAAACTAGGTCATTTACTACTAAATCGTCAATAAATATTTCAATCAATTTATTGTTACGGAAAACCTTAACCTGTACTCTTGAAGCTTCATCTAACAATCGTTGAAACTCATTTTCATTACTATATTCAGACCAAGTAGCAATAAGGGTAGCCATAACTACCGCAATCGCTATTCCTAGGCCTTCATACCAAGGGGCGAAACCCAAAGTGGCTAAAGTTACAGTAACTAATAAAGCAATTATTAAAATTACTATGATTGGATCTTTTAAGTTGGAAATTAATTTTTTATAAAAACCTTCAACTTCCTGAGTAGTAATAATATTTGCACCGTATGATATACGAGAATCTAATACTGCACTGTCACTCAATCCTGGATATCTAAATTTCATAAAAAAATTTCAAAAAAAATTTGATAGAATAATTTGGTAATAATTTTTCTCTTTCTAGATTCATAATTATTATAGCACTTTCTGACATTAAAATTAATTTTTTATTAATTTTTCCTTGAGAATCTTGAAAACTTTAAATTCTTTGGACTCAGATTGTTCTACAAATTTTGTATGCAAAAATTGTTCTGAAATAGAATATTTTTTATTTTAAATTGGAATAGTAATTTTAATTTTAAGAAGTAATAAAAAGTTATATAGTAATTTGGCAAATTTATGCCCTTATAAAAGAATTTGTTTTTATCTTATCCTATGCACAAACTTGCATAAATTTTGCTGTTAAAGTAATATTTTATTCACAAATACAAGTAACTTATTTCAAAAAATTTGAGTGTTTATTTTTAATTTTTTTCTAAGGATAAAATGAAATATTTGCATACCATGATTAGGGTTCAAAATCTTGAAACTGCCATTGATTTTTTTGTAAACAAACTAGGATTTATGGAAGTAAAACGAAAAGAAGTCCCTGAAGGAAAGTATACGCTAGTTTTTTTGGCAGTAAACGAAAATGATCCACCTCTCGAATTAACTTTTAATTGGGATCAAAAAGAACCTTATAGTACTGGGGATAGTTTTGGTCATGTTGCATATGGAGTAGAAAATATTTATGAATATTGTAGTAAATTACAAAAAAATGGTGTTACTATTTTGCGTCCTCCAAGGGATGGAAGAATGGCTTTTGTGAAAAGCCCAGATAAAATATCAATAGAATTACTGCAACTAGGAGAACCTCTACCATTAAAGGAACCTTGGATTTCTATGGAAAATCAGGGGAAATGGTAGAATGAAAAGAAAATTAGAAAATATTATTAAAGAGAAATTCATAAATCCGGTGTTGCATTCAACTGCGCCAGTACCAGAAGTTAGTTTAGGTGTAGCAGTTGGAGTTTTCCTAGGACTTACACCTACTGTTGGAGTTCAAATGTATTTAGTTGCCATTGTCTGGACAATATACAGATACTTATTTAAAAAACGATTTAGTTTACCGGTAGGGGTTGCTATGGTTTGGATTTCTAACCCTCTAACGATGGTACCTCTTTATTATCTTTTTTTGCTTACAGGATACTGGTTGATGGGGACTAAAAATATTCTATCTTATGAATTATTTACAGAAAAACTTACAAGTATTTCAGAAGCAGACGGAACTATAGAAATTATTATTAAAGGTACACAATTCTTAATTATAGACCTAGGTTTGCCGATGGTAATTGGTAGTATGGTTTTTGCGATACCAGGTTTTTTAATTAGTTATTTTTTATCATTAAACATTTTGACTTCTCACAGAAAGACCAAAGCTCGTATATCTGGAATGAAATACGAAGATTGGCGAGCAAAGGAAGAAAAATAATCTTAAAATATTTTATGACGAGTTCAACTTTAAGCTTTATTGAATCTTTAATTTCTAATGAGATTGTAAATTCGGGAGATTTTAAGAATGCTAAAATATTGCTAGAAAAAGAAAAAGTTTCTCAAGAAAAACTTGCCGATATTTTCTACTTACTTGGGAATAAATTTTTCTCCTCAAATCAAAAGGATGCGGCGGAACTTTCTTGGAAAAAATCTAGAGATATTTCAATAAAAAAAGGGGAAGAAAATTCTACTCATGTGTTTTTTTCGATTAATCAAAAAAAAACATACATGAAAACAGTAATCTTAATTTTAATGGTTTTCATTTTCCTATATTTATTTTTGCTAGTTTTCTTTAAACGCGAGTCATTAAATTTTCAACTTGAAGCAGAAAATTTTTCTGTAAAGCATAGTTCTTTATGGGATGAGTGGTGGGATACACGTAGACCAGCTTCGAAAGAAATTTATAGAAGATATGGAATAGATGAGCTATGGCCTTTAATTAACAAAGCTTTAGGGAATTTATTTGGAGAAAATGATAAGATACTCAAAAATGATGTACTTGAAAAATTAAATCGTTGGCTAGAATTTTCAAAACTACCTAAATTTATAGAAGGGCCTACAGACTATTATGCATTAACTGCTAGAGGATTGTTTGAGGCTCGAGAATATGACGAGGCTATTTCAACACTAAAGGATTCTATTCATTTTGCAGAAAGACATAACGAATTTCAAAAAATTTATCAAGATTTGGGAACAGTATATTATTACAGAGGATATAAATTAAGGTCTGATGGTTTGGCTAATTATAATATTAACGATGTTCGTAATTCTGTTCAATCTTATGAAACTGCATTAAGATACGGAGAAGATCCATATTTATATGGTAATTTGGGGTGGGGTTACTATCTTTTGGAAGATTTTAGCGCTTCTATAGAAAATAGCCTCCAAGCATTAAATTTAAATCCAGAATTAAATTATGTCCGAATGAATTTGGGGATCGCTTATTTAAAAAATGGTAATTATGAATTATCTTTTTCGGCATATGTATCTCTTCTTAAATTTAATCCATTGAGTGATGAATATGAAGGAGGGATTAGAGATTTATTTGAGTTACAGATGGAGTCTCCAGGATTGTATCCTTTTACCGATTTTGTAATTGGTCAATTATATTGGCAGCAAGGTCTTTATAATAGATCAAAATCTTTTTTACAAAAATTTGTTACTCAACATTTCCCTCAAAAAATTTGGAAAGATAGAGCCTATTTACTATTACAAAAAATGACATTAGATTAATTATTATTAATAATTGATTAAAAAATTATATTTTATGATTTTTCTAAAAAGTCATTTTTTCCCAAGAAACAATTTTGTTTATTCAATAGTTTATTCTGATCAAGCTTAAGATTTAAGAACAGTTTTGGTAAATGGGGGAATTTTAATAGAAGATTATGAATTTAAAACAATAAATAAAGAAGAAACGATTTTTAAAAGCGAACTAATGGCCTTTGATTTAATAAATCGTGAAAAATTAAATTAAATAATTATACTTTTAAAACTTTGTTAGATTTTTTGTAAATAATTTTTAAATACTAAAATTTATTAACTCGTCAAAGGTAATCATAAGAAGACTAAATATTATTTATAGGCAAATGCATATTTTTTTCAGACAATTAGTTTTTAAAAAATTAATGTTTGATTTACGTTTACTAATTAATGTTTGATTTACTCCGTATTTATTTTCTGGAAAGATTTTACTAATTCATCGATAGCCTTCATTTGTTTTAAGAAAGGTTCGAGTTTGTCAAGTTTTAATGCGCATGGACCATCACAAAGAGCATTTTCAGGCTCTGGGTGTGCTTCCAGGAAAAGTCCTGCTATTTTCTGAGATAATCCGCCAATAGCTAATTCTGTTATTGTTTCTCGTCTTCCAGCAGACGCATTACCAAGTCCTCCAGGAAATTGAAGAGCATGGGTTACGTCAAATATTATTGGATACCCAAATTTTTTCATAATGGAAAATCCAAGTAAATCTACTACCAAATTATTGTATCCAAAACTTGTCCCTCTTTCACATAGAATTAGTTTGTCATTTCCTGATTTTTTAAATTTTTTAATAATGTTTAACATTTCTTTTGGAGCTAAAAACTGACCTTTTTTAATATTTATAATCGATTTTGTTTTTGCAAGAGCAATAACTAAGTCTGTTTGACGTGATAAAAATGCTGGTAATTGTAAAATATCTGCAATTTCAGATGCAGATTTTACTTGTGAGGGATCGTGGACATCAGTTAAGATTGGTACTTTGAATTCATTTTTTATTTTTTCTAAAATGCGCAATCCTTTTTTCAATCCTGGTCCTCGAAAAGAATCTATTGAAGATCTATTGGCTTTGTCGAACGATGCTTTAAAAATAAATGGAATTTTAATTTTATTTGTAATAGTTGCAAAATATTCTGCAACTTTTAAAGCCATTATTTCTGTTTCAAGTACGTTCAAGCCTCCTATTAGTGTGAATGAATTTTCATTGCTTATATTTATTTCACCTAGAGTGAGAGTTTTTTGAGAAGGCATTTTTTTAATTAGATTTAAATTGAATGTGCTGCTTCACTAAGATTTTGCATTTTTTTGATCGCAATTTCACGCCCTAATATTCCCAACCCACAATCTGGAGCCGCTACCAAACGATTATAATCAATGTGTTCTAAGCTTTTTTTAAGACGTGTTCTAATTTTTTCTACTGATTCAACTTTGCTTTTTGCAATTGTAACTACTCCTAAAATAATATTTGTAGTTTTGAAATGTTCCAGTAAAACGAGATCATTGTTCCTATGGGCATCTTCTATTGAAATGGTATCTAACAAAGAATCCTCCAATGCATCTGCAATTTTAAAATAAGATTCAAGGGGAGCTTTAGGATAGTTGATGACGTCAATCTTGTCAGGATATCCGCAGCATATATGAGTAGTTTTATTAACTGAATTTGGGCAATTATGGAAAGATCTTTCCAAATTTTCTATACCAAATTCTATTGCTTTTTCTGGGTAACGAGCAAAAAGTGGTTCATCAATTTGAATATGTTTACAACCTGAACTTGCAAGACTGAGTACTTCTTTGTTAAGAGCTTCAGCAATAGCAGTTCCAAGTACTTTTTGATCACCGTAATATTTGTCAGCTACTGTATCTGCAACCGTTAAAGGACCAGGCATTGTAATTTTAACAGGTCTATCAGTTGCTTTCTGAGCTCTTTCCCAGTCTTTTGCCAAAAACAAATCTCTGATTTTTACCTCACTACGAACAGTTGGTAGATGTGAGGAATAGTTTCCTGTTCGCAGAGTTTTTTCTGTAAGATTTATAAAATCGATTCCTTCTAGATGACGACAATGATAATGGATATAATTTTCACGTGCTATTTCTCCGTCTGTCGGAATATCTATTCCCGCATTAACTTGATCAATTACTGCTTCATGAGTACCCTTTGTGATTATCAAATTTGCATTTTCACCCATTGCATCTTTTGCTTCAGCCCAACCTTTAGTAGGAGTAGGGGTATCTAGATTCCCGAACCAATCAGGTAAACTGACATACTTTGGTTTTGGGTATGCTCCAATAGTTGTTGTTAAAAGTCCCATTTCACTCTATTATTTCTTGATACCTCATGAACTAATTTTAGTTTTCAATCTCGACTACTGATTATAAGTTCAATATTTAAAAAAGTCTATTTCATTTCAAAAATATGAATTAATATATTTCTTTAGTAATATTCGATTTATTAATATTAATAAAATTATTTTATTTTATTTTTTTTTCAAATTTGTAAAATCTTTTGCAAGAGATTATCATAAAATGGGTTGAGTAAATTTTCCTTTGGAACCTCTTCTTTTAAAAATTATATTACTTTTTTTATATTATATTCTTTAAACATTCAGTAAACATAATCTTTGAGAATTGTCGAAAGGAATATCATGTCAAATTCCTATGAAAAATGTCTTAATAAAAATCCGGCTAACTATATTCCTCTTTCCCCTATTAATTTTTTAACCAGAACAGCTTTTGTCCATCCAAATAGGGTTTCTATTATTTATAATAATAAGAAATGGACATGGTTAGAGACATTTGAGCGATGCAGAAAACTAGCATCGGCTTTAAAAAAAAGAGGTATAAATAAAGGTGATACTGTATCCGTAATGGCTCCAAATGTACCTGCTATTTTTGAGTTACATTTTGGCGTCTTGATGGCGGGGGCAGTTTTGAACACCCTAAATATAAGATTAGAATCTGAAACGCTTTCAAATATTTTTAAACATGCTGATACAAAAGTTTTACTAACTGACAAAGAATTTTCTCCTGTAATTAAAGAAGCTTTGTTAAAAGTAAAGAAAAAGATTTTTGTAGTTGATATTGATGATACTGATGTTCATTCAGGAGAATTTTTGGGGGAAATAGAGTATGAAGACTTTATAGCTGAGGGAGATAGTGAATTTGCATTTCTTTTCCCAGAAGATGATTGGCAGTCAGTTTCATTGAATTACACTTCAGGAACGACTGGGAATCCTAAAGGGGTAGTTTATCATTCTAGAGGGGCTTATCTTCTTGCTACTGGGAATGTTCTGGCATGGGAAATGCCGCATTATCCTGTTTATCTTTGGACTCTTCCAATGTTTCATTGCAACGGTTGGTGTTTCCCTTGGACGGTCACGATGCTTGCCGGAACACATGTTTGCATTAGAAAAATTACTGCTAAGAACATTTTTGATTCAATTGTAGAACAAAATGTGACTCATCTTTGTGGAGCGCCAATTGTTATGAATATGATTTGCAATGCTCCTCAAGAAGAAAGGCGAGAATTAATTAATAAGGTAGAGATCATGACAGCTGCTTCACCACCTCCACCAACTGTTATAGCAAGCATAGAAAAGATAGGTTTTAATGTGACGCATGTATATGGCCTGACAGAAGTTTATGGCCCTGCAGTAGTTTGCGAATGGCAGGAGCATTGGAGCTCAAAAGATAAACAATTGCAAGCAAAACTTAAAGGAAGACAAGGTGTTAGATATCATGTTTTGGAAGGCCTGACCGTTGCAAATCCGGAAACTCTGAAAATTGTCCCAGCTGATGGTGAGACAATGGGTGAAGTTTTGATGCGAGGAAATACGGTTATGAAAGGATATCTTAAGAATCCTGAAGAAACAGAAAAAGCATTCGCAGGGGGTTGGTTTCATTCTGGGGATTTAGGAGTTTTGCATCCGGATGGCTATGTTGAATTAAAAGACCGTAGTAAAGATATCATAATATCAGGTGGTGAAAATATCAGCAGTGTTGAAATTGAAAATGTTCTATATCAACACCATGATATTTTAGAGGCAGCTGTTGTAGCTCGACCTGATGAAAAATGGGGTGAGGTTCCCTGTGCTTTTGTTTCGCTTAAATTTGAAGGTTCTATTAATGAAAAAGATGTAATAGTTTTTTGTAGGAAAAAACTTCCAGGATTCAAAATTCCTAAAAATGTAATTTTCAAAGAGCTTCCTAAAACATCTACAGGAAAGATTCTAAAAACTGTACTTAGAGAGGAAGCTAATAAGTTGTAATTTTTTTTAACTATATAAAAAACAATAATTAGATTATTATTTAAAAAAATTGATTATATATTTTCAGTTAGTTATATTTTAAAGTTTAGAAATGAAGAAAAAAAAATTTATAGAGGATTTTAAGCTTGAAGGTCGAAGGATTCTGACTCGATTAGATTTCAATGTCCCTCTAGATGAAAATTCAAAAATTACGGATAAATATCGAATTAAAAGTAGCTTACAAACTATTAGATATATTATAAAAAATGGTGGTAAGGCAGTATTGATGTCTCATTTAGGACGCCCAAATGGTAAACGATTGCAAAGTATGAGTTTAAAACCTGTAGCAGAAGAATTATCTGTATTTCTTGGTAAAAAGGTTATATTAGCTCCAGATTGTGTTGGACAAGAAGTTGAAAATATTGTCAACAGAATGAAAAATGGAGAAGTGGTACTTCTAGAAAATTTGAGGTTCCATAATGATGAAACTAATAATGAAAGAGAATTTTGCAAATCCTTGGCAAAATTAGGTGACATTTTTATAAATGATGCTTTTGGGACTATTCACAGGGCACATGCATCTAATGCAGGAATTTCTGAATTTATTCCAAAATCAGCAATTGGTTATTTGATTAGGAAAGAATTAAAGTTTTTGAACAGAATAGTTTCTAACCCCACTAGACCTTTTCTTGCGATTTTAGGAGGTGCAAAAGTTGCAGACAAAATGAACGTTATTGAAAAACTTCTTGATAAAGTTCAAACTTTGATAATTGGTGGAGGAATGGCGTGTACTTTTTTGAAAGCTCTAGATTTTGAGATTGGAGATTCTTTGTTAGAAAAAGATTTGCTCCAGTTTGCGAGGGAGATGATTGAAAAGTCAAAGGGGAAAAAAGTTAATCTTTTATTACCAAATGATGCGATGATAGGTGAATGCTATGATAATAAGACTGCAATTCAGTCTGTAAAATTGACAGAAGGTGTTCCAGATGGCTGGTTGATTTTGGACATTGGTCCGAGAACAACAGATTTATTTTGTAAAACTGTGAGACATTCCCGAACTGTTTTTTGGAATGGCCCAATGGGTGTTTTTGAAATGGATAATTTTTGTCATGGTACCTTTAAACTAGCTAGATCTCTTGCAGAAGAGACAAAGAATGGTACAGTAACGATTGTTGGTGGTGGAGATTCGGTAGCAGCTATTAAGATGATTGGACTTAGTGAAAAATTTAGTCATGTATCTTCAGGAGGTGGAGCATCACTTGAATTTATAGAAGGTAGGGAACTTCCTGGGGTGAGTGCAATTGGAAATTAATAATATTTAAGAAAATTTTAAGTAAGTAATTTAAAAGTATATGAAAAATAAAACTCAAGAAGAAAATAATGGTGAAGTTAAACAGGATAAGATTAATGAGATGAAAACGGCAAACGTATCTATCAGTTTTTTCTTATATCGTCTTATTGCATATGCAGATGCTCGCCGTTCTATAGCATCTTTTGTAGTCATTTTTTCAATTGTGGTAATGAGTGATATTCTTTTCAATAATTTTTTGTTTGTTCCATATTCTGAACTGATTGAAAATTTATCTGGTAAGCAGCCTGGAGGATTTGCGGAACTAGATATAGGATTTGCTCCAGAAGTATGGCAAGCTCTTTTGGGGATGGTCCTAGGTACACTTATATTGGTCATTTCAATTGCATCCCAAAGTATACCAAAATTAATAGATTTATACATGAAGGACACTATAAGTTTACTTTATATATGGTTATTAATTCTTTCAGGGGTCCATGCATTAATTGTAAAAATTTATGGGGAAATTGGCCTTCTGAGAGAATCAAGTAGAATTTTTAATACACATTTTTTATTAACAATTTGCGCAATTTTAGCCTTCCCGTATGTTTTCTATATTCTTAGATATACCAAACCAACAAATATTATTAGTAAAATTTATAATGAAAATATGGATCAAATCATGACTTTAACATCATCAAGAAGTCATGCTCTATCATATATTCCAAGCATAGTTGAAAATCAACAATTTTCAATTTTTGAAGCACTAAATCAATTAGATGATATTCTAGAATTTGTTTCATTTAAGGAATTGAAGGCAGACATTGTTCATGATATGAGTTCTACTTTACAAAATTATATTCGAATCAAAAAAGAGATTGCTCCTGAATTTTTTAAAGTATCACCAAAAGTCCGTACAGATATTTCTTTCAAAACCATGGTGGGTCAATTTGGTGAAATGGAACGTACTCAAAGTTTTTATGAGCAAAAATGTTTTCGACTTTTAGGCAATGTATATATTCGATTACTTGAACATGGAGAATTTGATTTATCTTCTATGGTTGCTGGAGAAATGTCCAAATTAGGTCAGACGGCTATTGAAGAAGAAAATGATGAATTAATAGATATTATTATTATTCGTTTCAACACTTTACTTAGATTCGCAATAAAACACGGTGTTCGAAATAATGAGCCTCGGAATTTATATAATTTGGGATTTTATTATGGGAATTTTATTAGATGCTTAGTGGAACACAAAAGGATTGATCATGTTAAACGATGTTTCATGTATCTTAGAATTTATGGAGTGGAAATTTTCAAACATGGAAGCAATAGTCCTGCTATGTATTTCATTGTAGATGTTATAGCTACAGAAATGAAAAAAGTTCTTGAACAAATTTATCATGATGGTTGGGACATGGAGATCCAAAATGGAATGCTTAGTGAAATTTTACAGGTTGATAGTCCGCCTGATTTTAACAAAGAAGATCTTTCTCGTGGAATATTAATAAACAATGGTGTGCGAGTTTTACAATTTGGTTTAGCTTTATTTTATCTACGTGAAGGTCTTCCCGATTTTGTTGACCGTATTGCAAAAGATATTCTTGATGATCTAGAGGTTTTAGGAGAGCCCACGTTTTATCAAGTAATTGAAATGACTTCTAACCGTCTTCTTTATTCCGGACCTACTTTTTGGGAAGACACCGATAGAGGTAATCTAAATATATATTTTACTTCAGATCAGGATCAAATCGAGGGTTTTAAGAATCTTTTATATAGTATAGCGGAAACTCAATTGAAGAAAAGTACGACTTTAAAGTATCAATTTAAACAAACTGAAATTGATTTACTTTGGGAAATGTCTAGGATGACAAAAGAAAAGGAACTCGAATTAATTTGCACTAATGAAGAGACATTTGAGTCTATTTTGGCAAACCTTGAAAAAATTGACGAAACGCGTTTGGAAGCTTTAGTATCATTAAGAGAAAAACTTAAATTTAATTCAGATAACCCAAAACTTATAGTAAAAACAAGCCGTCAAATTGCAATTGGAACAAATATTAAAATTTCAGGTTACTCTCAAAAAAATGATGAAGAAAATGAGATTCAGGCAATTGTACAATTAAATACTCCAAACTTTATTTTTGTAAAAATTGATAATCCTTTAGAAAATAAAAAATTTAAAAATAATACTTTTATTAGTATAATTTTTAGACCATTGCGCCAAAAAATGGTTTATCAATTTGAAGTTGAAACTAATGGTTTAGTATCCAAAGATCTTCTTCGAATTTATCATTCAGATTCAATTAAAATTATAGAAGAAATTTAATCAAAAAGTTTCCCTTGAGCTTCTGGTGTGGAAAAAACATCTTTGTATTTTTCATTATCGACTATTTTTTTAATGCAATGTGGATTATCAAATTTAGTAGAATTTACTTTTTTTGACACTTTCCATGCCTGCATGGAATCTGATTGAAAACTTGCATTAAGGTTTTTTAAAGAAATTTCTGAGAAATCAAGCCACATATCAAAATTATTTTGTGTTATAATAAGTGGCATTCGGTTATGAATTTTTAACATGAACGAATTTGATAAAGAAGTTAATATACAACAAGTTCTTATTTTTTCTCTATCATTTAAAATCCAGTCCTCCCAAATTCCTGCGAAAGCTAAGAGATTATTATTTTTATAAGAAATATAATAGGGTTGCTTTTTTGATCTTTCTCGATTCCATTCATAAAAACCATTTGCCGGAATCAAGCAACGACGTTTACTTATTGCTTGTCTGAATGAAGGTTTTTCTTTTATAGTCTCAACTTTTGCATTTATCAAGGGAGTTTTGGTCTTTGACCAAAAAGGAATGAATCCCCATACCATTAAATCTAGATATAATAACCCATCTTGCTTCAAAATAACTGGAATTTTCTCTGAGGGGTAAATATTATACCGAGGATTTATTTTTACTTTAGAATTATGTAATCCTAATGAAAAAATTATTTTATCTTCAGAATCCGTTAAGGCAAATCTACCGCACATATTTTCTCAAGTATTTTTAGTTTAGATATTTTTCAAGGAATTTTTTTTTGAATTTTGGGAACAATTGATTTTTTATTGCAATTCTTGCTTTTTTAACTAGTGAAATGTAAAAGAAGAGATTGTGGTATGTATTTAAACGTATTCCCAGAATTTCTTTAGATTTGAACAAATGTCGCAGATAAGCTCGAGAATAGTTCTTACAAGTATAGCACATGCATTCAGAATCCAGAGGTTCAGAATCTTGCTGAAATCTACTTTGCTTGATATTTAATTTGCCCAGTGAAGTAAAAATTGAACCGTTACGTGCATTCCGAGTAGGCATTACGCAATCAAACATGTCAATACCTGCCTCAATTCCTTCGAGCAAATCCAAGGGATCTCCTACACCCATTAGATATCTTGGTTTTTCAATAGGCATTTTTGGAGTTATGTGATGAGTGATTTTATACATTTCTTCTTTATTTTCACCTACGCTTAAACCGCCAACAGCATAACCATCAAAACCTATATTTACAATTTGATCCAAACTTTGTTCACGAAAATCTAACTCACAACCACCTTGAATAATTCCAAATAAAGCCTGTTTGTCAGATGAAGATTTAGATTTTTCTCTTGCTATTTTGCATCTTTCAGCCCATCTTTTTGTAAGCAAAATCGAGCGCTCTATTTCTGATCTAGTAGTGGGAAGTTCTATACATTCATCAAGGCACATCATGATTGTAGATCCTAAATTTTGCTGAATCGATATTGAAATTTCAGGAGAAAGCTTTATTTTTGATCCATCAATATGACTTTTTATAATTACTCCTTCTTCATCTATTTTCAACAACTTTGCTAATGAAAAAATTTGAAATCCGCCACTATCTGTTAGAATGGGTTTGTCCCAATTTATGAATTGATGCAACCCTCCCATTTTTTTTATTATTTCATCACCAGGTCTTAAGTGTAAATGATATGTATTCCCCAAAACAATTTCAGTGCCCAGCTCTTTTAATTCTTCATTAGTTAGGCTTTTAACTGTCCCGAGAGTACCTACTGGCATGAAAATCGGAGTTTTTATTTCACCATGAGGGGTATGCAAAATACCGGCTCTAGAATTGTCGCTTTTGGCCTCTATTTCATATTTAATCATCTAAATATAATTAGGAAGATATTTTTTTCATGTAAATAACGGTTTTTTCCCCTTGATTTGATAGTTTTTCTTCAGAATTAATTAATCTATTTTGATCAACTGGTTCAATTAAGAAGAGGATTTGTTTTTTTGAAACAAGAACACCAGAATTATTTTTGATACATTTTTTTTTGATAATTCCAGCATATGTAGCTTTTATTTCATTAAACATTTTCATAACCTCTAATAGTCCTAAAACTTGTCCTTTCTCTACGCGTTGTCCTTCTTTTACAAAATCATTTGCGTCAGGATTTTCACGAGCATAAAAAATACCTCCCGAAGATGCAATAATTTCATTATTATTTATAGAATATGTCGGAGTGAGTTCTGAAATTAAATCTTTTTTGTAATTAATATTTAGAAAATCCTCAGGAATTTCTACTTCTAAAGAATCATTACCACGTAATTTAAAATATCCTGCTTCATTTGCGATGACGAAAGGGATTCTCAAAAGCTCCATTCCCAGTTGGTGTCCTTTATGAGCCGCAACAATTCTATCCCATGATATATTATCCTTACCCAATTTTAGATTTCTGGGAGGAGTTTTAGAATTTAACAACAAATTCAATTCATGCCAAGGTAAATTAAAATTTTTAAACTTTTTCTCTAAATTTTTGTAAAAAGTGTGAGCTTTTTCTAGAATATTATGGTCGTGGTTCCAAATCTTATCACTAGGTAGATTTTTTGATTTTTGCTCAAGATTTAAAAAATGATAAAGATCTTTTAAAATATTTATAGGATTTTCTATTTCAGTGTTTGTATTTTTATTATATTTTGCTTTTTGAAATGCAATCCATCCCATTAAAAGATGAGTGTCATGGAATAATTTTTTCAGAGGTCGCAAGAGTAATGTTGATTTTTGTTCAAAAATTTGCTCCCCTATTACCCCATATTTTTTTTTAGCTTCCGAAAGTTTATAATCCCATGCAATATCAAGATTTATTTTGTTGCTCAATACTTTAATTTTTCCTGCAAGTGCAAGATAGTATGAAACGAAATTTGTATTAGGTTTTAGCATAGGATCATTACCAATAAACCAGTGAATCATACCAAAAAGAAAGTTTGTATTTAGATTTAAATCATTTCCACTTACTTCCATTTTACGCAAAATTTCGGCAAGTTTCTCAAAATTATCCTTTCTGGAAATTCCATTTGCGACAGATAGAGCAATGTTAGCATCATATGCTCCAGATAATTTGTAGGGCTGGGAAAATCCTGTGTCAGAATTAGTGATGCCAATTCCTTGATCATCTCGAATCTCTTGTTCACTTGGTTCTGACCATTTTGTAACAGTTCCATCAGAATGTGGATTGAGAGATGCATTTGTTGAGTTAATTCTTGCTTCAATTCCAGAAATAGAATTACCTACACGAACTGGGCGAGGTAAAATTTCCCCATAGCAGTTTATCAAAATCATTGCTGCAACGAGAGAATTTACAATAAAATTATCATTCGGATCTTCTGGATTCGTAAATTTGAGTTTGTAAGCCATTTCAGTGACTCGATGTTCAACCTGGATACGAGTATTAACTTCCATAAAATAATGATTTTCTTTTTCTACTATACATTCAAAAGTTGAAACAGAATCTAGATTCAATGCTTCACCAAATTTTTCAGCCTCCAAGCACATTGAGGCGAGTTGATTTGAATCATTGCGTAAAATTTTAGCTTGTTTATTTTTACCTAAGCTATCAAATTCATTAATCGAATATCCAAGCATTTCTTCAGTTAATGAAACTTCAACTAATTTTTGTTCATGCATTTGAAGAGAGCAGTCACGACCTCCTAGTTCAACACACCATTTGCCATTCCCGATCAATTGAATTTCAACATGTCTTGAATTTTCAATTTCCAATTCGATAATAAAATTTTTATTTTCTCCTTTACCGCTAGTTTTTGATTCAATAAGAACTGACATAACTGCGTCATTAACGTCTTCGACAGAAGAGACAACTCTTTGACCTTTTCCTCCTCCTCCGTGTACATGCTTTAATCTGATATTTTTACCTGGATATTTTAAAAACAAATTTTTTGCTATTTTAATAGTTTCTTTCTGCAACTCTGAAATAGAAAAAAGATCAATATTTTTTAAATATGTAGCTTCTAAAATTGCATTTGCTTGATTTATTTTGTCAAATGATTCCCAATTTTTAGGTAGGACTAGTTTGTGTTTTTTGATTTGTTCTCTGAAATATTTAGTTATGTTTTTGCCTGCTTTATTCAATAGGGTCAATGCAGCAATAGATTCTTCTCCGGGGACCACAGAAACTTTTAGATTACGAGCTAATTTTTTGGCTTCATCTTTAGATCCAGCTTTTTTAATTAAGTTGGAATTTGGACCAATAAATCTTAAATTAGCTTTTTCTATTCTTGAAACAAAACTATAATCTTCGGCCATAAAACCATAGCCTGCAAAAATATGTGTGTAGTCATTTTCTTTACAAATGTTGATAATCTTTTCAATACACAATTCTTTAGCTTCTTTTGTGTCACCCATATAATCAGTAATGTGATGAACTTGATTTTTACGACTACTGAAGTAACGTAATTCAGGAGCTAATGTATTTGGAAAAATTATGCTATCCTTCTCAGAAAGCAAGATACCAAAATTTACCTTTAATTCTTTAAAAACTTTCATTGTTTCAAGGCGAATTGGACCACGACATACAATCAAGCACTTTACATGATTAAATGAGAAAGAAGATTGCCATCGGCTGTGATGATTTATTTTTATAGCGTTCATGAAAATTTAATAAAATATTTTTTTCAAAAATTTCTATTTATCTTATATTTTACTGTGATGGTATAAAACTTTGACAAAATGTGAATTTTAGAAGGATTTATTCCTCTAAGTCTATTATTTAGTTTCGAGAAACTAAGAAGAATAGCTATTCTATGTTCTGTTTCTAGAGGAAACAACAACATAAAAGTCTTCAATCTTTAAGCCATCAATACCCTAGGAAATAATTATTTTATTTTCTTGAATTCTTCCTTCTCTTCTATCAATGATACATCTTTTATGGTCAATCGTTAATCAATTACCTATATCCGTAATATCTAATTGGATTATTCCCAGGCTAAATTTGAGGTACTCTATTATTGAACGTTAAATTGTGTGTTTTTTGGTATTTAAACCAAGTAAAGTACCTGATACTGTGGAGAGAATAAATCCTGAATCTGCTGGGGATACCATACATTCATAGTGCTTCACTAAATAATCTATCTAGTACAGTCAGGTATATAGATTTTAAAGGACTGTTTTCATCTAAATCAATTATTGGAAGAACCCCCATGTCGTCAATAATTAAAAACAGTAGATTTAATTTTTGCACTAAAAATAAGATTTTATTTAGATGAAATGGTTGTTTTTACCATGTCCTGTAGAGTGTTAAGTATTAACTGCATTAGAGTATTTGTGGTTTGGTCAAAATCCTCATTATCAACAATTTCTATCTTGTTTTCTTCACTCTGTAAATTAAAAAAATCGTGAATAGTTCTAATATTTTCAAAGCTTCTTAGGTAAACTTCTTTTTTCCTTAATTTATTTACTTTTTCTCTTTCAAGGAATCTATGTTTATGATGTTTATCATTCATTAGAGAAAGAGTGATCGGAATATGGTATGCTTGCTTTGTAGCTTCTTTGATTGCTTGTTGCATGTTTGGTAATAGGTGAATCCCTTCAATAATCATACTTGTCCTTTCTTTTATAGCACGATCGACTACAGCTTTTACACCTACACTAACTTGTTGGGCTTGTAAACAAAAACCACTTATCAATCTATCGCTTTTTTCTAAATTTTTTGGCATAACTGACCCTGCTTTGCTAGAAGAGTTGTGCAAAGAAGGGAGTAAATCTCTATTAAAAACCAATCTCATAATTTCTCGTATAGTGTCAGTGCCAGTGATTTTATTAATTCCAAGTCTTCCTGCTAAAAATGTAGACATTACAGATTTACCTGTACCCGATGCACCACCAAGGTATATAATTAAAGGACGGTCAAGTTCATCGATACGACTTGCCAGTTTGTACAAACTAGCAGTATGAGAGTTGTATTTTTTTTTAATTATTTTAAAAACTTCTTCGAATAGATTTTGTTTACTAATTCTTAGGATATTATTTTTTATTAATTTATTTTCCAAATCAAATGCTATTCTAAATGCTTCTTCAGGTTTTAATCCAGATGATGTTATTGACTGTGTTAACAATCCTTTAGAAAATGGAGCAGTAGCTTTTCTTCGAAAAACAAAGATTTGTTTTCCTGAAGGGAACAAATCGGAAGTTAGTCCTTTCAGAAGAGATTCTCCGTAACGAGAAACAATTAATTTGTCTACGGATTCCATTAATGATTCTGAAGTTACTTCAGCTTGTTCCTGGAAAAATGATTTTGCATCTTCAGCAATCTGGTATGCTTGATCAAAAGATAACCCTCTCTGAATAAGTTTGTGGGCTAACATACCTCTCATAAATGGATGTTTGGTAGAATCTTGAAGAATTATCTCTAATTTCATTATAATATCTCTTACTTAATAGCTGCAGGTGGATTAGAATCGTTAATAAAAATACTTGTTGCTTCGCAACCCTTGCTCCACTCTGAATCACCATCAACAAAATGCTCTTTTTTCCATATGGGGACAGTATGTTTAATGGTATCGATAATGTATTTACTTGCTTCATAAGCTTCATGTCGATGGGAAGTTGCAACTGCAATAGCTATAGAACAATCTTTTATAGCGAGTTTCCCCAGCCTGTGAATAACTTCAACTTTATGAAGATTCCATTTTTTCTTTGCAGAATTAACAATATTTTTTATTTGTTTAAGTGCCATACTTTCATGCGCTTCATATTCCAAAAATGAAACTTCTTGATTCTGACTATGGTTCCTAATATCTCCACAAAAAATTAATACAGCTCCTGCCTTCTCATGTTGAACACGAAGTCTTAACTTATCCAGTTCAATTTCGTTCCGTACTATTGAATACATAAAAAACTTCTAAGTTTTTTTAGAGTATTGTCTATTAAAAAATATCTAATGATTCTTGCATTTGAAGATTCATTATATTTTCTGACAAATTTTATTTATTAATCAATATATTATTTTAAAAAAATAATTTTTATTATATTTCCTCTAAAATTCTTGGACCTTCCCAGTGAATAAGTTTGCCAGATTCCATATTTATATTGACTAGAGTACGATCGCGATGCAACATTGACCAGGAAAGCATCTTTTGTGCATATTCCAAAACATGATTTTTAAAATTTGGACTGTTTGCAAGATTGCAAAATTCTTCTGGATCTTCTTTTAAATCAAACAATAGTGGGGGAAGAGAGGTCATGTGAATATATTTAAATTTTTCATCACGAATGACAGTCAGCGAGCATTGATCTGGTGACAATCGGAATTTTTTTTGAATAATTGGTTGAAGAGAACCAATTTCACGAAAATCATATTCCCAATGAACTTCGGTACGCCAATTGTGAGGGATTTCTCCTTTAACAATGGAGCAAAGGGAAATTCCATCGCATTCTTCAGGGATTTTTGCCCCCAGCCAATTGAGTATAGTGGGCATAACATCTACTGATTCTGTAAAGACGTCTACACTAGTTCCATGAGCATTACAATTTTCTGGATCTCGAATAATTAATGGGATTGAATAGGCCTGATCAAAATATCCTAATTTACCAAACAAATAGTGATCTCCAAGGTGTTCTCCGTGATCACTTGTAAAAATTATAAGAGTTGAACTATATTGTTTTGTATCTTTTAAATAATCGATAATTCTTCCTATATGATGATCAACTTCTGTGATTAATCCAAAATATGTTGCTTTTGCTTGAGAGATATCTAGATCATTTGCCATGGAAGCTGGAGAATTTTGGTTGTCTGGGAAAAAACCCTTACGAGGTATTAACTCATGAAGCATTTTTAAAAGAGGATGTTGACTACTTTCTCTGTCTAAAGATTTTCTTCGTATAGGTTTATTTATTAATTTTGGATCGTACATTGAATTATATGGTTCTGGAGCAATCCACGGAGGGTGAGGCCTTAAATAGGAAAGATGAACAAACCAATTCTCATTTTCTCGAACCCTCAACCATTTTGTTAATTCATTTGTTAGGAAAGCCACACTGCTATCTTTATTTGAATAGATAGGTGGTGAAAAAGTTGCACCGCGCTTTGATGATCCAGGATAATTTGGCCTTGGACTAAAAATATTTTTCTCATTTAAAGGTTTTTTATATCCTCTATTTATTAATTCCGCAATCCATGGAAGTTGATTATCTGTTAGAGTTACTCCACTACTCATACCAGGTATCAATCCTTCGTAAGTATTTAAGAATGGATCTTTTGGATGAAAATCTCTCGGATCTGCTGAAGTGTCAGTATAGCCGAATAATGTAGGATCATATCCTAATTTTCTAACCTCTCTAGCTATGTTTGTGAATCGTTTGTTCAATGGTGTTCCATTATTAACTGAACGGTGATTCATAGCATAAAGACCAGTGTATAAAGAAGCTCGAGAAGGCCCACAGGGTACAGTTTGTGCGTAATGCTTTCTAAATAGCACTCCTTCCTTTGCAAGTTGATCTAGATTTGGAGTCTTTATCAATGGATGCTCAACACATCCTAGGCAGTCACCGCGCCATTGATCTGCGGTAATAAATAATACATTTTTATTTTTTTTCATCATTTATAAGGATATAAAATTAAAACAAATTCTAGGTTTCTTCGTCAAGCAGAAAATCTTCATAGTCATCAGGTGAAAACAATTCTGTTGATTCATCCAGGTTAGATAGTTCTACTCTGATTATCCAGCCATCATCATAACACTCTTCATTAATTAATTCCGGTGAATCTTTTAGTTCGGTATTTACAGCAATTATGCGTCCACTCATAGGCATAAAAAGAGAGTTTACAGCTTTTACTGATTCAATAGAACCAAATTCATCTCCTGCATCTATGTTATCTTCAATATCTGGGAGATCTACGAAAACTATGTCTCCTAATTCTTTTTGAGCATGATCTGTTATACCTACTTCTGCTACATTACCTTCTATTCTTGTCCATTCGTGATCTCTAGTGTATATAACGTCTTTTGGGATTTTACTCATAACTCCTCTAATAA
>CACIWU010000013.1 GCA_902590435.1 uncultured SAR324 cluster bacterium | reverse complement strand
TAATTTTTTAATTTTTGCGTTATTTATAGCTGGAAATTTTGTTCCTGCACAAATCCTAATGATACCTGTGCGAGATTTAACTTTAAAGTTTGGAATTTACGATACAAAAATGGGTTTAATTTTATTTCACACAGCATTTCAAACCGGTTTTTGTACTTTTTTCCTTCGAGGATTTATTAAGGAATTACCTAACGAACTTGTTGAAAGCGCAAGGATTGATGGGGCGTCTGAACTGCGGATATTTTGGAAGATTATACTTCCTCTTGTAAGGCCGGCTTTAGCAGCACTGGCAGTTCTAGAGTTTACTTTTGTATGGAATGATTATTTCTGGGCATTAGTACTAGTCCAAGGAGATGAAGCACGTCCGGTTACTCTCGGAATTCAGGCTCTTCAAGGTAGATGGACTTCTTTCTGGCATTTGGTTTCTGCGGGATCAATTGTAGCTGCTCTGCCTCCTGTTTTACTGTTCTTTTTGCTTCAAAAACATTTCATTACAGGACTAACCTTAGGGGCTGTAAAAGAATAATTAAAATATTTTTCTTGTCTATGTTAGATTTAAATGAAAATATTCATTATCGGCAAAATCCATTAATTGGCGATTAGATTTTAGTTTCTCATTATCTTTTTAAAAGATCATTGAAGTAAAGACAGTAATTACTATAACTATGATAGTTTCTGAATACGATTCGAACAGCCACCTTTTTCCTGGAAACAAAAGAGAGGGAGGTAAATTAAATTCTAACTACCGTCAATTATAATGGATATCTGTCCAAAATTTTTATATGGAGGGCCTGATATTCCTTGGATGAATCCACAGTGTGTTGGCATTAATAATCTTCCTCCTAGAGCACATCTTCATATATATCCAACAGAAAGAGAAGCTATAATCGCTGAACCACAGGATTCAGATTGGTTTTTCAGTCTCGATGGTGATTGGAAATTCAACCTTTTTCAAAAACCAGCGGATTTAGAACCGGAAAATATTTTGCCTGATTGGCAAGATTCGACATGGGAATCTATAAAAGTTCCAGGCAATTGGATGATGCAAGGTTATGATTACCCTCATTATACAAACGTTCAAATGCCTTTTCCTCATCAGCCTCCAATTGTTCCAGAAAAGAATCCAACCGGTGTTTACCGAAAAACTTTTACACTGCCAAATGAATGGAAAAATCGTAGAACAGTTATTCATTTTGGTGGTATTGAAAGTTCTTTTTTTCTTTTCTGTAATGGGAAAAATGTGGGCTTTGGCAAGGATAGCCGTACTCCAGTAGAATTCGATATAACTAAATGGATTGTTGAAGGAGCAAATCATCTAAGTATTGTAATAATTCGATGGTCAGATGGTAGTTTTCTCGAAGATCAAGATCATTGGTGGATGGCAGGCCCTCATCGAAGTATTTATCTTAGATCTACAGAGAGCACTTTTTTGGAAGATATATTTCCTGTTGGTAATTTGTCTAAGAGTTTTGATAAAGGTAGAATTGAGGTAGAGGCAAGGGTAAAATTTTCTGGAATTTTAGAATTAGGTTGGAAGGTAGGGATACAATTAATTGATCCTTATGGTATTAAAGTTTTTCCATCTAGGCTTGAGGAGGAAGTGCCTCTTGCAGAACAAACAAGAAAAAATCTTGGACATGTTGTAAGTTTTTCTGAAAAAATTGAAAATCCTGAACTTTGGAGTTCAGAGATACCTAATCTATATACATTGATAGTTTGCCTAATCTGTCCCCTAGGAAAAGAAGTAGAATGGACATCATGTAAGATAGGCTTTCGAATGGTTGAAACTAGAAATAAGGAACTTCTAATTAATGGACAACCAGTTTTGATTCAGGGTGTAAATCGTCACGAGCATGATTCAGTAAATGGGAAAACCATAAGCCGTGAATCTATGTTGGAGGATATCCGATTAATGAAACAACATAACTTTAACGCAGTTAGGTGCTCTCATTATCCGAATGATCCATATTGGTATGAACTTTGTGATGAATATGGAATTTATGTAGTAGATGAGGCTAATATTGAGACTCATCATTACTATGGACGTCTTTGTAGGGAACCTCTTTGGACAAATGCTTTTTTGGATAGGACAAGGCGAATGGTTGAAACTAATAAGAGTCATCCAAGTATTATTATGTGGTCACTTGGGAATGAATCAGGCTATGGTCCCAATCATGCTGCATGTGCTGGATGGATTCGTGAGAGGGATAATAGTAGATTGTTACATTATGAAGGAGCTCTTCGTCCTGAATTCCAGGGTGATTGGCGCCGAGAAGCAGGTTTTAACTCTTTGGCTACAGACGTAATTGCACCTATGTATCCTGAGATCGATGATATTGTAGAATGGGCGCGAAATACGGAAGACCAAAGACCATTAATAATGTGTGAATATTCTCATTCAATGGGAAATTCTAACGGTAGTCTTTCAGATTATTGGCATGCAATACAAAATAATCATGGTTTACAGGGTGGTTTCATCTGGGACTGGGTAGACCAAGGTCTTGATGTTAATGAAAAAGGTAACTGGGGTTATGGAGGAGATTTTGGAGATTTTCCAAATGATGCGAATTTTTGTATTAATGGTCTTGTTTGGCCAGACCGAAGAACTCACCCGGCAATTAGTGAGTTTAAAAAATTGGTTCAGCCTGTTAATTTAATAGCAATTAACTTACAAAAAGGAAAATTTGAACTATTTAACCGAAGTTTTTTTAAAGGACTGGAAGATATTTTTCTGAAATGGAATCTTGAAATTGAAGGGGAAATTTTTCAAGAAGGAATTATTGAAACACTTAAGGCCGAACCTCGACAAAAGATACCAATAAGTCTGAATCTAAAAAAACCTGTTGGGACTTTAGAAAAGGAAGTGTATTTAAATATAAGCTATATTCTTAAAAATTCATGCAAATGGGCAGATGCAGGTCATGAATTAGGATGGGATCAGTTTCGAATTAGAGAATTTGAAAAAAATTGTAATGATAAGGTATTGTATTTTGGCGATAGGAATTTAATTGATGTTGAGGTATCTAAAAAAGAAGTAAATATTAATTCGGATCTGGGACAAATTAGCTTTAATTTAGATTCAGGGTTATTGGAAAAAATAATTATTAGAAATGATGAATTACTGGTTTCACAACCAAAACTTAATATTTGGCGCGCTCCAACAGATAATGACGGTATAAAAGCATGGACTGGTAATGACAAAAAAGCTAAATCTAACTTAATTTCAGTAAATACACTAAATCGTTGGCTGAATTCAGGTTTAGACAATCTCAGATTAACCAATCATAGATGTAAAGTTTTAAAAAAATTCTCTTGTTTAAATAATCTAGAAAATAATGGGCAGAAAAATTTAAAATTTTTCAATCTTGAGGAAAATCTAGAACAGTCTATTTTGCAAATCGAAGTAGAGCAAAAGTATTCATGTGGTTCAATTTCAGAGGCTTTTGTTCACCATGTATACTGGCATATTTTCCCGAACTTAACTCTTTGGATGGAAAACAAGGTTATAGTTAACCCAGTTTTATATGATTTGCCTCGAATTGGAATATCCTTTGAACTTCAGAAAGGTTTTGAAAATATAGAATGGTTTGGTAATGGTCCCCATGAAAGTTATTGTGACAGAATGGCAGGTGTCAGGGCGGGAAGGTTTAATTCTACTGTAAATGATCAGTATGTTCCGTATATTGTGCCACAGGAGCATGGAAATAAGACTGGTTTACGCTGGATGATGTTAAAAAATGATAAATTTTCAGGGTTATTTATTTCAAGTTCAGGATTTTTTGAAGGTTCAGTCAGTCATTATCCAGATGAACTTTTATTTTCTACATCACATGCTTACAAATTAAAACCACTTCCAGAGACATTTGTATATTTAGACCATAAGCAGAGAGGCCTCGGAACTGGAAGTTGTGGGCCTGACACATTGGAAAAATATATTATAAACTCAGAGACTTATAGATTTGATTATTTGTTGCGTCCTTTTGATTTTAGAAAAACAGATCCAGTTAAAATATTTTAAATTTTTTTGTTATATTAAATTTTACTGATTACTTAATTTTATTTTACATGATAAAATCATTTTTTGAAAATACAGATGCACCTTCAGTAGCTTTGCATACATATAATTTAGCTTTTTTCCCAGTAGATATATTATAATTCTTGATTACTTTTGAGACAAATTTGTCTATGTATTTTTCTTCTACCAATGCTACAGCACAACCTCCAAATCCCGCTCCTGTCATTCGAGCGCCGTAGCAACCAGGAGCTTCTAACGAACAATCAACTATTAGGTTAAGTTCTTCAGTTGAAACTTCAAAGTCATCACGCAAACTTTTATGACTAGCAATCATTAACTCTCCAACCTTTTCGAGTGATCCCATGTGTATGGCTTCTACGCAATCAAGTACTCTTTTATTTTCAAGTATTACGTGATGTGCTCTTTTGAACTCCAATGTAGATAAATTTGATTTTGATCTTTCCAACTGTTTTATAGATACATCTCTCAGTGCTTTAACTCCGAAATATTGAGCAACCGATTCACATTGATTCCTTCGGTCATTATATTCGGAGTCAAGTAATTCTCTACGGGTATCTGTATCTAAGATTACAATTCTGACAGATTTAGGTAAAGGTACATTAATTCCCTCAAGAGACCGACAATCTAAAAACAATACATGATCCATTTTTCCCAAAGCAGATATCATTTGATCCATAACACCACAATTGATACCTACCCATTCATTTTCTGCTTTCTGTGAAAGTTGTGCCATTCTTCTAGGTTCCCATTTCCATTTGGAAACTGATGCAAAAGCTCTTGAAAAAGCTAATTCAAGGGCAGCTGAAGACGAAAGCCCTGCCCCAATAGGTACATTTCCTGCCATTATTCCCTGCCATCCAAAAAGTTCTAAACTATTTTTTTTAAAAATATCAATCAATCCTTTTAGATATTCTGGCCAGCCATCACCTTTGGCTAAAGTATTCTCAAGTGAAATAGAAATACTCTGATCATAATCCAAAGAAAATAAGCGAATTTCGGATTCAGGTATAGCTGATAGTGCGATACTGACAACACGGTCAATCGCTATTGGTAGAACATATCCGTCATTATAGTCAGTATGTTCTCCTATAAGATTTACTCTTCCAGGAGCTTGAACTAAATATTCAGGGATCTGATTAAACTCTTCTAAATATTTTTTTAGAACACCCTTTCCTGTTGAACAAAGAACCATTTTGAAATCTTTTTGAAGATGATTTGGATAATGTAATTATTGATGTTATTAATTTTTAAGTAAAGATTTAATGAAAAAATTAGTTTTTAAGCCTATATATCAAGTTATATTTTATCTTTTATGGTTTAGGCATTATGAGTGCATGGGAATTTGGTAAATAATAAATTTTGACCAGCGCATAGCTGGTAAAAATAAAAGGTAAAAAAGTTATTTTTAATTGCCTTAATAATTTAGCAATAAAAGTATTTATTAGAAAAATATTGAAAATAAAATAAATACTGGTAAAAAATTATTTTTAATCTTCTTCTAAAAATTTACTAGTAAATATTCTACATGGAAAAAGAAAATCTTACTGAATTAGTGATCAAGAAGGTAAAACATAAACCTAAGCAATTTAAATTATCAGATGGGGGAGGACTGTATCTTCTAGTTCACCCTAATGGGTCTAAATATTGGCGATTTGACTTTCGCTTCGGGGGTAAACAAAAATCTTCTTCATTGGGTGTATGGCCTGGCGTTACCTTAGCAGAAGCAAGAAAAATTCGTAACTCTGCCAAAAAGAAGATTAATGAAGGAGTTAATCCTATTGAAGAAAGAAGGAAAAAAAAATCGATTCATAGAATTAATAATGATTTAGAAGGAAGAGAAGAAACCTCTGATCTCAATAAATCTAGTTCAATCTTACAAGGAGTAGGAGGAAAAAATTCTTCATCTTTTTCTAAAGGTAATGATCAAATTGTTTTGAATGAAATTATTCTTAATGTAATGCCTGAGTATGGAGAAAAGGAGTTTTCAGAATTTGAAAAAGAAGATTTGGGTAAAATGTTAAAAAATATTGTTGAAAATAGGGAAAAAATCTTCAGAATACTTTGGGAATTATATCCTTCTTTCCCAATGTTGCAGTTATGTGTTTTGTTTGTTTTGTTGTTTTTTGTAACAGATCTATTTTCTTCATTTTTTATAACGCTTTTTTATTTCCTACTCACAGTCTGTGTTACAATATTTTACGATTGGTGGTACAATAAAAATAATTGACGATATTGTTTTTGTAAAGATCTAGTTCTGGGATTAAACTTTTTTTCTAAAAATTGAATCAAGATAAATCTACCATATAAGATCCATTTTCAAAACCTTTAAAAAATTGATTAATTAATGGATGTATTATTGGTTTTGGGAAAGGTTCTTTTTCAAGATTTCTTTCTGCTACATATGTAACTGAGTTAGACTGGTCAACGAGTACATGGTACCATGGCTTATCTCGAGGAGGAGAACTTTTAGCCATTTCTCTATACCATCTTTCAGTTCCTTGAAAATTTGCATCAATGTCTATGATCACTCCACTATAATCAAATAGTAGATGATGGATTATTTGTCCTATACTGAATTTGCAAATTGTGTCCATTTATAAATCTTTGAGAAAATTATTTGTATCGTACTAACCAATGTTAAAGAGTAATAATTTTATGTTTTTGTACCTCAATTTTTTAACAATAACGCTCTATCCCAACAATTTGTTCATCTGAGTAGCGGTCACCGTGCGCGAAGCCTACAGGTAGAATACGATTGATTTCATCACGATCTTCCTTACTAAATTTAATCTCGGTTGCAACTAACCATTCTTTCAAATGAGATACATTTTTTGTTCCTGGAATAGGAATTAGATGCTTTCCTTGATCAAGTATCCAAGCAAGAGCAGTAGCGGCGGTATTCCAACCTCTCGAATGTGCAAATTGTCTGAAAGATGAAATAATTTTGCAATTAGCCGAAAAATTTGGTTCTAAGAATCGTGGTATTTTCTTTCGAATATCAGTATCAAGGAGTTCGGAGGGATTAGTAAAAGTATCGGTAAGCATACCGCGACCAAGAGGGGAAAAAGGTACAAAGCTAACTCCTAACTCAAAGCAGGTTTGTAGCATACCAAGTTCCGGATAACGTGTCCAGAGAGAGTATTCATTTTGTACAGCCGTCACATGGCTCACTGAGTGAGCTCTTCTTAGTGATGATGGTGAAATTTCAGAAAATCCGAATCCTCCAATTTTACCTTCTGTTTTAAATTTTGATAGTGTATGCACAACCTCTTCTATATCAAGAGAAAAATCTCTGCGGTGAATGTAATAAAGTTCTACAAAGTCCACTCTAAGCCTTTTCATGGATCCTTCTAGTGCTTTTCTTAGTGCTTTTTCAGAATTATCATTTTCACCTCGTTTACCACCTATTACGGTTCCTCCTTTTGTAGCAATATAGAAGTTATGTTTTCTAGAAAATTGGTATTCGCCTATCAACTCTTCAGAAAGTCCTTTCCCATATAACTCAGCGGTATCAAGGAATGTTATACCAAAATCTTTTGCCACATCAAGGCATTCGAAACAATCAGATTTTTCAGAAGTGCCATAAGAACCAGCAAAACTCATACATCCCAGTGAAATTGATGAGACATTGGGGCCATTAATTCCCAATTTCCTTTTTTCCATACAGTTTGTTCGAAAATGTTATTGAAAAGTTATTTCTGGAAATTCTCTTTCCATTCCTCATATGTCATTCCATATACAATTTCTTTTGCAGATGGAATGGAGATCTCTTCTCCACGCTCAATAGCTTCTGCAGAATACCATTTAGCGAGACAATTTCGACAAAAACCCGATAAATTCATTAGGTCAATATTTTGTACATCCTTTCTTGAATCAAGGTGAATAATGAGTTTTCTAAATACTGCGGCTTCGATTTCGGTTCTTGTTGCATTTTCCATTAATTTTCTCTTTTTTTATTTGTAATATTTAAGGGTTAAGATAATTTATTTTCTAATTTTTAATGAAGTGTGGAACAATATTTTATTGAAAAATATTAATAATTATTATTTAAAAAGATATGTTTATATTTTCTGCAACGGAATCACATTCATCAATTATTCTATCCAACTGACTGTCATATTCAACTATGCAAAAGAAAACTTTTTTATTTTTTTTAAGTTTATATTTTACTACCTGTACTAATCTTTCAAGGTTTTCATAAGGTTTAATTCCTGGACGTTTTTCAATATTATTTTGTTTTTCAACTACTTCCCATCCTTGACGCTTAAGTTCAAGAATCTTCATTGTTTCATTTTCAAAATTTGCGTAGATCAAAACATTTTCGGTCAATTGAACAAAAAATAAAAAAATTAATATACTAGTTATAATAAATCTCATGCTACCATTTTTCAATAGATGTACGTAGGTCAAGTTCAAGAGTCCATGCATATAGATGCAAAACGTAAAGCTAACTGGGCTCCAAGTCACCGTTCTTGGCCGACTCCGATGATGACAACTTTCTTCAAAACTCTCCTAAAAATTATTTTATTATGATACAAATATAATTATGTAATCATTGATTACTTATATCGGGTCTGATACTCAAAATCTTTCCACTATCAGTTGAAAGATAAAGCCATCCTTCAGGACTCTCTAATATATCCCGTATACGTTCTCCAAATGAATCTAAAATTCTCTCCTCACTCACTGCTTTTCCGTTAGCATCCAGTTGAATTCGATTTAGGTGAGTCAATTTTAGAGCACCTGCAAATAAATTACCTCTCCAAGCAGGAAATGCTCTTCCTGAATATACTATCAGACTTCCTGGAGCAATAGAAGGAACATAGAATTTTATTGGTTGTTCCATTCCTTCCTTTATTGTACCTTCTCCTACTTGAATAGGTCCCCAGTATTCCTTACCGTATGAAATAATTGGCCAACCATAATTAAGTCCTGGTAGAATTAAATTAATTTCGTCACCGCCCCGAGGCCCGTGCTCTATTGCCCAAAGTCGATTTAATTCCATGTCGTAGAATATTCCCTGGGGATTACGGTGTCCATAACTCCATATTTCACTAAGAGCTCCATCTTTATGAAAAAAAGGATTATCTTTATTTACACTACCGTCCAAGTGTAAACGTAAAATTGAACCGGAGTGTGTAGCCAAATTCTGGGCATTTGGTCGGTAACCACGATCACCAACCGAAAAATAAAGGTTACCATTTCCGTCGAATGTTATTCGGCTACCGAAGTGTATACTTGAACTGCTTGCAGACTTTGTAATCAAAAGGTCACGAAAATTGATAAGATGGTATCCGTCTAGTTTTGCTCTTGCTAGAGTAGTAGCATACTTTGTGGGTTCATTATCTATCTTCTTGCTGTAAGTAAAATAAATCCAGTCTCCATCCTTATAATCATGAGGAACAGCAACATCTAATAGGCCACCTTGTCCTGAAGCATAAACTTTAGGCCCACCTTGTATTCTGTAGATTCCTTCATTTTCTAGGTTAATAACTCCAATTTCACCTTTTCTTTCAGTAAACAGAATCTTTGATGGGCTAATAAAAACCATTCCCCACGGAACACCTAAACCTCTTGCAATTTCAACTACTTGAAAGGATATGCCACTTTTGCTTTTTAGTACAATTTTTTCACTTGCAAAAGATATGGCCGTCATACTTTTTGCTAGGAAAATAATAGCTATTATTTTAAAAACAGGACAAAAAATATTCCTTTTTCGAAAAAGTATTTTGCTAAAGAGTTTCATTTTAAGTTGTTGAAATTCGTCCTATCTTATAAAAATCATCATTAGGAATCATACCAGTAAAGTTTGCCATTCGATTGGATAATGCGAAGAAAGCTGAAATTGCTCCTGTATCCCAAATATCCTCATCTGAAAAACCATGAGAACGCATTTCTTCAAAATCAGAATTGTTTAACTTGTTTGATTCCAAAGAGACTTTAACAGCAAAATCAAGCATGGCTTTTTGTCTAGGCGTTATATCAGCTTTAAGGTAATTTGTAGCTAGTTGATCAGAGAGTTGATATCTCTTTTCTCTAATTCGTACTATTGCTCCATGAGCTACTACACAGTATAGACATTGATTTAGTCCAGATGTTGTAACAACAATCATTTCCCTCTCACCTTTAGTCAATCCACTTTCTTTTTCCATTAGTGCATCATGATATGCAAAAAAAGCTCTGAATTCTTCTGGCCTCTTTGCAAGCACTAGAAAGACATTAGGTACAAATCCAGCTTTTTCTTGAACAGTTACTATCTTTGTAACAATGTCTTTGGGTAAATCTTTGAGTTCAGGAATATTGAAACGACAAATTGAATTTTTTGACATTATGAGCTTTGCGTGTATTTGTTTTTTGATTATTGGTATTTAAAATTTTTGTAAAACTATAATAAGTAATTTTTTTTAAAAGTATAGACTAACTGGAAATTTTTTAGTATTAAAGTTTAAATTGGAAAAAAGTTGATTTTCAATTTAGTTGATTAAGTGCAGTCTTTATCGAAAGGTATCCTGTAAGAATTCCATCTTCAAAATTAAAATTTATATTGTTGTATAATACTGGAAAGTCTTGAGGATTGCGAATATCTTCTGAGGTTAAGTGAGGAATAAGATCGCGAGCAATTTTGAGGACTTTTTCTTCCTGAAGTTTAATCATTTCCTCAAGTAATTTTTTTATTGAAGAATTATCATCTGACATTGTACTTATTTAGATTTATTAATCTTACATTCCATCTTGTGTCATTATTCTCAATTTGGCTCGTAATTTGAGAATGGTTTTTGAACGAATCTGAGAAACTCTGGATTCTATAACTCCTAAAATTTCACCAATTTCCTTTAAGTTCATTTCTTCTTGATAATACAGAGCTAATACTTGCTGTTCTCGCTCTTCAAGTTCTGAAACTGCTTCAGAAAGTTTGTTTTTCATCTGTTCCATTGATAGTAGAGTAAATGGATCTTTTTCTCCTGGTTTAGAGAGAATGTCTAACAAACTTGTGCTCTCTTCTTGATTAGAATGAGCTTTAAATTCTTCAATGGAAATTATCGGAATAGGACTAGCCTTAAGTATAAAATCATGGTATTCATCTAAGCTCATTCCCATTTGTTCAGCCATCTCTTGGTCAACAGGTTCTCTACCACTTTCAATAGTTTGACTCCGCCAAGCTTTGCTCCATTCATTTGTCGCGGCCCTGACAGAACGAGGAACCCAGTCCATTGAGCGTAATTCATCAAGTATAGCCCCTTTGATACGAAATTCAGCATATGTTTTAAATTTTACATCTCTCGCAGGGTCAAACTTGTCAACTGCATCTAAAAGCCCTATCATTCCTACTTGATATAATTCATTGCTATCTATTCCAGGAGGGAATCGAGCAGACATTCTTGTCACTACCCTTTTTACTAGTGGAGCATATTTTATTAGCTCTTCTTCTCTATTTTGTTGTGTTTTTTCAGTGTATGGATTTTTATTGGAGGGCATAGTTAAACTTATTTTTTACGTTCCTGAAATGTTTAAAAGTAAATCTACTAGTCTCTCCCTAGAGGCAATCTCAAGGTCTTCGGGAACTTTCTGCCCTAATGTTAGATAAGAAAATGGTTTTTTGAATCGAATTGCATGATTAAATAGGGAACCGTATGTAGCGCTTTCGTCTAATTTCGTGAAGATGATACTATCAATGGGCATACATCCGAATTTTCTTGTAACTTCGTTCATGTCTCTATCTTTACTAGTTGCACTTAAAACCAGTGAATTATGAATTCGTCCTTGCTCGTCTAAAGTCTCCCTCATTTCTAATAACTTTGAATCATTTCGCTGAGAGCATCCAATTGTATCAATTAATATGGTATCAAAATGTTCATAGCTCTTTAAAATGCTGTTCAATTCTTTTTTGTTTTTTACGACACTAAAAGGCACATTTATCATTTTTGCATATGTCCGAATTTTTTCAGTCGATGTCCGATAGTTTGTATCAAAAGATATTAATGAAACTTTTCGTTTGTATTGTATTGACTGTTCAGATGCAATTTTTGCGATTGTAGTTGTTTTACCTACTCCGGTTGGACCGAGAAGAGCCATGATTCTCTGTGGATTTTTTATTCCCTCGATACCCTTAGTAATTTTGATTATTTTCATCAACATTCTTGCGATGAAAATTTTTACATATGCAAAATTATCAATGTCATTTTCATCTATACTACGCTGCGCCTCTAATATTAGACGTCTAGCAAATTTTTCTTCCATACCACTAAATTTCATTTGTTGGTAGACGAGTAGAAGGTTTTCGGGTAATATTGGATCACTTACAACCTCAGTACGAGAAGCTAAAATATGAAGAATGTTTCTCATTTCACCGAGTTCTTGTTTCAGTTCTCCAACTAGCTGATCATCAAAACTATTAGATTTAGTGCTTAAATCCCCTAAAGTTAAACGAATTCCTTGAAGCTCTTTTTGGAGGGGCTGAATAAAGCTAGATGAATTTTCTGAAAAAGGGAGTATAGATTTTGTTTTAGGTCTAAGGAAAGTTTCATCTAAAATTTCTTCATTTAAATCTGAAGTACGGTCATATGTTTTAAGTGCTTTTTTTGTGGGAATTTTTTGATAATTATCTTCCACTCCCTTTTTACCCGATGCTGCAGTTACCTCTAACATTTTTTTGCTAAACATTCCAAAAGCTCCCTTACCATCTTTGACCTGACGAGTTGAAACAATTAAGGCATCGGGTCCTAAATCTCGTTTTATAAATTTTAATGCTTCTTTAATGTTATTTACACGATAACGTTTTAGATTCATAAAAGGTTTTTCAGATATTTTTTGATACTTTCATAAATAATTGTTGGAAAACAAACTAAATTATTAATTAATCACCCACTTAGTTCAACAACGCCCAATGCTTCGATACGTACATCTTGTGCTACCTCATTATGAGAGAGTACTACAAGATTTGGAATAAATCGTTCAACTAGTTTTTTTACATGCGGTCTTATTAATGGTGAACAAAGTAAAAGTGGTTGATAATTGTTTATAGTAAATTTTTCCATCATCCCATCAATTCCATTTATTATTGCTTGTGCCATGTTAGGATTCAAGCCTAGATAAGCTCCTTGTCCAGAGTCTTGGATAGCTGACGCAATTTGATTCTCCAGATCTTGATTCATTGTAATTAGCGGCAGAACTCCATCGGGAGTTTGATATTGTCTTGTAATCTGTCGTGATAGGTTTTGTCGAACATGTTCTGTAAGCAAGTCAGGATCTTTCGTAATTGTTGAAACATCCGCAAGCGTTTCTAGTACTGTATGAAGATCGCGAATAGATACAAGTTCTTTTAGCAAATTCTGCAAGACTTTTTGTACAACACCTAATGATATCAGTGATGGTACTAATTCTTCAATAACTTTTGGTTCTGATTTTGCGTGAGCATCAAGCAGATTTTGTGTTTCCTGTCGTCCAATAAACTCAAAAGCATGATTTTTTAGTACTTCTGTAATATGTGTAGCCAAAACAGTTGGAAGGTCAACAACAGTATATCCAGCGAATTGTGCGCGTTCCTCATCTTCTTCTGAAATCCAAATAGCAGGCAAACCAAATGCTGGTTCAACAGTATCTACTCCAGGAATTTCTTCATCTACATCTCCAGTTTTCATAGCAAGTAGATGGCCCATCATTAATTCATTTCTAGCAATTTCAATCCCTTTAATTGTAATTGAGTACTCACCTGGAGAAAGTTCAAGGTTGTCTTTTATATGCAGAGGTGGAACTATATATCCGAAATCAAGTGCTATTTGTCTACGAATGGCTTTAATTCGTTTTAGAAGCTCACCATCCTGTTCTTCATCAACAAGTGGTATCATGCCATAACCAAGCTCTAGTCCAAGAATATCTATGGATAGAAGCGATTCTATATCTTCTGGCTCTTCACTCAATTCTTTTTGAAGACGAGCTTGTTCAGCTTGATGTTCTTCAGAAGCGATATTTACATTAGATTTTCTACTTAACTGAGCAACGAAGAAAGTACTGATTGCTAGAAGTAAAAAAGGTACAGCTGGAAGACCTGGAATTAGAGAAAAAGTTAATAGAACTGCTGAAACTACATAAAGAGCTTGGACATTGTTAAAAATTTGATTTTGTAGATCTACTGAAATTTTGTTTTCACCTGAGGCCTTAGTTACTGCTATACCTGCAGCTATCGAAATTATCAGCGCAGGAATTTGTGAGACAAGTCCATCTCCAATTGTTAAAGTTGCGTAAGCATCAAAAGCGTCACCGGAAGACATATCAAACTGAGTTATACCTACCAATAACCCACCTAAAATATTAATTGATGTTATAATTAAACCAGCGATTGTGTCGCCTCTAACAAATTTACTTGCACCATCAAGTGCTCCAAAATAATCTGATTCTCTTTGGATGATTGAACGTCTTTGACGGGCTTCGTCTTCATCTATTAAACCTGCATTAAGGTCTGCATCTATAGCCATTTGTTTACCTGGCATTGCATCCAATGTAAATCGGGCTGCAACTTCTGCAATACGACCAGTACCTTTTGTAATTACAACAAAATTAATTATTACCAAAATAAGGAAAATTATTATTCCAACAATCTGATTCCCGCCTACTACGAATTCACCAAAAGAATTAATGATTGCACCTGCTGCGCCAGGTCCCTGATGACCTTCAAGGAGGATTAGTCTGGTTGAGGCGACATTAAGAGAAAGTCGGAAAATAGTCGCAATAAGTAATACCGAAGGAAAAGCTGAGAAATCTAGTGAACTTTCTGTAAACAAAGCAACAAAAAGAATGAGAACTCCTGTAGTAATACTCAATGCTAATAGCAGATCAAGAACCATAAGAGGTAAAGGCACTACCATTATCAGAAGTATTGATATTACCCCTGCGGCGAGAACTATATCAGATTTATTTACTAAATTATTTAAGGGGATACTTGTAGCAGCCACTGGTCATCCATTACCAAGAGGTTTAATAATATGCTAATTCTAAATTATACTTTTTTGAACTGCCAGTTGCAAATAATGCTCCAAAAACAAATTTATTTAAATATTATATTTTTATACTCTGATAAGGGGATATATTAAGTGTTAAGATAAAATAAAAAATATTATCTTTTTCTGAGTCGGTAAACGTAAGCCAGTATTTCTGCAATTGCTTTGTAAAATCTTTCTGGAATGTCTTCGCCGATTTCTACGTTAGCATACAAATCTCTTGCTAGTTCAGGCCTTTCAAGGATGGGGACATTATTTTCTCTAGCAACTGTTCTCATGCGTAGTGCCATATGATCAATTCCTTTGGCGGTTACTTCAGGTGCAGCCATCACATCACGGTCATATAATATTGCGACAGAGAAATGAGTTGGGTTGACTATCAAAGCATCTGCTTTTGGAACTTCTTGCATCATTCGTGCGTTGGACATCTCACGCTGAATCTGCCTTATTCGGGCTTTAAGTTGGGGGTCACCCTCAGTTTGCTTACTTTCATCTTTTACTTCTTGTTTTGTCATCATCAATTGTTGTTCATGATGCCAACGTTGATAAATAAAATCGAAAATTGCTATAGCTACGAGAGCTAAGACTATTTTGCCAGCAACTTCTGCTACAACAACAAAATTATATTTAAGAATTGCTTCCGGAGTCGATACAAAAAGGCCATTCAGTTCAGTAATTTTTGAGATATATGTAATATAACCAACGAAACCTACGATGATCATTTTTGTCATACTTTTCAAGAAATCAGCTAAAGATTGACTTGAGAAAAGACGTTTAATGCCTGTTAGAGGACTTATTTTGTTAAATTTAGGTGCAATAGCTTTTAATGTGATTTGGAAGCCGACTTGAATTATGGAAGAAAAAATTGCAACTAAAACTATAACGGCTATAAACGGTGAAAAAGCAGGAAGCATTGTAGCTAGAATGTCTTCAGACAAATTATATAAGCTGTTTATTGACAACTCTTCATATTGTCCCATTTGTGTAAAGATGTTAGACATGAGTTCTTGAAAAGAATTTAGAATCAATGGACTTGAAACCGTAAGACTAAGTACAATTCCTGCTAATAATGCTGCAGATGAAAGTTCTCTGCTGAAAGCTACTTGACCCTCTTCACGTGACTCTCTTCGTTTTTTTTCTGTAGGAGCCTCAGTTTTTTCTTGACCTTGTTGTTCAGCCATTTTTCATTAATTATTTAATTAATAGAGACAGGTTCTTTATAATTTACTATTAAAGATTGAATTTGAAAAATAATTTTTTTTAACTGAAACTCATCCTTTTAGTAACTTGAGTGAATCAAATAATTGGATATCTAACATTTCAAACATTTGATGTACCGCCTGAGAGTAGAAAGGCATACCCAAAAAAAGAAACAGAAATCCTAGTAACAATGTAAGTGGGAAACCAACCACAAAGACCTGAATTTGAGGTACAGATCTAGACAAAAGTCCTATGATAGCATTAGCAAGAAAAAGAGCTACTATCAAAGGGGCACCAATTTGGAGACCTATTACAAAAACACTCGCAGAGAGGTCAGTCAATTTATCGACTAAAGGTTTGCTTATATTTGCGGTCCCTATTGGTAATACAGAAAAACTTTTTACTAGTGCCTGAATTAAAATCAAATGACCATCCATTGCAAGAAAGATAAGAGTAGCTGCAACAGTTTCAAATCTTCCAACGAGTGATATTTGCTCTTGTGATTGTGGATCTAGAACATTAGCCATACTAAGTCCCATTTGAAAACCGATGACAGTGCCAGCAAATTCTACTGCTGCAAACAAAAATCTGCCAACCAATCCTAGTATCAATCCTATTAGTAGTTCACTTGAGATTAGGAAAAGATAATCATCTGGACGAATAGGAAAGTCTTCTAAAGAAGAGATAAAAGGATACAGAATAAGTGCTAATGTTAGACTTAACACAATTTTAATTTGGGGAGGAGTTACTGAGCTACCAAAGACAGGTGCCGTGGCTATTATACCAATCACTCTAACTAGAACAAGAATAAAAGCCAACATTTGGCTGGCATCATAATTCAGAAGATTAGCCATGTTGGTTGCAAATTTTTAAATGTAAGAAAATCAATTAGTATTCCATTTTTAAAATTAAAATAAATGTGAAAAGAAAAATTCCAAGCAAATTTCGTATAAATATTTTTTGCTCAAAATTTATTGATTTGATATTTGAGATTAAATTTATTCATCAGTTAAAACTTGACTGGTATAGTCCGCCCTAGAAAAAGCATTTTGAGCAAGTTTGCTCCGTTCTTCTATAGACTGACAATTTATACACATGCGAGTTAGTGGTACTGCCAAAAGCCTTTTTTTGGAAATGTTTTCGCCACATTCATCACAGTAACCAAAATCATCCAATTCCATTCGCTTAAGAGCCTCTTCTATTCCAATTAGCCTTGCTTGATTCCGGTCTTGAAGCAAGAGATCCAATTCTCTCTCCTGTTCTTCTACAGAAGAGTCAATCGCATCTCCAATATCACTAACTATTTTGTTTTGTTTATCTGTTTTACCTTGAATACCTAAGAGTAAAGTTGCTTTTTCTTCCAACAAGAGACGTTTTATTTCTTCCATAAATATTTAAATTGTTTATTGTTTTAATTATGTGAAATTTTATTTCATACAAATTTAAGCAAATTGCCCTTGCAAAATCAAATCCAAAAATATTATTCTTTTGAAAAATAATTATTCAATATTCTAAAAATTCTGAATAATCAGTATTTTATTTATACAAATAAATGCGATTAAATCTTATTTTATAAAAATTTGGTTATGTTTTGGTATTGTACTTGCGCCAATAGAAAATCCAGGCATAATAAAAAGCTTAATATTCTTTGTCAACTTTAATAATTTTGATATTAAAAAAAAATGAGAAGATTGGAAGAAAATTGTTATATTTGCGGGAAGGCTGTTTCTCGCTTCCACGCTTATAAAATGATATGTCATCACTGTAATGAAGTTGTTTGTCGTCAATGTTTGGTTTTAGCCTCAAATACAAAAAATAATTGGAAAATTTGCCGAAAATGTGAAGGAGCATTTAGTTAATGATATTCAATAAAAAGATTATGAAAATTTTAACAAAATTTTTTCTGACGTTTTTATTTTATTTAATTGGAATAAGTATTTCTGCAAAAGAAAATTACTTAAATGAATTGGTTCCTGGTTCTAAAATTTCTTTCCAACATTGGGATATTAAGCAATCTGAGATTAGTGGTTTTAGTTATTTCCAATATGAAAGAATAACCAAAGCAGGAAAGCATTTTATCATAGAAAAAAACATAAATACTAAGCCAGATGGTGAGATTTTTACGAGCAAAATACTATGGTTTGATGCTAATTCAGGATTTCCTTTGAACTACGAAGAAGAGGATTTTCGAAAAAAATTTCGCATAAAAAACACTTATTCGGGACAAATTATTAAAACCAGTTTATACAAAGACGGAAAAATTTTGGAATTTGAAACGGACATAGGTATGGAAAATGTAGTTCCTTTGGAAATATTTTTTTTCTATTTAAGAAAAAACTTTCAGAAAATATTAAATTCAAGAGAATTTTCCTTTACTCTTTTTCTTCCATTGCTTGCTATGGAATTGGAGGAAAAAGGGCTTCCACGTTCAATGAGTTTAGTTCAAATGATTGTTGAATTAAAGGAAGATACTATTATTGAGACGCCAGTTGGTTCAAGAAAAGCTTGTAAATTACTAATTGTACCTAAATCAAGATTACTGAGGGCGTTACTACCCAGAGAAAAAACTGATTTTGAGTTTATCATCGCAAAAGAAATTCCTCATAATATCCTACATTTTAAATTAGGAAAAACCAAACATATGCTTCTTGAATATAATTTGCCTGAATGATTTACAATTTAAGAAAGAAGATGTTTTTACTTTTAATCTGTATATTCAGCTTCAAGAGAAGTTCCAGTTTCTATCAGGTGTATCATTTTACGTTTCCATACAATCCCTTCACTTGCCCACCGGATTAAAATCCTAACGAATTCCCGTCCAAATCCAAGTTTCCCTCCAACAGAGAGTAGGTAATCAATTTCGTTTGCACCTAATACATTGTCAACTGAAAGAACTGTTGTTAAATCTATAAGAATTTTAACTTCTAACTCTCTTGAAGCGTCAGGTAAACGTCCCAATTCCGGAATATTTTGTTCTTTAACAGCCTGCATCATTTTTTCTACATCTTCAGAAGTAGGTAAAAATGAAAGAGCGCGCTCGAGATATTCAAGTTCTTCGGGGGCAACGGAACCGTCAGCTAAAATTGCACCACAGATTGCATTAGCAAGCCATAACTTCTGTTCATTTTCTAGTAGTTGCGGTTGTAAACCTGAAGTTAATTGAAATTCCATTTTTGATCCTGATTGATTTTGTATTTTTATAGCGTAGATACTTATATTGAGTTACTAACTTTTTACGTTAATTTAATTAAAAATGCAAGAATATGGATTTTTTAGTTAGATTACAGGACGAATTTTTTTATTATTTTTTATAAAAGAATAATTTAATTTGTTTGCAAAATTAAGTATCTTGTATATTTGGTGTCTAATTTAAGATATAAAAGTCCTTGTTTATTATACATTTGGGCAATACTATTATTTCTATGAAATTTATTTTATTTTTGTAAAGATGAGAATCTATTAAATTTTTCATGAATCAAACACCTGAGCTTATGTTGATGGGAGACTTATGAATCAATCATCTGTTATTGTTTTAGATATAAGTGTTCTACTTTTCGACCCAGAGGCAATTTATGGATATCCTATGAAAGAAGTAGTATTGCCGGTAGGAATTCTTGAATCATTGGACTTGTTAAAAATGGAATTGGGTGAAGAAGGTCGCACGGCTCAAATTGTTAGTCAAATGTTGGAAAAATTTTGTCAAAATGGTAGTTTAGCAGATGGTATTTCCTTGACCAATGGAAGTATTTTGAGGGTAGATCTTTCAAATCCAGAAGAGTGTTCAATTCCATATGACCTCCAATCTAAGAACTGTTCAAACCGAATATTGGCCGTTGCATGGCTGCTTAGTCAAAAAAATAAGGAGGTTGTTTTTGTTTCTCTAAATGAGAATTTGCGAACAAAAGCAGGAATTATAGGTGTTAAAACTGTTTCGTATAATGGGCACAGAAGGGATGATTCAATTCTTTATTCTGGATTAAAAAATTTTGAGGTTAGTAAGGAAAATTTAAGGAATTACAGTAAAAAAACCTCTATTTTACCTGCAGATTTATTTTCATTAGAGCATGAAAAATTTGAAATATTTCCTAATCAAGGGTTGTTGCTTAGAAGTAACGAAGTTCCTGATGAAGATATTTTGTTGATATACAACAAAGAAATTCAGAAATTTGAGTTGGTTAAAAAAGAGCTGGGTGTATGGGGAGTAAGACCTAGAAATGTTGAGCAGTGCTTGGCAATAGGATTATTAATGAATCCAAAGATTTCTATTGTAAGTCTTAGTGGGAAAGCAGGTACTGGTAAGACGCTTTTGGCTCTTGCTGTAGGCTTGCAACAAATGCTAGTTAATAAAATTTATTCTCGTATGCTTGTTTCCCGTCCAATCTTCCCCATGGGCCGTGATATAGGGTTTTTGCCTGGTGATACACAGGAAAAACTTGTTCCTTGGATGCAGCCTATTTTTGATAATTTGGAAATTTTAATAAATAGTTCTAATTCAAAAAAAGATTCCAATCGAGGTACATATAATGAGTTAATAAATAAAGGTTTGCTGACGGTGGAGCCGTTAACATACATCCGTGGGCGCACAATTCCAAATCAATTTTTGATAGTTGATGAAGCACAAAACCTAACTCTTCACGAAATGAAAACAATTGTAACGAGAGCAGGAGAGGGTACAAAAATCGTTTTAACTGGCGATCCAAACCAAATTGATAACTCAAAAGTGAATCTTTCTTCAAACGGTATGAGTAAATTAGTAGAGCGGTTTAAAGATTCAAATTTAGCAGGACATGTTCGTTTTTCAACTGTAGAGAGATCAGGCTTAGCTGAATTAGCAGCAAAGATTTTGTGAAATTTTTATTCGGAGGAATCGTTTTTAAAGAACAATGACATTAGCTATTAAATTTTTCCAATGCGATTTTTTTAAAAAACTGGTTAAAACTACAAAAATTTGTGATATTTTTTATAATCTTAAAATATTAAACCATTAATGACTTTAGAATGGAATTTTGATCCCCCTGATTATTCTGAAATAACGGACAGAGAAGTCTTATTAACTGGCTCATACTTATCCGAAAAGCGCGTTGCACTTTTGATAACTGGGAGTATTGCAGCGTACCGTGTGCCAGAACTTATTCGCCTTCTCAGAAAGGAAGGAGCAGATGTAACTGTTTTTGCTACATCAGGAGGTTTGCGTTACGTTTCAAAAGAGGCTTTGGAGTGGTGTTCTCAAAATCAAGTAATAGACAGTTTCTCGTTAGAAGCAGAACATTTGAATGATTCAAATCCTTTTGATGCTTTTCTTGTTGTGCCGGCATCATACAATTCCATTAACAAGGCTGCATTAGGAATAGCAGATTCTGTTGTGACCACTGCAATTGCAGTGGCAATTGGAAGAATGGAAAGGGAAGGGACCCCTATTTTGTTCGCTCCAGCAATGAATGGAGTGATGCATAACAGTATATTAACTTCATCTTTGAATTTATTAAATGAAATGGGAGCAATTATAATTCCACCAAATCAAATTCATGGAAAAAATAAACTTGCTTCATTTGAATTGATAGTTGCTTCAACTATAAAGTCACTAAAAAAAGCGTCATTAAAAGGAAAGTCAATACTTATAACCGGAGGACCAACTCCAGTTAAGTTAGATAGTATTCGATTAATTACTTCAAGTTTTACGGGAGCTCTTTCTATAGAAATAGCCAGAGAGGCTTGGTTTAAGGGAGCCGAAGTTGATTTAATTCTTGGAGAGGGCAGTAATCCTGCTCCGGAATATTTGAATACAAAGCGAGTTCAAACTTTTAATGATTATAGAACAAAAGTTTTTGATTCTCTTAAAAAAAAATCTTTCGATTGGGGGATTTTTACAGCAGCTGTAGCAGATTATCAACCGAAGTCAGTTTTTGAGGGGAAATTATCGAGTAAATCAAGTAAATTGACTTTGGAGCTTTTGCCAACCAAAAAGGTGATTGATGAAGTAAAGAAAGAGTTTCCTGAATTGAAAATGGTAACGTTTAAATATGAAGAAAATATTCCACACAAAGAATTGATTGCAATTGCGAAAGAAAGACTTTCAAGAAATAATGGTTCTCAAATAATTGTTGTCAATCGTGCTGAGGAATTTGAATCAGATGGAACTCAAGTTGCTTGGCTGCTAGATAAGTACAAGGATCCAAAAAAATATGTTGGTAAGCCTTATATTGCAAATGCGATAATTGAACGAATAGCAAATCAGCAGTGAAAGATTTATTTGTATTATAAGTTTTCAAAATAGGATCGTTTGTAATGGTTCGAAAATATTTCTATTATAAGTAGTATACTTTCAATAGCTCCTTGTTAAATTCTTAAAATATTTTTATGAAAATACGTTAAATATTTCTATTTTGATAAGGAGAATAAGACATCAAAACATGTTAGATCATTGGGCTAATCGGTTATTGCAAAAAAAAATTGAATACATTTCCGAGTGTATACCTAACAATATTTCTGCCAACTCGATTACCCTATTGGGTTTTCTTATTGGACTTGTAGCTGCATCTTTTATCTCTTTTAAATATTATCTTTTGGGGATAATATTGATTATTATTAATCGTTTTTTTGATGGACTAGATGGAGCAATAGCAAGGAAGAAGGGAAGTACTAGTTTTGGTGGATATCTTGATATTACCTGTGATTTTATTTTTTATTCCGCGGTAATTATTGGATTTGCATTATCAGAACCAAAACAAAATAGTTTGGCGTCAATATTTTTATTATTTTCTTTTGTAGGAACAGGCACTAGCTTTTTGGCTTTTGCTGCAATTACAAAAAAAAATGATATATTGTTAAGAGAAAAAAGTAAAAAAGCATTTTATTATATGAAAGGATTAGTAGAGGGAACAGAAACTATAGCATTCTATATTATTGTTTGTTTTTTCCCAGAATTTTTTCCTATTATTGCGATAATTTTTGGGTGCTTATGTTGGGTTACTGTAGGTGGGAGGATTTATTCAGCTTACATTTTATTACGCTAAAGAAATGATTTACTTAAATCTGTTATAATAATTAAATAATTGTCTAAGAGAAATTGATAAGTTTTCTTCTTTTAGAAGATAGCAAATTACATTTTCACTAGAAGAAATAATCTCAGCATCAGGGATGGGAAATCTTTCTTCAACCTTATTTTCGAATACGACTGAAATTGTAGACCAACCACTTTCCTTAGAAATTTTGCCATACAACTTCTGTATTTCATGTATTTGGCTTTCCAAATAAATATCATGCTTCAAAAGGCATCTTTTTTTATCTATTAAAATCATTTCTGGAAAATTTATATTTAAATCAAGATCAGTATTAATTTTTATCATTGTCATATTTTCTCTGTGAGCTAAAACAACCTGTTTTAACGTTTTATTGGGGAGATTATGTATGATGGTTGTACCTTTAGCATTACTAAATGTGTTTCTTACAACAATTTTAGTTTTGCTTTTCATTGACGCTAGAACAGCTCGAGGATGCAAGACTTTACTACCTTCATTTGCCATACTCATTACTTGTTTGATACCAACTTCTTCAAGAAATGAGGCTTCTGGGATCTTATTTGGATCACAATTCGCGATTCCTTCAACATCCGAGTATATTTCCACAAATTCGGCATTTATTGCTGAACCTAGAGCTACAGCACTAGTATCACTTCCTCCACGTCCTAAAGTACGAATTTCTCCTTCAGAATTAGTTCCCTGAAAACCAGCAACTACTGCAATTTTACCTTGGTTTAAAGTAATTTTTAATTTAGATGTGTCAATTTTTAAAATTTCAGCGTTTCCTGGTTTATTGTTTGTTAAGATGCCTGTTTTTCTTCCTGAGAAAGATTCTGCGGGCAAGTTATTTTGATTTAAAAAATGTGAAAAAATTTTAGAACTGAGCGTTTCTCCAATGCTAATTACCGAATCAAGTTCCTCTGGATTGACAGGTTCTCCTATATTTTTCATTAGAGAAATTAAAGTGTCTGTGGCATAGGGTTCACCCTTCCGTCCCATTGCAGAAACAACTACAATTATTTTTTTCCCTAACTCGTAGTGACGTCTTATATGATTAATTGCATTTGAACGGCTTTCTTTGCTGCGAAGGCTAGTGCCACCAAATTTCATCACAATGATTTGATCCTCTATATTTTTTGGCTTCATTTTTTTTAAATTATTTATTTTATTTTTTCTCTAAGGAACTCTCACTAATTTTCTATGGATTATTTCCTTTGCAATTTGGACAGCATTAAGCGCAGCGCCTTTCCTTAAATTATCAGACACACACCACATATTCATTGCATTATTCGCCGAAAAGTCTTGACGAATTCTACCTACAAAAACTTCATCCTTACCACTTGAATTCAATGGGAGTGGATAAATATTTTTTTCAGGATTGTCCTCAAGTTTAATTCCTGGTGAATTTGCTAGTAGGGTTTTAATATCATTTATTTCAAAGCTCTCCTTAGTTTGGATGTTAAGACTTTCAGAATGACTTGTTATAACTGGTACGCGTACAGTAGTAGCAGTAATTTTAATATTTGGGTCCAGTATTTTTGCGGTTTCCAATATCATTTTCATTTCTTCTTTGCTGTAGCCGTTTTCAAGAAAAAAGTCTATGTGAGGAATTACGTTTAGAGCAATCTGGTGGGGATAAACAGATGAGATAATTTTTTTCCCTGTTGAAAAAGCATCAATTTGTTTTTTTAATTCATTTTTTCCAGCTATTCCAGATCCACTAACTGCTTGGTATGTACTCACGACTACTCTTTCTATTTTATATTTTCTATGAATCGGATTTAGCACTACTAACATTTGAATAGTTGAACAATTTGGATTGGCTATAATGCCGCAATGATTTTCCAGTTCGTAGGCGTTAACTTCTGGAATAACAAGCGGATGTTCTGAAGACATTCTGAAAGCGGTTGAATTGTCAATAACCACGCAACCAAAATTCACCGCTTTAGGCGATAATTCTTTGGATGCTTCTGATCCTGCGCTCATAATTGCTATATCAGCCCCTAAAAATCCATCCGGTTTTGATTCAAAAACTGTATATTCTTTCTCTCTCCAGAAAATTTTTTTACCTATGTTATGTCCAACATCCATTAGTATAATATTTTTGATGGGTAGGTCACTTTCTTCTAAGATTTTTAATACTTCTTCTCCAACATTTCCTAATGCACCAACTATCGCAAAAACAAAATTTTTCATAAAATTTATTTTAAGGTGGTTAAATTTTTCATCAAAAAACCTTTATAATCAAAGATTTTTCTCCATTCATTTTTTTAGATATTATTTTTTATCGTGAAGTTGTGTCATTATTTATATGTTAGAAATAACTTTGATATACGAATTTTCTTAACTATTCTTAAATAGAATTAAATTTAACTATTTCTTTGATAAATAGTAGATCTGAGTCTATTAAAACTATTTCTAAGAGGCAAGTGAGATATATTTTTTATTAGATATTTAGAGAAAAATATTTTATAAAAAATGATTTTTTCATTTCTCAGAAGTGTGTAATTATTATGTGTAAAACATTTTAAGTGGTTTATATATTATAAATATAATTTTATATTTTACAAATATTACTCTTATGCAGATTTAAATTTATAAAATGTCTGAAATGAATCTGGCTGCGGAACAGGTGTTGAATCTGGCGGAAAAAAATAATCAAAGAAACGTTGACGTCCTAGTTGAGCGCAATGAATTATTAGAAGTGAATATCCTTGATGGGAAGATTGAAAAAGTAGAACAATCTACGAGTCTTGGTTTAGGAATCAGAATTATAGATGAAGGCAGAACAGGTCTTGCTTCAACAGAAAGATTTAGTCATAAATCTATTGAGCAGGCATATAAAAATGCATATGAAAATTCAAAATTACAAGATCCAACTGAGGTCGAAATGTTGGAAGCACCGGAAGATATTCCAGATTCTTCGTTGCTTGAACTATATAATCTAGAACTTGAGAAAATAGGTGTGGATGAACTAAGTGAATTTGGTCTTTCAATAGAAGATGCAATCAAATTAAAGGATGAAAGAGTAGTTTCTATCCCTTATCTTGGAGTTTCAAAGGGTTGCAGAGAATCACTTTTAATTTCTACTAGAGGTATTTCAAATAGTCAAAAATCAAATGAAGTTTCAGCTTGGTGTGGACCACTTTTGGAATATAAAGGTTCAAGAAAATCTGGAATTCATTTTTTGCATAGGAGAGTTTTGGACCAGCAAGAAGGTAAAAGAATGGGAATTTATGCAGTAGAAAAAGCTGCCGAAATGTTGAATGCTTCCTCAATATCAGGCTGTAAATTACCAGTGGTTTTAGATGAGTATATGGCTCCAAGGTTATTAGGTATGTTTTTTGGAGCTTTTTCTGCAGAATCAGCTCAGCGAGGAATGTCTCGTCTTAAAGGGAAACTTGGAGAGAAGATTGCTATTTCTGGACTAACGATACGAGATGATCCTCATCGAAAAGGAGCTAATCATTCTTGTTTTCTCGATGCGGAAGGATGCTTGACTAAACCCATACCAATCATTGAAGAAGGAATTTTTAGTAATTTTTTATATCATGTTGAGTCTGCTAGAAAAGAAAATAAATGCTCAACTGGACACGCAACTCGATCATACTCTTCTGGAATAGCAACTCGTTCGCACAATCTAGTTTGGCCGAAAGGTAGTTATAGCCTAGAAAATCTTTGTGCATTGACTAAAAAGTGTTTACTTGTGACTCAGCTTGATGGACATGCAGGGTGTAACCCTATAAGTGGAGATATTTCGATAGGAGTTCAAGGTTTTCTATACGAAAATGGTCGTAGAATTCACCCTGTTGAAAATATAACAATGGCTGGAAATTTTTTTGAAATTATGTTGAAAATTGTCGAAAGTGGAGATACATACCAGCCAGAAATTTCAAATCTTTTTATTCCTGCCCTGTTGATCGAAGGACTTTCTATTTCTGGTTAATTAAATACATTTAAGAACTTTTTATAGTGATAAAATTACCTCTGTATAAAAAACGCTCATTGTTAGAATAATCTAGCAGAATGCTTTAATGTGATTTTATTTAAAAAATTTTAAAAAATTTCAGTTTTGGATAGTATTATCATTTTTATTCTTTTATTTTCTTAAATTTTAAAGATTCCTTTTGATAAGCTGAAAAAATGATTACTATAAATATTGCTAAAAATAAACCTATAAAACTACTAATTGTAAAATAAAGTTTTCGATTCGGACTTATAGGTGTTAATGTTGGATAAGCAAACTGATCTATTGTTATAGCATTTTGTATAATAGTATTAAAATTAATTGATTTTAGTAATGCTAGTCTTTCTTGCAAATCTCGTAACCCCAAGATGAAAGGATCATCTGACTTACGTTTTTTTAATATTGAAATTTCAGAACTAAGGGCTTTGGTTCCGATATAGTAAAGGGGAGTTGATAATGTGTTAATTTCAATTTGACTAGTGTTTTGAATAATGTTTGTTGCATCTACTCTCCTTTCAAAACCAAGACTTTTTGCTATAATTATTGCCTCTTCAAAACGGTTAATCTGATCATCACGACGTCTTTTAGCCACCATTCTTTTAGATGAGATATTAATCTCAACTTCTACAATTTGATTGTCAAGTATCTTTTGGGCTTTTTCTCTTTGACTATCGATAGTTTCCTTTTCAATAAATAAAATAAATTTATTTAGTACTTCAGCTGTGAAATATGGATCTAAGGTTTGCATTCGAATACTTATTTTTTCTTCATAATCACTATAATCAATCATCATCGTCGAAGAAAATGCAATGCTTGCGTCAATTTTAGCTCTTTCATCATTTTTTGATTTCGGAACAAATTTTTCGACTAGATTTGTTTCTAAAAGAAATTTCTTTTGTAATTTATGTGAGCTGAGATTTCTTCTATATAATTTATATATATCATAAAAAATCTTTTTAGGATTCTGATTCGTTTCAAAATTAACACTAAGAATATCATTAAATTGGGGAATAACATCATTAAATTTGGGAGGGAATAGCACTGCTTCAACAATATAGTTATTGGGTATTTGTTTTACATAAAAGTAAGATGACAGTGAAACAGCTAAAGTCACAGTGATAATAAATAATTTTTTTCTCCAAAGGGTAAATAATAATTCGAAAAAATCAAAACTTTCATCATCATTAAAAGTATTAGCATTAATAGATTTATTTTTAGTTAAATTAGCTTGATTCTCTGCGGAAGAAAGATCTTTTGAATTTGGGCTCTTAGGCATATTTTGATTATTTTTTTAATAGATTTGAAAAATTTTTTCAGCTTTTATTGAAAAAGGGAAAAATAATATTTTGAATTTTTTTACCTCATCAAGAGATGAAAAAATGTGGAATTTTGATTTATGTTTATTCATTATTTCTCTATTAATTTTTTTTAGAATTAACGAAAATGTTTTTTGTTATCAAAATTAGAATTCTTGCTACCAAAAATATTTAAAAAATATAATGTTTTGAATTTCTCGAAGTCCGGTATGCTTAGGAGGATTAATGTTTTTAAATCTAAAATAATTTGGTATTTTTACCGATAAGGCTAACGTAATTTCTTTTGAGATGCAATTGAAAATTTAATGTCTGCTATTGATACATATTCAAGATATCTAAGAATTTGACCAATTAAAAGAGGGAATTTTTTTTGCATTAATAAAGCTATTTCAAGCTGCTCTTCTGTAAGTTTGTTTGAATGCAACAAAATTTTTCCTAGCAGGTTTTTGGATGTTGTAACAGATAAAAAACGATTTTTTAGAATAGAGATATTTTTTAAAATTAGATTTTGTGAATGGGATGTATTTTTTCGAAGGAGTTCTATTATACTTAGGCGATTTTCTTTGTCTATACTTTCCAAAGTCCTAATTGCAGAAGAGGCAATCTCTATCGAAGGATCTAAGACAAAAGGGAATAAATGATTCCTTATTTTGTCAAAACCACTTAATCTTAAAGCATCTATCAAATGAGTACGAAATGAGGGATCGGATTTTTTTAAAAGCTGTAATAAATAATTCACACCTCGATCTTCTCTTCTTAAAGCAATAGCTTCCATTGCAACCTGACGTACATACTCATTTTCTGAAAGCTCGACACAATTTATTAATTCTTCAAGTGAAAGCCTTGATGTTTGTTGGTTTACCTTAATTTTTTCATTACCAGCTTTTGTAAAGGTAGTTTTTCTATAGCTCTTTTTAATTTCTTTAGGATCATTTTTTTTTTTAAGAAAAACTGAAGCAAACTTCTGTTTTAAATCATAGGATTTTTTTGCTGTGGACTTACTTGAGCGTTGCATTTCAACAGTCATTTTTTGAAGCAATTTATATGCTTCTGTTACTTGTCTAAATTTATCGGTATTGCCACCTCCCTTTGCTGTATCAGGATGATAGCGCATAACAGATTTTCGATATGCCTGCCTCAGTTGTTGCGGAGAAACTCCAGGCTTAACACCCAATTCTCTATATAGACTTGCTGGAACATTGTCCATGATTATATTCCTAATCAATTAAATTTTAATATTTACTATTCTTAATATTATCTGCAAGACACGGTCCAATAATCCTTTGTGAAATTTTCGTAGTCTTTTTTAAGGAAAAAATTTTAGATTTGGAAATTCATTCAAAAATCTTTTTGTTGTTTCATTGTAATCTTTTGCAATAGATAAAGGAGGTTTGTCTTTAGAAACTTGAATAATATTTGTTAGAGCGTTTCTGATTGATCTCAAGTATGATTCTTTGTCTGGAGCGCTATGAGGTGTAAGTAAAACATTTTTCAGTTTTCTTAGTGGAGAGTTTTTTTGTAATGGCTCTATTTCAAAAACGTCAAGTCCTGCACCAAATATTTTACCTTTAGATAAGGCTTCGCATATATCCTCTTCATTATGTATGTAACCTCGAGAAGTGTTTATAAGTATAGCGTCTCGACGCATTTGATTTAAAGAATTCTTATTTATAATTTTGTGAGTATATTTTGTTTTAGGTACATGGTAGCTTACTATATCAGAATTCTTTAGTAAGTCATCTGGGAAGACATATTTAAATCCTAATTTTTTTTCGGCTTCAAATTTGCGTTCTATATCAAAATAGATTACATTCACTCCCAGTGCAGAAGCCCTTTGGGCCAAAGCCATTCCAATATGTCCTAATCCAAAAACACCTAATGTTTTTCCATGAAGTTCTCTATTTTGATATTTTAAATTTTTCCATGAGCCATTTACAATTGACTGGTGATGAATTATCAGTTTTCGGTAAAGAGCTAAAATAAGCATTAGCGAGTGTTCTGCTACAGATATTGAGTTTGCACCGTTATTATTTGCTATCAAAATTTTGTGCTTTTTGGCTTTAGTGAGATTAATTTTGTCGTAACCGGCACTTAAAGTTTGAATTATGCGCAATTTTCTTGCGATTTTATATTGGGCATCAGTCAAATTTACTTGGCCAATAATTGCATCTGCCTTTCTAAGTTGAAGATTAAGTTTTTCCGTAGGAATTGTAAAATCAACTAACTTTAAGAAAATAGAATCGGGTGTCTCAATTCTTATTTTTTTAAACAAATTTTTGTATTCCTCATTTACTAGAATATGTAACATTTTTAATCATCAAAATGTGTATCCAAAGCCGAGTCCGTATTCTGTAGAATGTATAGCTACATCCTCATTTTCTCCATTTCTTAAAACTGTTAACCCATCAAAACTGAGGTCACGTTTTTGATAGAATATTGTGATTTCTAAGTTTCCGTAGGCAGCACCGGAGTTGATAAAATATCCCATTCCACTAATGGATTTTGCCTCAGAATTATTCTGACTCCCTTTTACCTCACCTTGTCCGCTAATAGGGATTCGTACTGCCAAATCTACAATTAGAGAAATTGTTCTAGTTATTTTAAATCCTGAGTAACCCGCTCCCACTTGAAACAAATGAGCTCTGAACACACCAGAATATTTGTCTGAGACCTCATTAGAATCTTCAATCCGGGCATTAAAATATGAATATCCTAAATCGAGCTGAGTGTCTCTAGAAACTGGCATTAAAAAGGCCAGTACGAATTCAGATGTTTGAAGAGTTGAATCCGGGAATCCATCAGTTGTGTGCTTTGTGTTTATAGGAAAGAGAAATCGTATTTTAGCTTTTACTGCCATTGCTTGATACGAGATAAATAATAAAGCAGTTGTTAAAATGAATTTCTTTAAGGTAGTGTTCATAATTTTTTTGTTTTGTTAATTTAATATTAATGTTTTTTTGCAAAATTTAAAAAATAATTATTGTCTTTTCTTGAAAATTATTCGTTTTCTAATAAAATTAAAGTCAAAATATCTTAAAAACTTAAAAAGTTATGAAAAAAAATACTGAAAAAGATAAGCGTCCGTGGGGGTTTTTCAAAGTTATTGCAGATGAAAAGGACCATAAAGTTAAAGAAATAGTAGTTTATCCCGGACAAAGTATTAGTCTTCAAAAACATAGTAAAAGATTAGAACATTGGTTTATTCTTAATGGAAATGGAATCGTAACATTAGACGGTGTCCGACTCAACAAAAAAGAGGGAGAATCAATCGACATCCCAAAAGGATCTATTCACCGTATGGAAAATTCTGGTAAGATTGAATTGAGATTTATTGAAATTCAAACTGGTGAATATTTTGGAGAGGATGATATTGAACGGATCGAAGATATATATGGTAGGGACTGAGTTTATAAGTTTCAAATTATTTTCATAGATTAAGCTATTTTTTAATAAAAATTTTAATATTAATTAAAAAATTTTTTTTCAATTAATATAGGCAATATATGGGATTTCTCTGTATTTTTCAGCATAATCGAGTCCATAACCTACAACAAAACGATCTTCAATTTCGAATCCAATGTATTTAACATTTATTGGGATTTTCTTAGGGATTTTTTTACTAAGTAAAGCACAGACTTCCAAAGATTTTGGTTCTTGTAACTGTAAGTCTTCTAGAATACATTTTAGGGTCTGTCCTGTATCAAAGATATCTTCAACGACTAGCACATCTTTTCCTCTTAGATCTAAATTATGCATTAATTTAACTTTTCCGGAACTTACCTTTTGATCATTATAACTGGAAGCTTGTAAAAAACAGATTTTACATGAGACTTTTAGCTGTCTTGCTAAATCAGCTAAAAAAATGAAGGCTCCATTGAGTACACCAACTACATGTATTTCTTTCCCATTATAGTCATTGGATATCTCTGAACCTAGGTTTATTAAACGTTGCTCAATTTGTGATTTTGAGATTAAAATTTTTTCAAGATTTAAATCTATTTCTTTACCGGGTATATAATCTTCTGTCATTATTTTTTATCCTTTGAAACTAGTTTTATGTAATCGGCTAAAATTGCCATGCTTTCCTTTATATAATCATCAAGTTTAAGTTCTTTATTGTTTTCGGAATTTTCATCGTCGGAAAATTTTTCTTCTTTATCTTTTGCATTTGAAACTTCCAGATCACGCCTGGATTTGCGCGCTGCATCATCCTCTTGTATTTTTAGTATAGAAGTATATTTTAGGGGTTTCACTTCATTTATATATACCTCAATGTCCTCGTTTATTGTTTTAAAGTAAGTTGAATTTGAAATTCTTTTTTCAGAAAAATTCTTTAATTTTGTGATAATAGATTTTAGATTTTTACTAGCTTGGTAGGAAACAGGGTCAATAGAGCGCCAAGGCAACGCATTTTCTAAAGTAGATTCTCCTATTTCTCTAACATTGTTAATTGATGGTAAAATAATATTTGTCTCCACTCCTCGGTTTTGTGTAGACCACCCTGAAACACGGTAGAATTGTGCAATAGTGACTTTTAAAGCTCCATATCCCTCAGGAAGCTGGAAGATATTCTGAACTGTTCCTTTACCGAAAGTTGTTGTGTCTCCCACTAACAAAGCCCGATTAAAATCATGTAACGCCCCTGCCAGAATTTCAGATGCAGAAGCACTATATCGATTAAGAATTATTAAAAGAGGTCCAGAATACATTACCTTCTCGCGACTGCGATGGACTGTGATTCTTCTCCCTCCAGATTGTCTTACAATTACTACTGGATTTTGTCCTATAAATAAACCCGCCATATTAATAGCCTCATCAAGTCCACCTCCACCATTATTTCTTAAATCAAGTATTACTCCATCTACATTTTCCTCAACAAAATTTCTAAGATGCACTTTGACATCTCTAGATGCACTCTTGAAATTTTTTGGGTTTTTTCTTCGATCATTAAAATCAACATAAAAAGAAGGTAGTTTTATGATACCAATTCGATTGGTATCACTTGAAATTTTATTATCTTTCTTTAAAGGATAATCGAAAATACTAGATTGTGCTTCTCCATCTTTCAGAATTATTTTATCTCTTATTATAGATATTTTTAATGTATCAAATCCTTTATTG